>NZ_CP009516.1:940988-1254651 GCF_000970285.1 Methanosarcina horonobensis HB-1 = JCM 15518 | reverse complement strand
GTTCTTCCCACTTCGTAATGACCCATAGTTCTAGGTGTAGCTCGTACCCTCTATACACGCACTATTATATTCATGCGGGTGTGACACATCTATTAAATGCATGTATATAAAAAGAAAAAGAAGGAAATCAGATCACGAATGAATTGCCGGAAGGTGTGAGAGAGGATAATGCCATAAGTTACAGAATTACCCTCTCTTCCTACGTTGTTTTGTAGAAAAAAGCAGTTATACGCGTTTACTTTATTCTTTAATTGTGCTTAATAACTCCTCTTGACTGATACTTTCACGATCAAATCCTATAGCTTTCCCATCGTTAGTTAAAGTAAACTTGCCCTGTTTGTATCCTGTAACTCGGAAGTGTTCAGGGTCGATATTCTTAGTGCCTGGGCCAAAGTCTTTGATCAGATAAAGCAAAATCTTTTCGCCAGGTTGGAATGTCGGTTCATAATCAGCTATCAAAGTATCATGTCCAGCTGTTCCGCCTTCCACTCTCACAGTAACCTCTTTGGATGATAATGGGTTTTTGAGATATTTGTCTACACTTATGACTACATCTGTATAGATAAGGCAGAATGGACTAAACGCATCATCCGTATTACTAGGTCTTTTCCCATCAGCAGTATTCCATTTTGATGGAAGTATCTCCTGAACCGTGCCTATTACAATCGTATCGGAGCAATTATTTAATTCTGTGTGGTTGAGTGCTGGGATTGTTGCACTGGATTTACTATATAGGGGCATTTCATTATTTACAAGTTTGGTATTATCTTGCGAAGAATCGGATAATGCTAAACTACCTAAAATTATCAACGAAAGTACTCCAACCAAGGCAATCACGTATTTTGTGTTATTTTTCATGACGATCACCTATTAAGGATAAATAGCTTTGATACCTGCAATATCATCTGGATAAAGAGTTCTTTTCTTTATTTCATTTGTTCCCGCTTGATAGTACATTGTTTTTTCAGAATCGGAAGAAATTTGAAGGTGAATGCGGCATCCGCATTATTTCATGCAGTTGCACCTGCCTTTATTTACTATATTTCATGTTATCCTCCTTTTATCCCCAGGAGGCAGAATCAGGCAAGCATAAATACGGGCAAAGCTAAGACAATTATGCCTCTTAGGGCGTACTTATGGAGTTCGGGGTGAATTGGGAACTACTTCCGAACTCTATAAATTCCTCTTTCCTAATCCTCTAAAAGTTTTCTGTGTAATCTCTCAAACAATTCGATTTTCGAACTAATTTTGATATAAGCTTATTACTTGATATGAGCTTATTACTTGATCATTGACAGTTAGAGAATTTGGCCGGAAGTATTACAGTTCGTTTTTTCCTTCCAGATGTAATGTGCTCATGAACCTGATGCATTGTCTCTATTGTATCGGGTTCACATCCTCTGGTTTTTAGCTCTTAGTCGTTAACATTTTCAAAGACCACTTGTAACAACTATAGGGCTAAGTTTTCTCTCAGGTGTCTGTTTGCTATTTTCACCTTTTTTATACATATCTCCGTTTTTCCGTAATGCTATTTGTATCATACTGCAAACTGTATGTTTTTGATTTATCTAACTATCCAAGATATGTGTTATATAATGCTATAAAAAGAGCTATCAGTGCGGATATTCATGATAGCATATCAGCTAGTTTTGCGTTCATGTAAACTCCTAAAAATTGGCTGATTAAAAAATCATGGCTAAATTGCCGGATAGATGAAAGAAGGAAGGTAATTCATTCAAGCCGAAAATCAACTGAAGATCTCAAAGATTGTAAAGTATTTAGATTTTAGTTACTATAAATGTAACTTAGCTGTACAGCAAAGATATTTTCATTCTGCTCAAGTTCATTTTTTATTCTTATTGCATCTTCTTCCGGAATCCAGTACGTCAGGGGTCCATCACTATAGAGAAAACGAATATCACACCAGATAAATTTTTTCACCCCAATATCATATTTGTCAAGTATTGCAAGAAACTTTTCATCCTGGGTCGCTTGTTCAGAAACCGGAAGAACGTAATAATCTTCTTTTCTGATAACGTCAGCAGGAGTAGATATAGTCCAGCCTTTTTTATTATTTTCTTTCATCTCTGTTACAAGTTCGCTTCTTATGTCACTCCAATTATCTTTGTCCACCATTATGTAATATCCTTCACCCATAGTATTAGTATCATATTCCATTCTATAGTTCCGAGTCATGTTATAGTTTTGAAGAATGGCTTTTACTTCTGACTCAGAAACTTCATCTTTAAATTGAATAAACAGACCACCTACTTGGGAATCGGGATACGGAGTTTGTGAATTAACCGGAGTTTTTATAAATTGTCCAGCAATCATTACGAGAATAAAAAAAATAATAAAAAAAATGATTTCCTTATTGATTTTGCTCATACCAACACCTGAAAAGTGGAGATTTTCAGTCCCTCATAATATGTGTGTCAATGCCGGTTTACTTTTCCCCATTTTAGCCGGATTACTTTTCCTCATCTTTTAATATAAAGTTTACTCAATTTTTTATAAACTCGTTAGAAATTACTGGTAAATATTTCCTGTTTTTATTCCCTGTTTTTTCCTTTCTTTCAACCTGTAACTTTCCCCTTTGATGTTAATCGTAGTTGAGTGGTGGAGAATCCTATCAAGTACAGCAGCCGCTATTACATGGTCTTTGAATATCTCTCCCCATTCTCCATACGACTTATTTGATGTCAAGATCGTTGAGCTCTTTTCATAACGTCTTGAGATCAACTGAAATAGGCAGTGAGCTCCTTCTTCGTCAAATGGGAGATGCCCTATTTCGTCAATTATCAGCACTTTATATTTCATCGAGTCCCTTAGTTTCTTTTCAAGCATTCCTTCTCGATTCGCTATTTTCAACTTCTCGATAAGGTTTCCTGTATTGGTAAAATGAACCGAAATCCCTGCTTTTGCTACTTCAATCCCAAGAGCTATTGCAAGATGAGACTTGCCAACTCCAGGAGGACCAAGGAAAACGACATTCTCTGAATTATGGACAAATCTCAAGGTTGCAAGGTCTTCGATTACTTTTTTATCAATGGATTTCTGAAATTCAAAATCGAATTCCTCAAGAGTCTTTCTAACGGGAAAAACTGCACTTTTCATCATTCTCTCAATTGCAGCAGATTCCCTGTGTTTCTTTTCTGTAAGGAACAGAATACTTATTTCTAAGGAAAGAAATATAACAGTCTCTGGAGACCTTTCTGGTTTCCTTATGGACAACTTTGTAAGGAGGAACCTGATCCAGAGGGCTCAGGTTCTCCTCCTTAAAATGTTCAAGAGGGGATTTGATAGGTTGTTCCGTGGACAGTTGAATTTACCCTTTCCAACCACCTGTGAACTTGGCCGTTCAGGTCTTCGAGAAAGGTAAATCGTCTTCCAAGGAAGAAATCCCTCTTGACAAAACCAACTGTATTTCAATTTTACCTTTTGTCTGAGGCCTGTAAGGCCTGCATAACCGTGGAATAAAACCAACGCATTTGAAGAAATCTTCAAACTGTGAGTTCCATTCAGAATCGGATGATTTTAAGGCTCTTTTGATAACAACCTGTTTCATGTTATCGTAGAGAATCTCCGGTGTAAATCCTCCAAAGTACTCAAAAGCGTTCAGATGACGCTGAATAAGAGTGGGGGTGTCTATGCTCAGTGTAAATTCAACATATCTCATTCTGGAATATCCAAGAATCATGTTGAAGCAAAAGAGTTTCTTTATCTTTCCATCAACCTCAACTGTTCCTATCTCTGCCCAGTCAACCTGAGCCTGTACGCCTGGTTTTGTTTCGCAGCGGAGTACAGCAGGGACTCCCTGCTCAGGTCGGATTTTTTGTACGAAGTCCTTGACAATGGGTTTTCCTCCGTTTTCAGCATGATTTACGATCCTCGAGCTTTTCTCAAGGATTGGAAATTGGGGAATTTTAATCCGGCTAAAATGAGGAATTATTCACCGGCCTTGACACCTATCCAAAAATCATATAATGCCAAAATAGGAGTTGTAACATTGGTGACAATAATGAATGCATTAGGTAATGTTTTGGGATAGGCTCGACGAGATGCTTGTAACTACTTATATTTAACAGCGTCAGGCATTACATGTTCATAGTTAACAGCTATTTCTATGAAGGATAAACCAAGGAAGAAAATAGCCAATGAAAATATGACAAAAGTGTAATAGGACATAGTTTCATTTGGAAATATTTCAAGCGAAGGATTATCTGGACGTCGTTGTACTATAAATTGGATCAATTTTGAAAGTACTGCGATGAGAGAGAATACAAAAGGTAACATAAATTTTTTTCTTTTTTCTTCCGGGACTGAAAGACAGAATAGTGCAGCAGCAACAGAAAAGAAGATAGAAATGAAAAACATGAGATTGATGTTCATAGGAGATATACGCTCTAGAATGTGCCATTTATAAAGAATGGGAAAAGTGGCAATGAATGGCTGACCATAAACGAGGTTAACAGCATTTATGTTATACGGAACCATAAACATAGCATCCCTGAGAAACGTATTTAGAATAAGTCCCAGAAGAAGTAAAATTCCCCAATACCATCTAGATGAGGTTTTTCTTGTATTTTTCATAAAGACTATAAGTCCAACTGCGGGGAGAAACAGTGAAAAGAGGTATAGCATCAAGAGATTAAAAAGATTCAGAGAAGGCAATTTCGCAAGTTGCTCAAACGTACAAAGAACGAACTCGATCGGCATAGCTAAAAAAGTGAGTGATATTAGGAATAACGATACTTTTGTTTGACGTATTGATATTTGATTTATTAATATAGCCCCAAAGTATTAATAACAGTCTTAGCCTTATAAAAATTCAAATCAGCAAACATTGATCCACAATTAAATTATTGAAATACTGAGAAAAAATAAGTGAACAGTAGTTCACATGAATTTCACCATAGAGCGGCAAGTCCAGTATTATGGTTGTCGTCTCCCCCTACCCACTTCACGACATTGTCTTCAAAGTTAAATGTAGAGAGATCTTTATGATACCAATACATTGTATTTGAACCGGTGAGGGTATTTGGGTCATTTAATATAAAGTATTGGCTTGTGTATCCTCTAAGAATTACCGAATGAGGGGTCCCCCATCGGCTGTTTTCTTGCAAAATCATTGGATGTTGCATATCGACAACAGCCTCTACATACCCGATACAAGTATTTACATAATCCGGAGTAGTACCCCAAGCTTTTGCAAGTCCTATATAACCCATTCCTATGGAATTAAAATAACTCATTAAATCATTACCAGTCACCGCGTGAGAACCACAAGCAACCCAGATATTCCATATTTCTGGACGTTGGCCTGTATAATATTCTTGAAGCATTGCAGCAGACGCTTCTCCACAGGCTTGGCTTGCAGCAGTGTAATTATATGGGGAGTACCAATATATTTCCCATTGACTTCTTTGAGGTACATCCAAGAAATTAGAACTACTGGCGGGTGAAACAGTTGGATTAACATTTTCATATAGGCTCTTAGATAGTCCCAAAAGACCTAGATCACATTCAACTCCGTTCTTCATAACTTTCCCAACAATACCTCCTGTTCCGTCTTTATAGAATTCACCATGTAGTTTGTATTTCCCCTCTTTATCTTGCAGATCGACATATGTTGCATACATCTTTGTTGCGCCTTCATAACGGGTAATTGTCACATTGTCTATTTTGGAGATATTATTTTGCAGATTGCCATAAGTTGCATATGTCTCTGTTATGCCTTCGATGTGGGATATTGGTCCACTGCTCAGTTTGGTAATGATAGGTTTTGCTCCTTTTGGCACATCCCATCCAATAAACACTTGGTATGCTTTACCAGATAAGTTAACTTTCTCGTTTTCCCCATCAAGTGTGATTACACCTTCAAGAGTAACTAAGTTGTTCTTATCAATAGTACCTGATAATCGAGCTGTCGCTGATTTTTTATCAACCTTTGTTTTGCTTAAGTCGATGATTGTTTTACATTCTGTAGGAATGTATAGATCTCCAGGTTGCTGATCAAGTGTTAAAGTAACCTGTTTGACATCTGAGCTCACTGACGATGTTTCTGTTTGTGCGCTTACCGGCACAAATGCTATGTTCATCAGAAGCATTGTGGCAAGCAATACACTTAATACAAATTTCTTCTTCATTGTCATAATCACTCCTGTTCATTTCCCAGGAGGCAGAATCAGGCAAGCTTAAATAAAAGCAAAGCTAACATAATTACTGCCTCTTAGGGCATACTTTATGGAGTTCGGGATCTTGGGAACTACTTCCGAACTCCAATAAATTCCTTTTACTTAACTTCTTATAAGTTTTCCGGCCAAAGTCTCTAACAATTCGATTTTCAAACTAATTTTGAGCCCATACATCACTTCCAGGTCTTTGATTGTTTAATGATTTTTGATTGTTTTATGATTTGGTCAGAAGTATTTTATATGAGTACATGTCCCAACTCAGATTCAAAGAAAGATATAAAAAAGAAAGTATACAATTCTAAAGTCATATGAGCTGATAAGTCAATAATTAATACTAAATTTAGACTAATATATTCTCAAATTGAATGTCCGATAATAAACTCAAAAAAGAAATTAAAATAATATTACTTCTTTGCGTTTTTTATATATACACTGCATCTTTCTAGCCTAAATAACTGATATATACACCTTTTTAGCTATAAATTTGCAAACATATCCTTTTGAGCGCCTGCCTCCTTATTATATAGAAGTCTTCACATATTAAATAGAACTCTTCTTGTATGATAAAGGAATTTCTTAAGATATTTAATGATTACTCTTGAAATTTCTGATGCTTCAGAGTAAATATCTTCTGGAACTTAAAACCGTTCTGAGAATTTCCTCTCCGCCCGTTTTCTCAACCTTAATATCAGCCGGTTTCTCAATAACCTCAATATTCAGAGGAAGGCGCTTTTCAGCTCCCCTTATAAGTGGGGTATCTCCGTTCAGAATAACGTAGTCGATAGGAGAATTTTCTTCGATCATTTTATCCAGAACCTCAAAAACCTTGTCCATGTGGTGGGCAATGTCTTCTTCCCTCAGGCGTTCGAAACGGCGCTGTGAGAAGCCTCCCTTGCTGTGTTTTTCTTTGACACTGCTTTTGATGAATTCCTCCGTGTCAAAGACGCGGGCATCAGGAGCAAAGCCAATAAAGGACTCCCCTGCATGAAGGACAAGGACGAGCATGCGACAGCCGGCGTTCAGGCTCTCCTCAAGGAGGACGGTTTCAAAACTATCCCGGAGATGCCAGGAAGAAGAGGCTAGAGGGAAAGGAGGAATTATGGTTTCGGAAATCATGCGGTGCAGGTCGTAGAAAAAGACCATGCCTGTCTCAGGGTCAAGCCTGTCAAGCAGGGAGCGGGTCTCCTCTTCAATCAGGTCGAGGGTCTTTTCGGGAAGAAAGGATGAAAGGCGAGTTCCGGAGGGCAGATAAATAGTCAAAAGGTCTCCGGCAGGAGAATGGAAGGACTTGAGTTTGGAAAGGTAAGATTGGACAGCAGCAGGACTCAGGTTTTCGATCCCGCGAAACTCAAGCTTACCCTGGGATTGAGCCCGGATTGCTTCAAGCTCATGCGACAGAGTCTGAGTCCTTACAAGTTCCTGATTTAATCGAACCTCGGCTTCCTGCCTGTCCGCAACTGCCTGTCTTGCAAGGGCTTCTTTCTTTTCAAGCTGATTTTTTGCACCCTTGAGGGCAAGTTCAAGTTCGGTTATCCTGGAATTAAGGTTATCAACTTCAAGTTCCAGCCGGCCTTTTCTGGAGATTTTTCCTATTATATTGCCGATGCCTTTTTTCCCATCTGTAGCAGCTTCTCTTTGTGTAACTTTTTTATCGGTCATTTGCCTTCCTACCCTTTCTCATAAACCTCAAACAATTCAATAAATTCCCAAAAGCGACTGAATGTATAATATAAACAATACTTTATTAACTGTACGAACACAGCCGGAGATATAAGCCAGTTACAGATAAGTGAAAGATAAATGTAAGATAAATGTAAGATAAGCGTAAGTCAATTATGATTAATGAGAACAATATTGCGAATATAAAATAGTTGTTGCAGTATTAAAGATTCAGGATAATTATTAAACTGTCAGCCATGCCTGATAATAGAAAGTGCAGTCCATGTAAAACATTCAAATAAAATGCAGTATCTATTAGGTTTAATCGCTCCTTATATTTCGAAAGTTTTAAGAATATCATATTTAATGTCACTGTGATTTCAGGATTTTTTTCAATAAAGCGAGCTCATTTCCATAATAAATTCTTATTGATTATTTCGGTGCCTGAATGAAAAAACCATTGAAAGAGTCACAAAACAAGAAGGATCAAACGAATCCTGACCAGCAAAACCCCACACGGAATAAGGCTGAAAAAACTCATCCCACCCTCTGGATTCAGGGGCACAGAAGTTTATCTCTTGCCGGAAAAACTGTAGTCCTTGGCGTTACCGGGAGTATAGGGGCGGTCAGGGTAGTTGAACTTGCAAGGGAACTGATCCGGAACGGGGCAGAAGTCCATGCTGTCATGACCGAAGCTGCGAAGCATATCCTTCACCCTGACGCCCTGCACTACGCCACCGGAAACCCTGTAATTACAGAACTCGGAGGCAGGGTAGAACATGTAGAGTTCTGCGGGTTCAGAGGCAGGGCAGACCTTCTTCTAATAGCGCCGGCAACAGCGAACACCATAGGAAAAATCGCATGCGGAATAGATGACACCACGGTAACATCTTTTGCAACAACGGCTCTCGGCTCAGACGTTCCTGTAATGATTGTCCCTGCAATGCATGAGTCCATGTACAGACACCCGGCTGTAACTGAAAATATAGCGAAACTGAAAAGCTGGGGGATCTCAATTGTGGGTCCCAGGTTCGAAGAGGGCGTTGCAAAAATTGCCTCAAATGAAGAAATAGTGCTCGAGGTAGAAAGGGCTCTTGGAAACCGGAGCCTGGAAAACCGGAAGGTAATCATTACAGGCGGTTCAACTGCCGAAAGCATTGACCCTATACGGATCCTCACGAACCGGGCTTCCGGAAAGACTGGAAGGGAACTTGCCCTTGAAGCCTACCGCAGAGGCGCTGATGTAACCCTTGTGCACAGGGACAGGCTCGGGTTTGCAGGGATCAGAGAGGTCTTTGCCGAAAGTGCTGCCGAAATGACAGACGCTGTGCTTTCGGAACTGGAAAACGGATATGAAGTTTTGATAAGTTCTGCAGCAATTGCAGACTATACAGCCGAACCTTCTCCTGAGAAAATCAAATCCGGAGGAGAGCTTGTGCTAAAACTGAAACCTACCCGGAAATTAATAAAGGAATGCAGGGAAAGGTACCCTGAACTCGTGATAATAGGTTTTAAAGCCGAAACAGGCATCGGCAGAGAAGAACTCCTTGAAAGGGCAGCTACAACCCTTGAAGGAACAAAGCTCGATATGATTGCAGCAAACGATGTAGGAAAAGGCGGAATGGGTACTGAAGAAAACGAGCTTTACTTGCTAGGGCGGGGAAAATCCGAACCCAGGCATGTAAGTGGAAACAAACGCAAACTTGCAGCCAGTATCCTTGAGGAGGTTCCCAAACTTTTGAATTCACGGCGGATTCTCTGATGGTTTTCTGAGAACCTGATCGCTTCCAGAACGAAAACAAGATAATCGGAGTCGGTAGAGTATGCGATCAGCTGTATCGGCTGATTCTGCAAATAGACCTGCACAATATTCTGCAAAACAGAAAATTCTACAAAATAGAAGTGAACTTTGAAATATAACTTAAACAATAAAAAAAGGCGTTTTCTATGTATACATACGAGAGTGAAGGGGCAGACTTTTTAGCAAAAGCATATGCTCCAGGGCATATTACAGGTTTTTTTCAGATCCATGAGCATAATGACCCCCGCCGTAAAGGATCTACCGGCTGCGGGATTGTTCTTAACGGAGGAGTTACGACCGAAGTGAAGGTCGGGAAATCCGTAGAAAGGACCGAGATCTTCCTCAATGGAAAAAAGGTTGAAGGCAAAACTACCCGCACCGTGGTAGAGATGATGGCCGATGTGCCTGTAAGGGTGAAGAGCTGGGCGGAAATCCCAGTTGGATGCGGGTTCGGAGCCTCCGGTGCAGGAGCTCTCGGGACAGCTTACGCTCTGAACAGGGCACTTTCCTTAAACAAGACAGTAAAGGACCTGACCGAATACGCTCATGTAGCTGAAGTCATTAACCGCAGCGGGCTTGGAGACATTGCTGCCCAGTCCAATGGCGGAGTGGTAATAAGACTGCAGCCCGGAGGGCCCGAATTCGGAAACATAGACAGAATTCCTGCTCCAGAAGCAAGGGTTTTCTGCATCGTACTCGGGGAGATTTCTACGGATTCTATCCTTGCAGATGAGGCTACAGCAGGAAGGATTAATGCCGCAGGAAAAACTGCAATGTCCGAGCTGCTTAAAAAACCCACTCTCGAAACCTTTATGCATCAGGCAAAAGACTTTGCCAGCAGGACAGGCCTTATGAGCAATATGGCGCAGGACGTAATTGAGGCTGCACATGCAAGCGGGGGGCTGGCTTCTCAGGCAATGCTCGGAGATACGGTTTTTGCAATCGCCCCCTACAGTCAGGAGTTCCCACTCTACGAAGCCCTTCAGGAATTCGGGCAGGTACTTGAATACGGGATCAGCACCTGCGTGCCAAGACTACTTTATGACTGAGCTTCAGGTGAAGTTTATTATTTCTGAATATTTTGTACCTGGCAGAACCTTTCAAAAAATATGAAACGGATAAAAAGTTCCGGAAAAATAAGATAAAGCCTTTTTAGTAAATAACGTACTTGAGGAACGGAATCAAACAAAAAAGCATTGGGAAACCATTATTTAATTAAAAGCAGCTAAAGAGAGCTCTGTGCAGGAAAAAGCACCTATAACTTAAATACTATCGGAATAAAAAGTACTGAACCGCAAAAACTGCCCTCAGAGCGAGGCAGAGTCCTTAAAATTCTGGAATTTTTAAAACTTCAAATAAAAGGCAAAAAAAAGTAGAATAAGTAAATTAACAAGCATAAAGGTAAGCGACCTATATGACAGATATACCTCAAGACCACCCTAGATACGAATCCTTGCTCGCCCGTGAAAAGGTTGCAGCCGGGGTAAAAATGGGAATCACAAGTATCCAGGGGCTTATTGCCCAGGGGAGAGGCGAGAGCTTTGATTACCTTATAGGGGAAAGAAGCACCGAATCTGCCCTGTATGCAGAGAGGGCTGCAGTTGCTGCACTTCTTCTGGCAGAAAATCCGGTTATTTCAGTAAATGGTAACGTCGCAGCCCTGGCTCCGGAAAAAGTCGTTGCCCTGGCAGACATTACCGGTGCCAAGATTGAAGTAAATCTTTTCCACAGAACCGACACCCGGGTACACCTAATAATAGAACATCTGAAGGCGAGTGGGGCTTCCGAAGTGCTTGGAAAGAATCCTGACGCAAGCCTTGACCTATCTCATGACAGAAGGCTTGTGAGCAGCAAAGGGATCTATACAGCAGATGTTGTACTTGTTCCCCTTGAGGATGGGGACCGCTGCGAGAAACTTGTTAAAATGGGAAAAACTGTCATAACAATAGACCTGAACCCTCTTTCACGGACCTCCAGAACAGCTACAATATCAATTGTAGACAACGTTACAAGGGCTCTCGGAAACATGGCAAAACTCGCGCAGGAGATGAAAAAGGAGAAAAAAGAAGAGCTTGTGAAACTGATAACCAGTTACGATAACAAAAAAGCCATCGCAGGTGCGATTTCTGAAATTCAGGAACATCTCAAAACAATGATTGCAGAAGTAGAATATTGAAAGCTGGATAATTACCTGAAAGCTGGATAATTGCCTGAAAACAGGATATTTATGAATCTTATAGAAAAAACGAGGGAATTTGCAGCTACTTTTCATGAAGGAGAGCCAAGTTCCCACGATATGTCCCACATAAACCGCGTGGAAGCCCTCTGCAGTGGAATCCAGAAAGAAGAAGGAGGAGACATTCTCACACTCCAGCTCGCAGCTCTTTTGCATGATGTAGGGGTTATCAAAGAACATGAGGAAGGAGGAGACCATGCACTCTACAGTGCAGAGATAGCCTCCGAATTCCTGGGCAGAGCAGGCGTTGAGGAAAAGACTATTGAAGCTGTGACATACTGCATCCAGAATCACAGATTCAGCGGAGGAAAAATTCCGGAAACAATAGAAGCAAGAATCCTTCAGGATGCAGACAGGCTTGATGCCCTGGGAGCAATAGGAATCTTCAGGGCTGTCCTTTCAATGGGTGCTCTCAGGATGCTGAAGCACATGACAGGACTGGATAAGGGAAGCTCAAAAAAGACTGTTTATAGAGAGAACCCTGTTGAAGGTTTTAACGAGTACATGCATTATAAGCCTTTTACTATTCCTGAGAAGTTAAACACTGATACTGCGAAAAGGATTGCAGAAGAAAGGCTTAAGATAATGCGCCTCTACCTTGAGGCTCTGAACCTTGAAACCGAGACTGACAAGCAGAAACCCTGAAAATAGAATTAATTTTTAAGGATCCGGGGTCAGGGGTTTGAAATAAAGAAGGTTGGGGTAAAATCCTCAAACTTGAAATACAGGCTTTTTTTCCAGAAATTATTGGGGCTTTACGTTTTATCAGATTACTTGTCAGGGAAAAATGTTTTATAAAGATTCTGTGCTTTATAATAAAGATTCCAGACTTTAAATAACAGGGATTCTCAGGACAACTTTTTTTACGAGAACCTCTTAAATTAGAGTTTATTTAACAAATTGCAGTCCAATAAGGTGCAATTCAATAAGGGTACAGTTCAACAGAATTACAGTTCAATAATATTACAGCTCAATAAAATTAAAGTTCCATAAAGCTGCGTTACTATCTTACTGCATTCAAACCTAAGGATATGATCATATGGCTGATGTAATAATAAAAAATGCTTATGTTTTAACAATGAACCCTGATGCGGGAGACCTGAAAAACGGAACCATTGTAATTGAAGACGGAAAAATCACGGAAATTGGGGAGAAAACAAAAGAAAGTGCTGAAACCGTGATTGATGCAAAAGGTTCGGTTGTAATGCCAGGGCTTGTAAACACGCATACCCATGCAGCAATGACCCTATTCCGGGGTTATGCAGATGACCTGCAGCTTGCGGATTGGCTTGAGAATCACGTCTGGCCTGCCGAAGCTCAGCTTACAGCAGAAGATGTGTATAAAGGAAGCCTGCTTGCCTGTCTCGAGATGATCAGATCCGGAACTACTTCTTTTGCAGATATGTATTTCTTTATGGACGAGACTGCAAAAGCCGTTGAGCTATCCGGGCTTCGGGCCTCACTTTCCCACGGCCTGATCGAGCTATGGAACAAAGAAAAAGGGGAAACCGACCTTAAAGAAGGAAAACGCTTTGTTAGAGCCTGGCAGGGAGCTGCAGGCGGCAGGATAAAGACAATGTACGGACCCCATGCCCCGAATACATGTTCTGAGGAATTTCTTGCAAAGGTAAAAGAAGAGGCCAGAAAAGACGGAGCAGGTCTCCATATCCATGTCCTTGAAACCGAAGCCGAACTGCTGGCAATGAAAGAAAAGTACGGGAAGTGTTCGGTGCATATGCTCGACGATATAGGGTTTTTCGGACCTGACGTACTTGCCGCCCACTGCGTATGGCTTTCTGACGGAGATATAGAAATTTTAAGGAAAAGAGGAGTAAACGTATCTCACAACCCTGTAAGCAACATGAAACTCGCATCCGGAATTGCACCCGTCCATAAGATGCTTGAAAGAGGAGTGAATGTCAGCCTCGGGACTGATGGCTGTGCCTCAAACAATAACCTTGACCTGTTTGAAGAAATGAAAACTGCTGCCCTTCTGCATAAAGTTAGCACATGCAGCCCTACTGCCCTTCCAGCTCACCAGGTACTGAAGATGGCAACCGTTAATGGGGCAAAGGCTCTTGGAACGGAAACCGGCATGTTAAAGGCGGGAATGAAGGCAGATATAGTCATAGTTGACATGAAAAAACCGCACCTTACTCCCTGCTTTGATGTTACTTCCCACCTGGTGTATTCCGCAAAAGGAAGCGATGTTAGGACAACAATAGTGGATGGAAAAATCCTTATGGACGACTACAAAGTTCTGGTGCTGGATGAGCAGAAAGTTATTGAAGAAGCTCAAAAAGCCGCAGAAGAGCTTGTAGCAAGGGTAAATGCCTGAGAAGCCAGGTCACGGCATATAAATATACAGAAAAAATAAGTATTGAGAACCTAACTTAATAATCTGTCAACTTAAAGATATCAGCAGCCAGAGTTACAGGAGTAATTGAAGGATTAAGTGCATTCGTAGAGATATTTTGAGTAATCAAAGTAGAGCCATATTCGATCGTTTCATTCAGCGTTTTATCTAATCATTAATTCGATATGACGGGATCACCATGACAGAAAAAGAACTCATAGAATCCGGAAACATGAAAATGGAATGGGCAAGAAACCATATGCCGGTGCTTGCCATCATCAGAGAAAAATTTGAGGAAGAAAAACCTCTCAAAGGGCTTAAGGTAGGGATGGCACTGCACGTAGAAGCAAAAACCGCAGTCCTTGTCGAGACCCTGGCTGCAGGCGGTGCACAGGTTGCAATTTCAGGTTGCAATCCCCTGAGCACACAGGATGATGTGGCAGCTGCTCTCGACACCCGGAAAAACATAAGCTGTTTTGCGAGATACGGGTGCTGCACGAGCGAATATTACGAAGCAATCGACAAAGTCCTTGACATTGAGCCTGACATCACAATCGATGATGGGGCAGACCTCATATTCAAGCTCCACAAAGAAAGACCGCAGATGCTCCCGAAGATCCTCGGAGGTTGCGAAGAAACAACCACTGGGGTGCACAGGCTTCATGCCATGGAAAAAGACGGTGCACTGAAGATGCCTGTAATAGCAGTAAACGATGCAATGACCAAGTACCTTTTTGACAACCGCTACGGGACAGGACAGTCAGCCTGGGACGGGATCAACCGGACCACAAACCTCCTTGTGGCAGGTAAAGATGTTGTTGTTGCAGGCTACGGCTGGTGCGGACGCGGAGTTGCAATGCGGGCTGCAGGCCTCGGAGCAAGTGTAATCGTTACCGAAGTAGACCCAATACGAGCACTTGAAGCCAGGATGGACGGGCACAGGGTTATGAAAATGGCAGAGGCTGCAAAAATCGGAGACCTCTTTGTAACTGCAACCGGAAACCGCGATATTCTTACAGCCGACCACTTCAAGGTAATGAAGGACGGGGCAATTCTTGCAAACTCAGGTCACTTCAATGTTGAAATCGACATGGAAGCCCTTGCATCCCTTGCAAAATCCACCAGGACTGTAAGGCACAACATAAAAGAATACGACATCGGCAACCGGCGCATTAACGTAATAGCAGAAGGCAGACTCGTAAACCTGGCTGCTGGTGACGGGCATCCTGCCGAAGTCATGGACATGAGTTTTGCAAACCAGGCACTCTGTGTACGTTACATTGCAGAAAACAGGCTTTTGAACGGAGTCCACGGAGTCCCGAGAGAACTTGATACCTATGTGGCAAAACTGAAGCTTGAATCTATGGGAATTGGCACGGACGAACTCACATCCAAGCAGGAATGCTACATGAGCGGCTGGGAGTGCGGGACGTAATAGGAAAAGAAGTAGAGAATAATTTCAGCAGTTTTTAAATTTTTAGAGTCTTAGAATGCAGTGAATATTACGCCATTTCCATGTATTGGAATGGAAGATATTTACTGCACTTGGATTATAAAGTAAGATAAAAAATTATGGAAATTTTGTGCTATTCTTTATCCTCATGAAATCAATCTACGCCAGAAGATCACTGAAATCAATTTCTTCACCCCTTCTCAACTGATTTCGGAGAAGAGTAAGTTTGCTATCTATTTTTTCGAGGCTCTTCAGGTACCTCTTCTCATCCGGTGTGGTTTTCAAAAGTTTTGAAATCCCGCCATTTTGAATGACCAGCCGCTGATCTGCCGATAGAGCCAGAAGAGGGTCATGAGTACTGATTAAAATGATCTTGTTGTTACTTACCAGAAGCTCCAGAGACCTCACCTTGTCGACTCCGGCATTCTCAATCTCATCGATCAGGACGACGGATGCCGGACTGAGAAGTGCGGTATCTGCAATCATCAGAGCACGTGATTGTCCTCCTGAAAGCTCAGTAACAGGAGTTTCCCTGCTGAAAGGTTCTCCTGCCAGGATGTTTGCAGTGTCATATATTTTCTGAACAATACGGGATACCTCATCAACCATACGGCTCTCGGCATGCAGGGTCAGAAACTCCTCGACACTGAGATCCATGACAAAGTTCATGTTCTGTGAAAGCTGTGCGATAAAACGTCCCTCAGTTGAGAAACGCTCCTCATCACCCGGAGCTCGGCCGTTAACCAATATTTTGCGTCCGGTAGGAGTATCCTCCTGAGCCAGAGATTCAATATCAGCCAGAAGACGTGACTTGCCTGAGCCTGTCGGACCGACAATTGCTGTCACCTCACCCCTTTTTAGTTCTACCGAAAGGGCCTCTTTTTCACCGTTCTTATTACGTCCTGGGAGCACGGTCAGGGATTCAACTGTGGACCCGCTTCCCTGTTGAAGAGCTCTTGCCTGCTCAATAAATAGAAAGAAACCATCAATAAAGGTGAGATAGCTGCTTCCCTTCTCTATAAAATAATCTTCACCAGGGATCGAACCCAGCTCTTCCAGTTTTCTGTTCCCGAACTGCACAGGATCAATTGCAAATGAAGAGAAGTAATCCTCTATCCAGGGCATCATCTTCCTGAGTTCACTTATCGTCATGTGAAGCAAATCTGTCTTCAATCTACTCTTCTCCTCGCAATCTATTCTTCTCCTCGCAATCTACTTCTCCTCTGAAATTTACCAGCTTTGAAACACCAATCTGCCTGTCATCCCCGATTTTTCTCTCTCCAAGACAGTATGAACATAGAGCTCCGGGCATGGTAAATCGAAGTGTGGCTCCCTGAAGGGTTTCAATTGTAGAAGTTTTTTCTACGAGTTTTGCAAGATAGAAACTGCCCTGTCCTGTAACACCATTAATCTGAACTATCATTCCCCTGGGGTTAACCTGCCTGACCCTGTATGCAAAGACCTCACGCTCTGCCTGGGAGACAATGTCCCCTTTAGTAATAACAACAATGTCTGCAAGTTTTAACATTGGGCCGATTTTTTTGGGTGTGTTGACCCCACTCAGGTTATCAATAACACAGATTGCCAGAACATCCTTAATATGGGGAGAACAACGGTTGCAGAGACCGGCACTCTCGGTAATCAGGAAATCAAACTTCTTCTCTTTTGCCCACCTGAGGGCTTCTTCAATATTGCTTACAAAAAAGTGATCGGGACAGAGCCCTCTTGAGAGACCGGTCCTGACCGAAATATTGTGAGCAGAATATATCTCCTCATCCTGAGCCGAGAGACAATCAAATTTGACCACACCGATTGTGAAGCCTTTGTGCCTGAGCTCTCCGATGGTCTTGATAATGATACTGGTTTTTCCTGATGACGGAGGACCTGCTACCGTAACAAGCTTCACACAACACCTCCGGTCTCCCTGAACTGTTTATTGAAAACCTTTTCAACCTCTTTTTTAAGGGTTCCTATATCTGTATTCATCAGGAAGTCCCAGCCCAGCCAATAGAGTGAGTTGATTCCTTCAAGATTGTTATCAACTTCAGGGTTTGTTGTCGGGAAAAAGGCTCTGGCAGAGATTTCCGCAAACTCTTTTCCACAGAAGAAATCCGTAATCTCCTTAACACGTTCTACAGCACTTTTTTTAACCAGCATCTGTACAGGGCTTACAATAGCTCCTTCCGAAGGGATATTGATTGTAATCCGGGATTTGTCCTGAATTTTCTTAGCAAAGAAGTAAGGCATGATATACATGGGCGGTACATTATCTTTTTTACTGTCTATCATTTTAACCATCTCGGATGGATGGAGTCCCGTATATACTGAAGAAGCAAGCTTTTCAATTCCCTCCATACCGTACATCCGGTAAAAAGGGAGCAGTACTCCATTGCAGAAAAAACCGTCCTGTCCCCGCATAATAACCCTGTTCCGGAATTCGTCTTTTAAGAGATCTTCCCAGGATTCCGGTCTGGTATTGTCCTTCATGAGCTCATCTATTGTAACCAGAACAAGAAGGTTTGCAGAGATCATGGTAAACTGGCCGCAGGGATCGGCAAAACCGATGGACTCCAGATCAGTGTTCATGGGGGATGGGTTAAGACTTACAAAGTACTCCTTATTGAGGAAATTCTCCCTGAAGGGTTTGTGGTAAAAGCTGTTTATATCGGAACTGATAATTATGTCCGGCAGTTCGTCAATCGATGTAACCGAATCGATATAGGCATAATAGGAGAGCTCGTGATTGACATTACCTTCTACAAGAGAATGGAGAACATTATTCATTTGTCTGCCGTATTCAGCTGAAAAGTCGTCAAATGCACGGTTAAAGGGCATCTTCATGCCGCAGGGCAAAAGGGCAAGAAGGGTCAGCTCTTTTTGTCGTTCGGGGGAATCTTCAAGGGTAAAATCTCCTTTTGCTTCACTGTCCAGAACAGCCTTATTCAGAAGCTCAATAAAAGAGTCCTTATTTACCGATACCATTGACAGGGCTGTTTTCAATTTTAGTAAGGGACCAAGACTTTCAAGAACTTCCCTGTTTTCAAATTTCTCCATTCCATGCTGTTTGAATATTTTTAGTAAAAAAGGATATTCGCTTAAGATCTGGTATATACTCATTGTTTCGTCAATTGCTTTCATATCATTCCGCCTGACATGTCTTTGAGCAGTATTTTATCTCCCTGCATGATATTCAGGTTAAAATTTTTAATGGCGAGATTTTCCATAGAGGAAAAAACTTACGTTATCAAAACTTATCAATTCCACATTTACAGCAGCCCTTATTTTTTGTTCTGTTTTGTGGAATGTAAGTTATTCCAATAGAGATGCAAACATATAAATATTTTCACCTAGGAAATGTTATTCCTATTAAATCATCAAATCTGTAAATTGGAAAATGGAGACTTCCCCCACTTTTCCACATTTTGTTCGTCCAAAGATCGATTCGCTCAATTTGTCCTTCTTCACTGATAGCAGCATCACAAGGAAAAGATATTGTAGGATTGACATTCAAATAGTTTCAGATTGGGAATCCAGGAAGGAAAAAATAACTGTAGAACTTACTTCCAAACAGGAATGCTACATGAACGGCTGAGAGTGCGGAAAGTAATTAAAAAAGAAGCAAAAAAGACTGCTTTAAGAAGTTTTTAAATTCCTGGATATTTATTAATGAGGTAAATATGACTTTATTTCCATTTATGGAAAAGTAAAAACATTTACCCACTTAAGTTACAAAATAAGATAAAAAAATAACTAGTTACTAATACATCTAATAGCACTTTTTACAAACTAGCACTTGTGATTAAGAGAACACTTAAACAGGGAATTAATACTGAGAGGATGTTTCAATTCTGTTTTCTTTTACAAATTCCAAACCATAGATAAATTTACCTTATTTTTTGAAGATAATTAAAACTTCTTTTATAGAAAAGGGATTATATAAAATCATAAAAAGAGAATAGGGTCCAAACTTAAAACCGGGCCAAATCTTGTAAGATACGTTTTCGTGAATAGTGATAGTGCTGGAATGAGCCGAAGAAGGGCATGGGATGAAAGGACAACTGAGGAAATCTGGAATTGACATTATTGGGGATGTGCCGTGGGGGACTCATTTCTGCCAGTTTTACCAGACAAAAGAAGATTTGATAGAGATACTTGTCCCTTATTTTAAAGCAGGGCTGGAAAATAACGAATTTTGCATGTGGGTCACTTCAGAACCTCTGGAAACAGAGGAGGCTAAAGAAGTCCTGAAAAGAGCTGTCCCTGACCTTGATATTTATCTGGATAGAGGGCAGATTGAGATTATTCCAGAAACTTGTTTTTATGTAAAAGAAGGTGTCTTCAACCCGGAGAGAATCTTAAACTGCTGGATTGAAAAAATTAATTTGGCGCTGGCCAATGGTTATGACGGTTTGAGATTGACAGGGAATACTTTTTGGCTGGAAAAAAAGGATTGGAATAATTTCGTTGATTATGAAGAAGAAGTGGACGGAATTATCAGTAGCTTTAAGATAATAGCTCTGTGTACTTATTCTCTCGATAGATGCAATACAACCGAAATAATCGATGTTGTTACCAACCATCAATTCACTTTAATTAGAAGAGAAGGAAAATGGGAGCAGATAGAAAGTCCTAAAAGCAAGAAAGCAGAAGAAGCAGCTGTTCAGGCCACAAAAAACTGGGAATATACTTTTGATGCTGTCCCGGACCTGATAGCCATACTAGATAACAAATATCGGATTGTCCGTGCGAACAGGGCAATGGCGGCAAAACTGGGCATAACACCTAAAGAGTGTGTGGGTTTAACCTGTTATAGTACTATTCATGGGACGGACGAACCACCCGCTTTTTGTCCATACAGGCAGATGCTTATGGACGAGCTTGAACACACCGAAGAAGTTCGCGAAGATTCCCTGGATGGCGATTTTATAGTAAGCGTCTCGCCATTACATAATTCGGAAGGAAAGCTCACCGGATGTATTCATGTTGCCCGTGATATTACCGAGCGCAAACAGCTGGAAAAGCAAACTCGCTGGCGAGCCGAAGAAGTCGAAACGATAATGGAAGTGGTACCTGTTGCCATCTGTATCGGACACGACCCGCAAAGTCACAATATTACTGGCAATCGGATGGCAAATGAACTCTACGAGGCTGAAGTCGGGGAAAATGTCTCGGCGAACATCACATCCGTACGGCGCTTTTTCCGGAAAGGCCGTGAGTTGACAGCAAACGAATTGCCCATGCAAGAAGCCGCCTTGAAAGATATAGATGTGCACGATGTGGAATTTGATGTGCTGCTGCCTAGCGGGGAACGGCGGGTACTTCTGGGATCAGCCAGCCCACTGCACGATGCAGACGGGTGTGTGCGCGGTAGCGTCGGCGCGTTTATAGACATAACTGAGCGAAAGAAAGTAGAAGAGGCGCTGCGCGAGAGTGAGGAAAAATACCGCAATCTCATTGAGACAGCAAATGAGGGCATATGGGTACTTGAATGGATACTTGACGCTGAAGCCAGGACTACTTATGTTAATAAGAAAATGGCAGAGATGTTAGGATACAGTCGGGAGGAAATAATTGGCAAATCTGTACGAGACTTCACCGATGAAAAGGATAAAGCTGTTTTCGAGATGAATATGAAAAGGAGGCGGCAGGGCATCAATGAGAGCTATGAATTCAAACTATTACGTAAAGATGGCTTGCCGTTATGGGTTCTTGTAAATTCTAAATCCCTTTTTGATAAGTATGGCAAGCTTATAGGTTCTATGAGCATGCTCACCGACATTACCGGGCGGAAAGAAGCAGAAACCAAACTTAAAGAAACACTTGACAATCTGGAAAAACTGGTTAAAGAACGTACAATAGAGCTTGAAAAGGCTTATAAGTCTTTGAAAGAAAGCGAAAAAGGCCTTGCTGAAGCTCAAAAAATGGCTCATATCGGGAATTGGGAATGGAATGTTGTAACTGGTGAAGCATTCTGGTCCGATGAATTATATCGTATTTTTGAACGTAGTCTTCAAGAATTAGCACCACTTTATGATGAATATTTGAGTTATGTGCACCCTGACGATCGAGACTGTGTAGTTGATGCCTGTAAGAGAGCTATGAACGGAGAACCTTGCAATATTGAACACAGGATTATCTTAGCTAACAGGGAAGAACGCACTGTCCATAAACGATCCAAAGCTGTTTTTGATGAAGAAAATAATCCTGTCCGAATAAAGGGAATAATCCAGGACATTACCGAGCGTAAGAAAGCTGAGCAAGCGCTTGAATTAAGCGAAGAGAGACACCGTATAATAACAGAGCAGACAGGACAGTTAGTATACGATTATAATGTGGAGAAAGATGTTGTTGATCTGGCAGGCAATATTGAAGAAGTTACAGGGTTTACTCCTGATGAACTTGGAATTATTAACCTGGATTTCTGGATTTCCCGTATTCATCCGGGAGATCTGAATAAGTTCCTGGAAAACCATAAAAGACAATTCGGATCAAATAGAAGTTCTTACAGAACAGAGTACCGTTTTAGAAAAAAGAACGGAGAATATGTTTATCTTGAAGATAACTGGACCTTCCTCAGAAATGAAAAAACCACTATAAGCAGAATTCTTGGGGTAATTAAAGATATTACGGAAAGGAAACACGCAGAAATAACTCTTGCGAACATCGAAACTGCCCGCAAAAAGGAAATACACCACAGGATTAAGAATAATCTTCAGGTTATCTCTTCTCTCCTGGACCTCCAGGCTGAAAATTTCAAATTCAGGGAACATATTGAGGATTCGGAAGTCCTGAAAGCTTTTCGGGAAAGCCAGGACAGAGTAATATCCATTGCCCTGATTCATGAAGAGCTTCACGAAGGTAGGGGGAATGACAAACTGAGTTTTTCACCATACCTTCATAGACTTGTCAAAAACCTTTTCCAGACCTACACTCTTGGGAATACATATATCAGTTTAAATATGGATCTGGAAGAGAATGTTTTCTTTGATATGGATACTGCCGTTCCGCTGGGACTGATTGTGAACGAACTTGTTTCCAACTCCCTTAAGTACGCGTTTCGAGACAAAGATAAAGGAATTATCCAGATAAGGTTGAGCAGGGAAAAAAGCAGAGAACCTACAAGCGACAGCCACAGAAGCAAAGTAAAGGGATATGAGGATAAGAGTTTTATCTTAACTGTTTCGGACAATGGAATAGGTGTGCCTGAAGGCTTTAGTATGGAAAACTCTGGTACTCTTGGCTTACAACTGGTAACTACTCTTGTAGACCAGCTGGATGGAGAACTTGAATTGAAAAAGGGTTCTGGAACTGAATTCGTTATAAAGTTCACAATATTAGAGAAAAAATAAGAAATCTTCTCAGGTAAGAGATTTTCCAGAGAGTTTACTTTTCTTTACGTCTTTGCTCGGAACCAGGAAGAAAAAAGAACTTCGGAACTTACACCTTTAGAACTCACACCTGAACCGGAATACTGCACGAGAGGATGTGAGTACGGAAAGTAAGTTAGAGAAGAAGCAAAAAAGACAATTTTTAATCAGCTAAGAATCGCGACCCTATTTTAATGCCGTAAACATGGACTTGCTCCCGGTTTTTAGGCAAATAAGGATAATTACTGCATCTCATTTTTAATGATTTTGGGTGAAAATTAGGCACATGCAATTATTATTATAAGTAATTTACACCTTAGCTGTTCACGCTAAAGAGGGTAGCTGAAATAGAATTAATTTTTACAAATGCTTAAATAAAGAATAGACCTCTTATTTTTTAGAAATATTAAAACTCAATTTATTGAAAGTGAACTTACGCAGAACAAGAACTAGAGGAATAACTATAGAAAAAAGCCTGATCTCCGCCAAACTCAAGAGTGCTGATACTTAGAACTGCAGTTTTCCACACCGTCCGTGTTTTCCGTGAGTTCCAGGACTTATGCCTTTATTTATATTCACAGGATAAGGACATATGCTAATCTTACGAACTTTTACCAGTCAGATTACAGATTTCCTGCAAAACAAGCGTAAAAGTCCTGCATAATAGTGTAGGGAGATAAAAATCTCCCTAATTTAGAGAATAAATCAGCTTCAGCCTACTAAACATTATTTTTGAACTATTCTTGATCTATAGAGAATTGTGGAATGGAAAAAATGAAGAAAAATGGGGAAGAAAAAATAAGGAAGTCTGGAATTGGCATTATTGGTGATATACCATGGGGAACACACTTCTGCCAGTTTTACCAGACAAAAGAAGATTTAATGGATGTACTGGTCCCTTACTTCAAAACAGGGCTGGAAAATAACGAATTTTGCATGTGGGTCACATCAGAACCTCTTGATGTAGGAATGGCAAAAGAAGCCCTCAGAAGGGCTGTTCCTGACCTTGATGTTTACCTGGAGAAAGGACAAATTGAAATTATTCCTTACACTCACTGGTATGTAAAGGAGGGTGTTTTCGATTCCGAAAGAGTGCTGAACGGATGGGTCGAAAAACTCAATGAGGCTCTAGCAAATGGCTATGATGGTTTGAGATTGACAGGGAATACTTTCTGGCTGGAAAAAAAGGATTGGAATGATTTTGTTGATTATGAAGAAGAAGTGGACAGTGTCCTTGGCAACTACCAGATGATAGCTCTCTGCACCTATAGTCTTGACAGGTGCAACTCAACCGAGATAATTGATGTGGTTAATAATCACCAATTCGCTTTGATTAAAAGGGAAGGAAAATGGGAGCAGATAGAAAGCTCCAGACGCAAAAAGGCAGAAGAAGCAGTTGTTCAGGCTACAAAAGATTGGGGATATACTTTTGATGCTGTACCAGACTTAATAGTCCTGCTTGACACTGAATATAGAGTTGTCCGTGCGAACAGAGCAATGGCGGCAAAATTAGGGGTGACGCCGGAAGAGTGCATAGGGTTGACTTGCTTTAGTGCCGTCCATAGGACTGACGAGCCCCCCTCTTTTTGCCCGCACAGGCAGTTGCTTTCAGATGGGCTTGAACATACCACAGAGGTTTGCGAGGAATGCCTGGGTGGTTATTTCCTGGTGAGCGTCTCACCCCTTCATGATTCGAAAGGAAAACTTATTGGAAGCGTTCATGTCGCCCGTGACATAAATGAACGCAAACAAGCTGAAGAATCTTTGCGTGAAGCTTACGAGAATCTTCAAGTCCAATCGGAAGAGTTACAGGTTCAGTCCGAAGAACTCCAGATGCAAAACGAGGAATTGCAGGCTCAGGCTGAAGAACTCGAAGAAGCTTATGGGATATTGAACGAAAGTAAAAAGCGCTTCGAACTCCTGAGTAATGCAAACACTCTCCTCCTTTCGAGCAAAGAACCCGAGGCCATAATCCAGACTATCGCTGAAAAGGTAATGCGCCACCTGAATTGTGATGTGTTTTTTAACTATGTTCTTGACGAGGTACAGGGCAGGCTCCATCTCAATGCCTGTGGCGGTGTAAGCGCTGACGTAGCTAAAGAGATAGAATGGCTGGATAAAGGAGTAGCCATATGCGGCTGCGTAGCAAGGGATGGCTGCCGTATAGTTTCTGAGGACGTGCAACATAACGAGGACAGGCGTGCAGATCTCGTGCGGTCTATGGGGATTCAGGCCTACTCCTGTCAGCCACTCCATATTGGAGAGACAACAATAGGCACACTTTCTTTTGGCACGAAAAGCAGGAAGGAGTTTACGGGGGATGAGCTTGCCCTTATGAGCATCGTAGCCGACCAGGTATCTGTGGCCATCGAGCGCAAAAGAGCTGAAGAAATGATTGAGCGCAGTAACCGGAGGATAAGTGAGATATTAAACAGTATCCAGGATGATTTTTATGTTCTTGATCGTGACTGGAATTTTGTTTATGCTAGCAAGCAATTTACCTTGAAAATAGGTAAGGAACCCGGAGATTTTGTTGGGAATAACATCTGGCAAATGTTTCCAGAACATACCGACACAGATTATGAGGAGAATCTTCGCGCAGTAATGAACAAAAGAGAGATACGACGGTTTGAAATAGGCGGCAAACACACTAACGCATATTATAGGATGGCTGTTTTCCCTTCGACAGAAGGAATTACTGTTCTGGGAACTGATATTACTGAACAAAAGAAAATTGAAGAAACATTACGCGAGAGCGAAGCACGTCGTAAGGTTGCCGAGGCTGTGCAAGCCGAACGGGAGAGATTGAACAGCGTGCTGGACATGCTACCGGCTTACGTGGTACTGCTCTCACCGGATTACCATGTGCCGTTTGCGAACCGTTTCTTCGAGGAGCGCTTTGGCAAGTCTGAGGGCCGTCGTTGCTATGAATATCTCTTCCAGCGCACTGAACCCTGCGAGAACTGTGAAACCTACAAGGTGCTCAAAACGAGCGCGCCTCATCATTGGGAGTGGACCGGTCCGGACGGCCGTAACTACGACGTCTATGACTACCCGTTCAAGGATTCGGATGGTTCTACACTCATCATGGAGGTAGGCATAGACATCACCGAGATCAAACAGGCGCAGGCTGCGGTTCGGGAAGAGCGGCAGCGGCTCTTTGACGTGCTTGAGACATTGCCGGCAATGATATGCCTGTTGACGCCTGACTACCATGTTGCCTTTGCCAACCGCAGCTTCTGCGAAAAGTTCGGTGAGTCGGAAGACCGGCACTGTTATGAATATTGTTATGGGCGCAGTGAGCCCTGTGAATTTTGCGAAACGTACAAAGTGCTTGAAACCGGTCAGCCTCACCATTGGGAAGTCACCGGCCCGGACGGAAGCGTGATTGATACCTATGATTTCCCGTTCACCGATGTTGACGGTTCACCCATGATCCTCGAGATGAAGATTGACATTACTGAACGAAAACGCACCGAGGCGGAGCTGAAGAAGCATAGGGAGCATCTGGAGGAGCTGGTCAGAGAGCAGACTGCAGAGCTTGCCGAAAGTGAAAAGCGTTTCCGTACATTGGCTGAAAATTCTCCTGACGTGATTGCCCGTTTTGATAGACAAAATCACCATATGTATGTTAATCCTGCCGCTGAGATACCTTATGGTCGTTCTCAAGAAGAAATCATTGGTAAAACTCACACTGAACTGGAAATGAGTCAAGAAAAAGTAGAATTCTGGGAAGGAAATCATGAAGAGGTTTTTACCACAGGCAAACCCAAAACGATGGAATTTCGGTATACATCGCCTCAAGGGCAGGAATATCATTTTAATACTCGAGTAGTACCGGAGTTTGTTGATGGTGAAGTGACCTCTGTTCTTGCTATCTCCCGTGATATTACGGATATAAAAATAGCAGAAGCTAGACTGAAAGAGACACTCGATAATTTAGAAGAGCTGGTCGAAGAACGTACATCGGAGCTTGAAGAGGCCTACAGTTCGCTGAAGGAGAGCGAAAAAGGTCTTGCTGAAGCCCAAAAAATGGCACACCTTGGGAATTGGGATTGGAATATTGTAACTAACGGGTTATACTGGTCTGATGAAATTTATCGGATTTTTGGATGCAATCCTCAAGAATTCGGCGCGACTTACGATGCATTTTTAAGTTATATACATCCAGATGACCGGGAATATGTGAATAATGCTGTCATAGAAGCTTTAGACGGAAAACCTTACAGCATTGATCATCGGATTATCTTAGCCAATGGAGAAGAACGCATAGTCCATGAACAGGGTGAAGTTATTTTCGATAAGGAAAATGTTCCCTTCCGAATGATGGGGATAGTTCAGGATATTACCGAGAGGAAAAAAGCTGAAAAAGCGCTGGAGTTCGCTAACGCATATAACCGTAGCCTGATTGAAGCCAGTCTGGACCCACTGGTTACTATAGGTCCTGACGGAAAGATAACCGATGTAAATGAGGCTACCGAACTGGTCACAGGTTATAACAGAAGCGAATTGATAGGAACTGATTTCTCTGATTATTTTACGGAGCCTGAAAAAGCCAGAGAAGGATACAAACATGTATTCCAGGAAGGATCAGTGCTTGATTATGCTCTGGAAATCCAGCACAGGAGTAGGAAAACGACCCCTGTTCTGTACAATGCCTCTGTTTATCGGGATGAATATGGAGGAGTTATCGGGGTTTTTGCTGCAGCACGTGATATCACCGAACTTAAAAAGGCTCAAAAAGAACTCGAACTGGCCAGCAAGTATAACCGTAGTCTTATTGAAGCCAGTTTGGATCCCCTGGTTACTATTGGTCCTGATGGTAGAATTACGGATGTAAATGAAGCTACGGAGTCTGTCACCGGATATTCTCGGAAAGAACTTATTGGCACCGACTTTTCGAACTATTTTACCGAACCTGAAAAAGCTAAAGAAGGATATAAGCAGGTATTCAGGGAAGGACTGGTGCGAGATTATGCTCTGGAGATCCAGCACAGGGACGGGTATGTTACATCTGTTTTGTACAATGCATCCGTTTATCGGGATGAAGATGACGAAGTTATCGGAATTTTTGCAGCTGCGCGTGATGTTACCGAACTCAGGAAGACAGAAAGAGCCCTGAAAGAGAGCCTGAATTTCCAGGAAACATTACTTGATGCTGTTCCGGTTCCAATATTTTATAAAAATACGGAAGGCAAGTATATAGGCTGCAATTCACTCTTTGCAAATGAAGTTGTGGGACTTCCTAAAGAACGGATAATTGGTAAAAGCTACTGGGAACTTACGGATAATGCTCCTGAAGATTTGATTAAAAAATATGACAATATTGATCTTCAGATTTATAAGGAAGGAAAAAAATATCGTGCAGAATTGAAAAATAGGTATCTCACAAAAAGCCTTGGGAAAGAGTTTGTCGTAACAAAAGTTCCTTTTTTCAATATAAAAGATCAGATAGACGGATTGATAGGTGCTCTGTTTGATATCACCGAGCATAAGAGGGCTGAAAAAGCAATTAAACTAGCTAATGCATATAACCGCAGTCTCATAGAGGCAAGCGTGGACCCCCTTGTAACTATCGGTCCGGACGGCAAAATCACTGATGTAAATAATTCTACTGAATCGGTTACCGGCTACTCTCGTAAGGAGTTGATCGGGACCGACTTCTCGGATTATTTCACAGAGCCTGAGAAAGCCAGAGAAGGGTATAAGCATGTATTTCAGGAAGGGCTGGTGCGGGATTATCCTCTTGAAATTCAGCACAGGAACGGGCATATAACTCCTGTTCTGTATAATGCTTCGATTTATAAAGATGAAGCGGGCAAGGTGATAGGGATCTTTGCCGCAGCAAGAGACATTACAGAACGTAGAAAAGCAGAAAAAATGTTACAACAAAAATTAGAGGAACTTGCCCGCTCAAATGGAGAACTGGAACAGTTTGCTTATGTAGCATCTCACGACCTGCAGGAGCCCTTAAGAATGATAGTGAGTTACCTGCAGCTATTACAGAGGAAGTATCAGGGTGAACTTGATAGCAAGGCTGATAAATACATACACTTTGCTGTAGATGGAGCCTCTCGTATGCAAGTCCTGATAAATGATCTTCTTGAATTTTCTCGAGTGACTACGAAAGCCAGAGAATTCGAGCCTACGGATTGCAAATTTATTCTGGAGCAGGTGTTATCTGATCTGGAGGTGTCCATGACAGAAAATAAAGCCAGCATATCTTATGGTTATTTACCTGTAGTAATGGCGGATTCCATCCAGTTTGCTCAGGTATTCCAGAATCTTATCAGCAACGCGATAAAGTTCCGCAGTGAAAAAGCCCCAGAAATTAAGATTTCCGCAGAGATAAAAGCTGATCAATGGCTGTTCTCAGTGCAGGATAATGGAATAGGAATCGACCCTAAATATTCCGAAAGGATTTTTGAAGTTTTTAAAAGGCTGCATAAAAGGGAAGAATACCAGGGAACAGGAATTGGACTTTCGATTTGTAAAAAGATTATAGAAAGGCATGAAGGGCAAATATGGGTAGAATCCGAGCCTGGCAAGGGTTCAACCTTTTATTTCACTCTACCAGTTAACCCTAGAAAAGCCTTATGAAGAGTAGTTTTAGCCTTGTGAACAATAATGTTTAGAAAAAAACAGTAATAATAATATCAGAAAAAACAGTGTCGTAATGTCAAAAAAACAGTATCGTGGAGAAAATCTGACTCTGAGAACCGGTTTAAACCTTAACCAGATTCTATAATAAGTAAAAAAATAACTAAAAGTTTTTTTTGTATTATCATCGAGAAGGTTATATAAATGAGAACACAGGTGGCGAAATCCATAGAGATTCTGTTAGTCGAAGACAGTAAAGGAGACGTTGGATTAATCGAAGAAGTCTTCGAAGACGCAAAGATTCGAAATAACTTGAATGTTGTGGAAGACGGAGAAGAAGCAATACTCTTTTTACGGGGTGAAGGACAATTTTCAGGTGTTCCACGCCCTGATATAATTCTTCTGGACTTGAATTTACCGAAGAAAGACGGACGTGAGGTTCTTGAAGAGATAAAAAGAGACGATGACTTAAAAAATATACCTGTAGTGGTTTTAACGACTTCCAAAGCTGAAGAAGATATACTTAAATCCTATAATCTCCACGCCAATGCATACGTCACCAAGCCTGTCGACTTTGATCAGTTCATAAGAGTAGTTAGATCCATAGAGGACTTCTGGCTTGAGGTCGTGAAACTACCATCGAAATAAGACCAATGTAACCCGGATAGGACGGCATGGTATGGAAAAAAAGGTAAAGATATTGCTTTTTGAGGATAATCCAGGGGATGCGAATCTAATCGAGGAGATGCTCGAAGAGTTTGCCGACTTCCCATATGAACTCAAAAATGTAGAGACCCTTAAAGAGGGCCTGGAATTTCTTAAAGAACACCAGTTTGATGTGATATTGTCAGATCTGAGATTGCCAGATAGCGATGGTACTGAAACCTTTCTTGATATTCATGCAACAAATTCAAGAGTTCCCATAATAATCCTGACCGGCATTAGTGACGAAAATACAGGGATTGATGCCGTAAAGAAAGGCGCTCAGGATTATCTGGTCAAGGGACAGGTTGATGGCAGACTATTAAACCGTTCTATCCGCTATTCCATTGAACGTAAAAGAGCAGAAGAAGAGCTTCAGGAAAGTGAGGAAAGGTATAGGATTATCACGGAGCAGACAGGTCAGCTAATATATGATTTCAATATCAAAGAGAACAGAGTCAGATGGGCAGGCGCTATCGAAGAAATAACAGGGTACACAGCTGAAGAGTTCGATAGTATGGAACTCAGTTCCTGGATTGAAAAAATTCATCCCGAAGACCTCAAACCCGCACTTGAAAGGATCAATGCTTTTCGAAGAAAAAGAGGAAAGCTTAATCACGAGTTCAGGTTCCAGAAAAAAGATGGGAGTTATATCTATGTCGAAGAAAACGGGATTCACTTTCCGGATGAAAACGGAAACTCTCACAGAGTACTTGGGATAATGAATGATATCACTGAAAAAAAAGAGGCAGAAGAGGCTCTGGCGAAAATTGAGGAAGTACGCAAAAAAGAGATTCACCACAGGATTAAGAACAACCTGCAGGTAGTTTCGTCCCTCCTCGACCTTCAGGCTGAAAAATTCACAGAGAATAAAATTTGCAATACTTCTAAAGTTCTCAAAGCTTTCAGGGACAGCCAGAATCGGGTTATTTCAATGGCTTTAATCCATGAGGAACTATACGAATCAAGAGACATCAATACCCTTAATTTTGCGGCGTACCTGAAGAAACTTACAAAGGAGCTTTTCAGGTGCTACAATGTCGAAACCTCAGGAGCCCATCTGGTTCTGGAAATAGAGAAAAAAATCTTCCTTGAAATGGATACTGTAGTTCCGTTAGGGATAATTGTTAATGAACTTGTTTCAAACTCCCTAAAGCACGCATTTCCAGGTAGAGATAAAGGGAAAATCCAAATTAAACTTTTCAGGGAAGAAAACGGAGAATGCGATATCGAAATAAGAAGCGAAAACGAAGGCAAAAAAGACACCAGTTTTATTCTGATCGTTTCAGATAACGGAGTAGGTATTCCTGAAAGCCTTGATTTAGAAAATCCTGATACTCTTGGCATGCAACTGGTGACTACCCTTGTAGATCAGCTGGACGGCGAACTTGAATTGAAAAAAAATTCGGGAACTGAGTTTATTATAAAGTTCGCAATGCCAGAAGAGAAATAAGAGGCCTTTCATGCTGGTAAGAGGTCTTTCATGCTGGTTCAATCTTTATTTTACATATCTATTTTTTACATATCTATTCCCGAAGAAAAAGGAATTGCAGGTGTGAGCATAAATTATTATATGGAAAAGAAAAAGATTATTGTCAGCAATTCCTAATTTTTGATGCTTTTAGTCAGAATCCAGACTGAATATAAGTAACACTATAATACCGGTTTTTACCTTCATACCGGTTTTTACCTTCAAATCTCGAATGTCCTGGGTTTTCTCCTGCTTTTACTCTTCTGAGAAAGGTCTGAAAAGCAAGATAAACACATATAGTTACATTTTGCAATACATGAGAATGAGTATTTTTGAGTTCAGGCTTTTCTTTTTTCCAAACAGAAATCATTTTCTTAGAATCACAAGAGCTTATTCTTTTTTCGGATTCCATGCGTTTTTCTCAATGCAGTGTCTTATTATAAACCCATCTCACAGTTCTAGAGTTTCATTTAACTTTTTAATCTGTGATTTTTTTTAGGAGAGCGAAAGAGAATCCCCGTCAATTTATTGATGGGATGAATCCGTCAACTCTCCCATAATATGCTACTAATTACATTTTTGTACTTTCCAATTATACTCTGTTGTCGAGCTCTGCTTTGGAAGCTGCAAATGCTACAAAGGTCACTTGACTTTGCTCTGAAACTCAAGTATGAGGTTCTTTGAAGAAGTCTCAAAGGTAAAACTTGAAACGATGGAAGCGAGACACGAATAAATAGTTGCTCCAGGGCAGTATAGCATTGCATTGGTTGAAATACCATAGATGCCTGCGAACTTATTCGTGGGAGCTGTCACGTATATCTTATAACGAAATATTTTGGGCATATTATATATTGTATATTTACTTGAATAGGCGTGTCCGAGAAAAATTGACGGGTTGTATCTCGCCACTAAGATAACAGGATTAGCTATTACTTGCTCCTAATTAAGTTCGAACCCTACTGGACAGCGTCCGAGCCCGTAATTTTGATTGTATATAGAGGCCGACTTTACATTAAGGGGAAAGAAGAAGGGTGAACTACCCCTCCCTGCTTTCTGATGAAAGCGAGGAAGTGGCTTCTTGCTTCATCCCTCGAACTACTGTTCGCAAGTCCACAAGCTCATCCTCTATGTTCCGGATTGTTTTATCACTTTAGGATTTACGCAGTTGAACTGAGAAATCAATAGTACTGAGCTTTTAACAATAATATGCAAGTTTAACCAATTTAACAACGATTAATTTTACTTCAAATGTATATAACGTATATATCAGGACAAGAAATAAGCGTAACAATTAATGTGTTAATTTGTGAACACGTTCATTGAAGCAAGCGTACTACCGTCAAGAAGAGGGATCTGAAGAGAATAAATGAAAGCAAACATGGAGCAATTTTCAGAGGAGAACCCGAATCCCGTGCTCACTGTGAAAAAAGATGGGACTGTTCTTTATTCAAACGAGGCTGGCAAGCCCTTATTGCACGAGTGGGATATGAGAATCGGAGAAAGACTACCTTCCTGTATCGGAGATTTTGTGCAAAGGGTAATTTCCCAAAATAACCAGGAAAAAACGGAAGTTAAAGTGGGAAAAAAAGTATACCTCATCGCGTTTCACCCTTTCCCCGAAAAAGAATGCGTAAACATTTACATATTCGATATAAGTGATCAGAAAAAATTTGAAGAAAAACTTAAGGAGAGCGAGAAGAGGTACCGCAACATCATTGAAGTAGCCAACGAGGGCATATGGATACTTGACACTAAAGCCAGGACTACTTACGTCAATGAGAGAATGGCGGAGATGTTAGGATACAGTCAGGAAGAAATGATTGGTAGATTTGTGTGGGACTTTGCCGATGAAGAAAGTAAGGCTATCCTTAAACTAAATCTGGAAAAGAGGAGACAGGGTATCGATGAGATCTATGAATTGAGACTAAGACGTAAAGATGGCTTAGCCTTATGGGTGCTTATAAGTGCCAGACCCTCTTTTAATGAGGATAGCAAGTTTACAGGCTCGCTGGGTATGCTCACCGACATCACTGAGCGCAAGCAAGCAGAAGAGGCGCTGCGCCAAAGAGAGCAACATATCAGGCTGAAGCTGGAAAATATTCTCTCACCTGCTCGGAAGACGGCGAACCTTGAGCTTGCCAAGATCATTGATGTCGAGGCTACCCAACCCCTTATGGAAGATTTCTATAAGCTTGCTCATATTCCCATAGGCCTGAATGATCTCAAAGGAAATGTTCTGATAGGTGTCGGCTGGCAGGATATCTGCACCAGATTCCACAGAGTTCATCCCGAAACCTGCAAGCACTGCATAGAAAGCGACACAGAGCTGTCCACTGACGTTTCCCCCGGAGAGTTTAAGCTGTACAGGTGCAAGAACAATATGTGGGACATAGCAACTCCCATCATAGTGGAAAGCCAGCATATAGGCTATGTCTTCTCTGGACAGTTCTTTTTTGATGACGAGTCTCTGGACTATGAGCTTTTCCGATCCCGGGCCAGACAGTATGGTTTCAACGAAGAGGAGTACATAGCGGCGCTTGAGAAAGTTCCACGGTTAAGCAGGGAGGCTGTGGATACAGGCATGGCCTTCTTCATGACGTTTGCCAATATGATCTCGCAGTTAAGCTACAGCAATATCAAGCTGGCCAAGTCGCTGGAGGAACGCGACACCCTTGTGAATGCGCTTCTGGAGAATCGGGAAGATCTCAATCACGCCCAGGCTGTGGGAAATATCGGCAGCTGGCGTCTGGATGTGCGTAAAAACGAATTGACTTGTTCCGATGAAAATTACCGTATCTTTGGCATCCCAGAAGGCACTCCCTTGACCTATGAGACCTTTCTTACGGCGGTCCACCCGGATGATAGAGAGTATGTTGAGAAGGAATGGAAAGCGGGGTTGGTGAGCGAACCAAAAGAAATCGAGCATCGCATCATCGCGGACGGTAAGATCAGGTGGGTGCGTGAAAAGGCATATCTTGAATTTGACAAAGGCGGAGCACTGACTAGCGGTTTTGGCATAACGCAAGATATCACCGAGCGCAAAAAAGCAGAAGAAGCCCTTAAAAAAGCATGTGACAGTTTAGAAGAAAAAGTTAAAGAACGTACAGCTGAACTTGAAGAAACTTATAATGCATTAGTGGAAAATGAGAGAAGATTCTCTGAAGCTCAAAAAATGGCTCATATTGGAAGTTGGGACTGGGATCTTGTAACGGATGAAATGTACTGGTCTGATGAAATATATCGTATTTTCGGACTTACTACTCAAGAATCTTGCTCATCCTACAATGAGATTTTAAGTCACACACACCCCGACGATCGGGAATATGTGGACAACGCCATTAAAAGAGCTTTAAAAGGAAAGCCCTTTGACATTAATCATAGAATCATCCTGGCTGATGGAGAAGAGCGTGTAGTCCATGTACAGGGAGAAGTTATTTTTGAGGAAAAAAATGCTCCTGTTAGAATGAGGGGAACAGTTCAGGATATTACAGAAAGCAAGAAAGCAGAAGAGAAACTTAAGAAACTGGCGGATGCTGTGGAATCTTCAGACGATGCTATTATAACCGAGTCTCTTGATGGTACTATTACCAGCTGGAATAAAGGGGCAGAGGAGATTTATGGTTACTCAGCTGAAGAGATTCTGGGAAAAAACGTGTCAATACTCGAACCGGATAATCTTAAAGGGGAAGTAAAACAATTAATCGAAAAGATTAAACAAAGAGAAAAGATCCAGCGTTACAGAACTTTACGGTTAAAAAAAGACGGTACCATAATAAATATTTCGATAACTCTTTCTCCGGTTTTTGATTCATCCGGAGAGCTTGTAGCCGTCTCAGCTGTTGTCAGAAACATTACTGAGCGCATTAAAGCAGAAGAAGCCCTCGCAAATATCGAGATTGCACGTAAAAAGGAAATTCACCACCGGATAAAGAATAACCTGCAGGTAATCTCTTCCCTGCTGGATCTTCAGGCTGAGAAGTTCAAGAACAAACAATATATTCACGATTCTGAAGTCCTTGAAGCTTTCAGGGTAAGCCAGGACAGAGTAATATCTATGGCTCTTATCCATGAGGAATTGCACAAAGGTGAAGGACTCGACACGCTTAACTTTTCACCGTACATTGAAGAACTCGCCGAAAATCTTTTCCTGACATATAAGCTTGGAAACACCGATATCAGCTTAAATATGGATCTGGAAGAAAACTCGTTATTTAATATGGATATCGCAGTCCCGCTGGGAATAATTGTTAACGAACTTGTTTCCAATTCTCTCAAACATGCATTTCCAGGCAGGGATAAGGGGACAGTTAAAATAAAACTTCGCAGAGAAGAAAATAAAGAATGCATGGACAAACAACTAAAAGACGAAAACAAAAACGAAAACAAAGGCTTTAAAAAAGCCAATTTTACACTAACTGTGTCGGATAACGGAGTGGGTATGCCTGAGAGCTTTGATCTGGAATATTCTGAGACTCTTGGCATGCATCTGGTGTCAATCCTGGTGGACCAGCTAGAGGGCGAACTTGAATTAAAAAGGGATGCTGGAACCGCATTCGTAATAAGGTTCACAGTGGCAGAAAAGCGGTAAGCCAGGAAGAATATGAAAATCGGAAATAAGCCTTCGGCAAATTAAGTATTTGAACAATATAGTTGAACAGGATCATAGATCTATAAAACGGATATTTCTGCAACAGAACCAATTAATTAATCATTATCGGCTAGTTGCAGTAAGGATTCCGCCGATTCCGTATTATTGCTTTCCGGTACAGCGAACCTTACAGTGAACTCTGTTCCCTTATTCCTTTTAAGTTCAAGTTCTCCATCTAACTGGTCTACAAGGGAAACCACCAGTTGAAGTCCGAGACTATTAGGATTCTCAATATCAATATCTTCTGGAATACCAACTCCATTATCTGAGACAGACAGAATGAAAATTGAGCCGTTACAGTCTTCGTTTTTTCTTCCCTCTATGCTGTCTATATTTCCTCCTGTCTTCCCCCCCCCAGACAACCTAATTATAATTTCGCCTTTGTTTCTTCCCTTAAATGCATATTTGAGAGAATTTGAGAAAAGTTCATTAACAATTATTCCTAAAGGAATTGCAGTATCCATGTCAAAGAAAATGTCTTTTTCTATATCCTTATCAAATGTTATGCAGGCATTTCCAGGCCTGTAGGTGAAAAAGAGATTATTTGCGAGTTCTTCAATATACTGCGAAAAGTTAAGTGTATCAATTTTGCCGCCTTTATGGAGCTCCTCGTGGATCAGAGCCATCGATATAACTCTATCCTGACTTTCTCTGAAGGCTTCCTTGACTTCTGAATCCTCAATAAATTTTCTGTTATCGAATTTCTCAGCCTGGAGGTCAAGAAGAGATGAGATTATTTGTAGATTATTCTTAATCCTGTGGTGTATTTCCTTTTTGCGGGCAGTTTCAATGTTTACAAGAAACTTTTCTGTCTCTTTTCTCTCGGTTATATCGTAAAGCGTACTCTGATAGAGTACATGCTTTCCGTTTACTCGATAAATTTTTTGTAAAATTTCATTAATCCATCTGATACTTCCGTCTAAATGTTTGATACGATACTCAATATTTACATAACCGGAAGATGAAAAATTTTGAACCTTTTCTTCTTCTTTGAGAACGAGGGTCAGATCAGCAGGATAAATTATTTCTCTCCACCCATCCCGAGACGTGAGATCCTTTTCTCTATACCCGGTTATCCCTTCAACAGCACCATCCAGAAATACAGGGGCAAAGTTTTCGTCAAACTGGAAAACAATGCCGTGGAAATTTTGCACGAAAGATCGGTATTTCGTCTCACTTTCTTCAATCTTATCCAATGCATTTTTTAAATCAGTAATATTCTTAATTACTCCGACAGCCTTGTAAGGGTGACCATAATCATCCTTAAGTAAAACACCTCTATTTTCAATGTAAATGAAAGTCCCGTCTTTTCTTTTAAACTTTAATTCTTCACTAAATCTGTCTCCGCTAATTCTCTTCGTAAAGGGCTTAATAATAATACCAGGCTCTTCTAAGGGAAAGATTTTTGTAATCCAAATGTACTTGCCAAGTATCCGAAATTCTTCAAAACTATATCCTGTAACTTCTTCTATGGCACCTGCCCAACTGCACTTATCTGCAATTAAATTATAGTTGTATATTATCTGCCCCGTCTGCTCAGTGACAATCCTGTATAGTTCCTCGCTTTTCATCAGTTTTTCTTCTGCCATTTTACTTTTGGTTATATCCCTGGCGATAATCAAGACTGCGATCAATTTTTCAGAATCATCGAGAATTGGAGAAAGAGTTAATGAGACATTTATCAACTTACCGTCCTTTCTTAAGCGTAAAGTCTCATAATTGTTTATTTGTTCTTCAAATTCAATAAGTTCATTCAGTTCTTTTGTTTCTCCGACTAAAATGGGTGGATCTAGGATGGCCATAGGCATTCCAAGAACTTCTTTAGCCGGATATCCATAAATTAACTCTGCACCTTTATTCCAGCTGGTAATAATGCCATCAAGCGATGTGGTTACAATGGCATCATTTGATAATTCCACACTCTCCGACAGTATCTTTATCTGATTTTCTATATTTTTACGGTTAGGATCTTCTTTGTTTCTCATTTCCTTTTCCCTTTGAATATAGAAATTAATGGTTCAGACAACATTAAAATTTTTGTATAAAAAATAATATAAATATTCCTGTTTATATTATTTAAATGGTCTGTTATATTAAAGTGGGTACTCTTGTAGATTCTTATTATGGATTTAGACCATTTCTCTCATGTTAATGCAGCTGCTTATAGAAATGGCAGCAAAGTTATAATCTGATAGCTAGGTTTAAAGAGCATATGCACGGTAATATGTAAATTATTATTAACTTACTAATTAAATAGATTATCACTATAATAGTAAGGTTCAATCTTTTGTTTTAACATTTGACTATTATAAAAGATTCGATATGTTTATTAAATTATATATTTGTAAAAAAATAAATAAAGATATAAAAATAAGCTGGTACCTGTCTAATACCTATGAGTTCAATCCTATTCGCAGTATTATTCACGTAACACCAGGAATGATCTCCATCATTATTTAGTACATGTCTATAAATAAATTACAACTATTTTGATTCTATGATAAAAGGATGTAACAATATGTTCACAAATAAAGCCACTAACAAAAAGAAAGCACAAATGTCAAAAGGGAAACAGATACCAAAAATGAAACCGAAACCACAAGAACAGAAGCCAGATGAGGAACAGGCTCCAGAGGCTTCTCAAAAATTAATCAAAGATAGGATAATTTTCGAAGAACAAGAACCGGCGGAGAAACTAGAAGAAAAACCAGAAAAGGAAGAAGAACCAGAGGAAGAAAAAGAACAGGGAGAGGAACAACAACCAGAAGAGGAAGAAGAACAAGAAGAAGAACTGAAACTAGAAAAGGAACAGAAACCGGAACAGAACTTTCCCATCGTGGGCATCGGCGCATCGGCTGGTGGGTTGGGCGCGTTCGAAGCCTTTTTTTCAGGAATTCCTGCAGACGTCAGTCCTGGAGTAGCCTTTGTAATAATACAGCATCTGGATCCTAAACACAAAAGTATTCTAAATACTCTTATAGGACGCTACACGAATATGCCGGTTTACGAGATCATTGATGGGATGGCTGTCCAGCCTAACTGCGTCTATGTCATCCCGCCTAACAGTGACCTTATTTATCGTGATGGTACACTCCACACACTGGAACCAACCGTGAGACACGGTCATCGTACGCCTATCGATTTTTTCTTCCGCTCACTGGCTGAGGAAAAGAAAGAGAGAGCCATAGGGATTGTGCTTACAGGTACAGGCAGTGACGGAACATTGGGAATACGGGCAATCAAGGCTGAAGGCGGTATGGTGATGGCGCAAAGCCCCGAAACCAGCGAGTACGACAGCATGCCGCGCAGTGTAATTGACACAGGTCTGGCAGATTATATCCTGCCTCCGAAAGAAATGCCTGACCAGCTTATTGCCTATGTAACTCAAGCTTTTGGGAGATCAGTACATCCGACTGTTAGGGCAGAAGATTTGATGAATAGGATATTCAATTTAATATTTACCCAAACAGGTCACGACTTTTCACATTACAAGAAGGGCACTATCAATCGACGCATTGAGCGGCGTATGGCCGTTCACTCTATGAGGCGTATAGATGAGTATGTGCACTACTTAGAGAAAAAACCTGCCGAAGTAGAAGCGCTCTATCGCGACTTCTTAATCAGCGTCACCAGTTTCTTTCGTAATTCCAAGGCGTTCGATGCGCTTCAGGAAGAAGTCATCCCGAATTTCTTCGTCGGAAAGCGTCCAAACGATACGATACGAATCTGGGTGCCCGGATGTTCCACAGGCGAGGAGGCTTATTCAATCGGTATTCTGTTCCAGGAGTATATGGAGACTGTAAGACGAAATTTCAAGATACTAATTTTTGCAACGGATATTGATAGTCGAGCTATCGAACGTGCCCGTGCCGGCATATATCCTGCAAGCATCGCTGCCGATGTCTCGCCGGAACGGCTGGAACGCTTCTTTACCGTGAGCCCGGATGGTAATTACCGCATTAATAAAAATATCCGTGAGATGGTAATCTTTTCTGAGCATGACCTTATCAAAGACCCTCCATTTTCTAAAATCGACCTCTTGAGTTGCCGCAATTTACTGATTTATATGGATGGAGAACTGCAGAAGAGACTAATTCCTCTCTTCTATTACTCATTGAACCCTGGAAAATATCTCTTTCTTGGTTCCTCCGAGACGATTAACGGATTCACCGATCTTTTTGATACGCTTGACCGCAGTGCAAAATTGTATAAAAGCAGGCCAAATGTTGGAGCTGAGAAACTCCGTTCCATAGCGACATTTATCCCGTCAAGACTGGAATCCAGAGAGATTCATGGTAAACCCGAAGAAATTCCTTTCCAGGCCAAACCTAAATATCGCGAGATGACAGAACAGATTTTGCTTCAAAATTATGCTCCTGTCGGCGTGCTCGTAAACGAAAACGGTGACATCTTTTATACACATGGGCGTACCGGCATGTACCTGGAACTGGCTACGGGTGAGGCTGGATTGAATATTCTGAAAATGGCTCGCGAGGGACTGCACCATAGACTGCCTATTGCCCTGCACAGAGCAGCTATCGATAAGAAGATATCATTCTACTCTGGAGTTCAGGTCAAAACCAATGGTGACTTCACCAGTATTAATCTGATGGTAATACCTCTGGCTACAACTCCTTACGCAGTCGAGGGATCAGATCTGTACCTTGTCATTTTTGAGGAACCTCCGAAATGGATACAGGAAAATATTGAGGGGGCAGCTACCAGGGATGTAAAGGGTGGGACTACAGAGAGCGGAAAGGAAGTAGACCAGCGCATTTTGGAGTTGATGGAGCAGCTGCGTATCAAGGAAGAAGAACTCAAAGCCACCAATGAGGAACTGGAAACTTCCACTGAAGAACTCAAATCCTCCAACGAAGAAATGCAGTCGATAAATGAAGAATTGCAGTCTTCAAACGAGGAGCTGGAGAGTTCAAAAGAGGAACTGCAGTCAGTTAACGAGGAACTGGCTACGGTCAATACTGAACTGCAAAATAAGGTTACTGATTTGTCTCAAGCCAATAACGATATGAACAACCTGCTCGCCGGCACGGATATAGGCACTATCTTCGTGGATTATGGAATGCGCGTTATGCGTTTCACTCCTGCAGTCACAAACCTGGTCAATTTGATCCCGACCGATGTGGGAAGGCCTATCAGGGACATTGTTCCGAATATCATAGGATATGACCGCCTGATAGAAGACATAAGAGAGGTACTGGACAAACTGACGACCAAAGAACTTGAAATCCAGACCAAGGATGGCATGTGGTTCCTGATGCGCATTAAACCTTACCGCACTCTTGATAACGTTATCAAAGGAGCAGTGATTACCTTTATAGATACTACCGAGTTGAGACGGTCAAGGGAATTGTTGAAGGAATCCGATATCAAGGTTAACCGCCTGGCTGTGGTTGTGCGCGATTCTAACGATGCTGTAACTCTTCAGGATCTGGAGGGCCGAATCCTTGCCTGGAATCCAAGCGCTGAGAGAATGTACGGCTGGAGCGAAGCCGAGGCACTAAAAATGAATATTAGCAGCCTGGTTCCAGAGGACCGAAAAGCAGGTGAGTTGGATACAGTGAAGAGGCTTAGTCGGGCTGAAGTCATTGAACCTTATCGCACTCAGCGGCTCACCAAGGACGGCCGGATAGTGGATGTGTGGCTGACCGCCAGTTCATTGATAGACAAAAATAACAATGTATATGCTATTTCGACCACAGAGAGAGGGAAGTAAAAGAAATAAGAGCAGAAAGGCAGCGACAAAAAAATGACTTATCCAGATAGTAGCTGACTTTCGCTCCCGAAGCAAAATTCGGGATTGAAAATACGGAAAAATGTACGGATGCAATCTTTCCACACGAAGGCATTTTACGTTGTCTTAAGATATATAATAAATTTTTCTATGATCTTATTACTCCTCTTATTTTTCCGACTTATCTATCAAATACTTTGTAATCCAGTCTTTTACTTCAACGTAAATTTCGTCAGCTATCTCACTTAAGTCATGTGAAGCTTTTGTATCGAAAATTTCAATTCTTTTAGGTTCATGTGCTTGTTCATATACCTGTACCGCAATTTCCGGCGGTATTACTTCATCTTCCTCACCGTGAATTATGAACACTGATGTTTCTTTCGGAAGGAAGGAAATCGGGCTAAGTCCGTAACTCTGAGTTGAGATCAAAACTATTGTTTTTACGTCAGTTTCATTGAACGCTGCTTGAACTACAACTGCACCTCCAAAAGAATACCCAATCAAGCCAAGTGTCTTGATATTTTCCGATTTTAAAAACTCAATCCCTACTAGAACATCTATAACGGATTCTGCAAGATTTCCTGCTTCCCTGAACTTTACATTTAGTGAACTTACACCTGTCTCTTTAAAATATTCACTCAAACGAGGGTATAGGCTATCAGCTGGAGTTTGAAAGCCCTCACCTATTCCTCCAATAACAATTATACCTTTATCCGCTTTTTCAGCCTTATAGTATTTGCTTTCTACTGTTCCACGGCTAGTCTCTATACAAACGAGTTCGAATGAGTCCTCTAGTTTCGTTTTTACTTCAGCAATATAAGTTTCAAAATCTTGTTTTATGATAGAAAATATCCGTGAGCTCCTCAGCTTTGTGCCCCTTAATTTCTCACCCTGCATGAATTATTAATTAACTTCTACTTATTAGTCGTTTATGGAAAACACTAATTTTTTAAGATAGTTGAAGGAATATGCAAAAATCACTGGCAGTGTACCGAAAGTTCTGTGGATTCTGAATTTCCAGGTGTTCTTTTCTTCGCCATAATACAGATTTGCTATTTACAGGCGCATAGGTTTTGTGATCTTGTTTTGGAACCAGTTAAGGATTTATTTCTCCGATTGAAGCTTATATGGGCTGATGATGGCCATTAAGGTATTGACAGAATCAAGTCAAGCATTCATATAAGCTGCGATAATATACATTGTGGTTAGACGACTGAATCGTCTCAAATCTTAAAGTAAATGAGCAAAAGCATTTTTAGATAATCTCTAAAACAGTTGGGGGTAAATGATGCATTCAAGAGAAGAAATTCTTAAAATTTATAATGCCGGATCGGAAGCGGTTATTAGTTTAGTTCAAAGACTTGATGCTCAATTGAAAAATAAAGATATACTGATTGATCAACTAAGAGAGCAAATTAAACTGTTAAAGGAGCAAGAAAATATATGTGATAGATTGGAAAAACAGTTGGAACTAATAGATTCGCAATTGGAACTTCTTAACCGCTTAAAAGAATAAATGTTAAACTGCAAGGATAAAAATCAAAAGTACCAGATTAATTTTATTTAATAAATGTAAAAAAAGTTCTGTAAAATATGGTTCCTTAGGCTACATGCTCAGATTTTTTGCACCAGAACGCTAATGCTTACATTCGAAGTTATAATTAGCGAGTCAACTGCTCCCGCCTAAAACCTTCGCCTAACGGCTCGGTTTTGAGGAAGTAGCTTGCATCTCACCGCTAATGCAGATCATCTGATGCGTAAGGCAGGTCAACATCGGGAGAACCACTCCTTAATCACATTGCTGTGATGGCTACCCGGTTTAGTGCAGATCCTTCAAAGGTTATTTCAGGAGGAATGTTACCATTACCCATGCCACACTAAACTTAACCAACATTTGTAGACTCAGATTAAGCTGTTATCTGCTTATGCAGTGCCCTGCTCCACTTTGGAAGCTCCGAGGCGTTTGGTTAAAAATAAATTAGCGGTGAATGTTGATATATATTAGCAGTAGAGGAAAGTTGGTACAGATTACGCATTCCTCTCCGACCTGTCGAAGAAGGGGACTCCTGCTTAGAGGTTGAATATTGCGTTATTTTTGGAGATATGACTGTCGGGAAATCGGGACATTATTTAAAATCGGGGCAAAAGTTTTCGTTTACTCGAGTATATGGAGGAATAATTCATGGAGGAACTATTCAGTTTTTGGCCTTACTTTTAAAAAAGTGAAAATTCTCGTACATATATCTTTCTGGCAAAATCAGAAAAATATTTGTATAAATTCAACACATACTAAAGAAATTTTGTCACAAACTTTAGGGAGATCAGGAGAAAAAGTAAACTCACCATAAGTTATAAATAGTATAGCTATAATTAGAGGGTTGCACCGGTGAAAGAGGTGCTCCCTGATGCAGCGGGGCAGCAGGGTTGCATACCGGCAAATTTGCCTTCAGTGGTGCAAAATACAGAGGTGGAGAAATAAATAATCTGGGCCCGTAGCTCAGTCAGGCAGAGCGACTGGCTTTTAACCAGTCGGCCTAGGGTTCAAATCCCTACGGGCCCGCCATGTTCTTTATTACAACCGGCGGAAAGGCCATCCGCTGTAGAATTGATCAAGTTTTTTGAGATGCTTTATTTTTGGAGGAAAGGATTTGACAAAGTTCAGCCTGCTCGACCATGAGGCGGTCCCTAAGCATGAAATAATGTCTGAGGGCGAGTTAAAGTCTGTTTTAAGCAAGTATTCCATTGAAAAGGAACAACTTCCGAAGATCAAGGTGCAGGATCCTGTTTGTAAGGAAATAGGGGCTGCCGTCGGAGACGTCGTGAAGATCACAAGAAAAAGTCAAACTGCAGGGGAGGCAGATTATTACAGACTTGTGATCGAGTAAGCGGAGGGGAGTTAAAACCGCTTGCATGATCACATTTTTTTCACTGAATATCTTTTTGAATCCCATGCACCATCGTACTGAAAGATTCAACCACTAAAAGATCTGAGGATCATCGTTTATTGATTTTCGTTTTACCAAAGCAAAGAGGGTGCTATCATCGCGTTAGAAAGCAGTATACTGTCGCAGGCTTATTTTACACGGGACAAGATAGTGCAGCATCATATAGACTCGTTTAACAAGTTTATAGACTACGGGCTGCAAAAGATCATAGATGAACAGAGAATAATAGAAACCGACATCGAGGACACTTATCTCAAGCTCGGCAAGATCCGGGTAGAACATCCGGTGGTAAAGGAGGCAGACGGAGCAATCGAAAAACTTTACCCCAACGAGGCTAGGCTCAGAAACCTTTCGTACTCAGGCCCTCTCTACCTGGAAATGAGTGTTGTAAAAGATGGAATCGAGTCCGAGGCAATGGAAGCAAAGATCGGGCAGCTTCCTGTCATGGTCAAATCCAAGATCTGCAACCTTCTCGGGCTCAGCGAGCTGGAGAAAGTTCGCTATGGAGAAGACCCTCTGGACCCCGGGGGATACTTCATTATCGGCGGCACTGAAAGGGTAGTTATGACTCTTGAGGATCTTGCCCCCAACAAAATCCTTGTCGAGTACGGAGAACGTTACGGCGATGAGATTGAGGTTGCAAAGGTATTTTCGCAGAAGAGAGGATACAGGGCACTCGTAATTGTGGAAAGAGGCAGAAAGTCCCTGCTTGAGGTTTCTTTCCCTTCGATATCCGGTAGAGTGTACTTTATTACACTCATGAGGGCTCTCGGGATAGTGACTGACGAAGATATCGTAAATGCAGTTTCAAGCGATCCCGAAATAATCAAGTTCATGCTGGAAAACCTTGAAGAAGCCGAAGTCGAAACCCAGGAGGAAGCCATTGAGAAGATCGGGGCTAGGGTTGCTGCAGGGCAGGCCAAGGAATACCAGATAAAAAGGGCAAACTACGTAATTGACAGGTATCTCTTCCCTCATCTTGGGAACGACATGAGAGACAGGATCTCAAAAGCTCATTTCCTGGCAAGGATGGCTGAGTCCTGCTTCGAACTGGCTCTTAAAAAGCGTACCGAAGATGACAAAGACCACTACGCAAACAAGAGGCTTAAACTCGCAGGCGACCTGATGGAAGACCTCTTCAGGGTATCCTTCAACAGGCTGGCAAGGGACATAAAGTACCAGCTCGAACGTGCAAACATGAGGAACAGGGAACTTAACGTTGCCACAATTGTAAGGGCAGATGTCCTGACCGACCGGCTGCAGCATCCCCTGGCAACAGGAAACTGGGTAGGAGGAAGGACTGGTGTTTCCCAGCTTCTTGACAGAAATGACTACATTTCTACCCTTTCCCACCTGCGCCGTGTAATTTCGCCGCTTTCCCGTGCCCAGCCTCACTTCGAGGCTCGTGACCTGCATGCAACCCAGTGGGGACGGCTCTGTCCTTCAGAAACTCCTGAAGGTCCGAATTGTGGTCTCGTGAAAAACTTTGCCGAAATGGTCGAACTCTCCACGGGAATAGAAGAAACAGAAAGCATGAAGAAAATACTCTACGACCTTAACGTCGAAAAAGTAGTTGTGAAAGTGCCGGAAATCCCGGCAAGAATAAAAGAAATATTACTCGATGAATTCGGGGAAGAAATTGTTGAAGAGTTCGAAGAAACTCCGGAGCCCGAAACCAAATTCAAAGATGATGATTTCTACGATTATTCGGATATGGACGACTCTGGATCAATGTACGGTGACTGAGGGGTTGATGTTATATGACTAAAGCAAAAGTATTCATAAACGGAGAGCTCGTCGGGACTCATGACAACCCTGCGGAACTCGTAGAAGAGCTCAGAAAAATGAGGCGACAGGGATTCATCTCCAAGCAGGTGAACATTGCTCTTAATGACAGCACCAGGGAAGTAATCATAAACTCTGATATGGGCAGGGCAAGAAGGCCTCTTTTAGTTGTGGAAAATGGTGCTCCCAGAGTAACTCAAGAGCAGGTACAGAAACTGAAGAATAAAGAAATCAGTTTTGAAGACCTGGTAAAAGAAGGCTGTGTAGAGTATCTGGATGCTGAAGAAGAAGAAAATGCATTCATTGCTCTCTATGAGTCTGATATTACTGACAGCCATACCCATATGGAACTCGACCCTGAGCTTATGCTCGGGATCTGTACCGGAATGGTCCCTTACCCGGAACATAATGCATCTCCGCGTAACACCATGGGTGCAGCCATGATTAAGCAGTGTATCGGGGTTTCTACAGCAAACCAGAAGTTAAGACCCGATACCCGTGCTCATGTCCTTCACTACCCTCAGAGGGCACTTACGAGAACAAGGACTTCCGAAGCAATAGGTTTCGATGACAGGCCTGCAGGCCAGAACTTCGTGGTTGCAATCCTGTCATATGAAGGATATAATATTGAAGACGCTCTGATTTTCAATAAGGGTTCAATCGAAAGAGGGCTCGGGAGAAGCCACTTCCTCAGGACTTTTGAAGGTGAAGAAAGAAGGTATCCTGGTGGGCAGGAAGACAAGTTCGAGATCCCTGACTCCGAATACCGTGGAGCCCGCAGCGCTGACGCGTATGCAAACCTTGACATAGACGGACTTGTAAACCCTGAGACCCCTGTAGGCCCCAACGATGTGCTTATAGGAAAGACAAGTCCTCCGAGATTCCTTGAAGAGCCTTCAGACTTCGGAATTGCAGTTGAACAGAGGAGAGAAAGCTCTGTTACCATGCGTTCCAACGAAACAGGAATTGTGGACACCGTCATCCTTACGGAATCCATTAACGGAACCCGCCTTGCAAAGGTAAAGGTAAGGGACGAAAGGATCCCGGACATAGGAGACAAGTTCGCTTCCAGGCACGGGCAAAAAGGAGTTATCGGCTTAAAAGTCCCTATTGCTGACATGCCGTTTACAGAATCAGGCCTGACTCCGGACCTGATGATTAACCCGCACGCAATTCCTTCACGTATGACTGTGGGCCACGTCCTGGAAATGATTGGCGGAAAAGTTGGCTCCATGGAAGGTAGAAGAGTTAATGCAACCGCCTTCTCAGGAGAAAACGAAGACGACCTCAGAGAAGCCCTGAAAAAACACGGCTTTGCCCACACAGGAAAAGAGATTTTCTATGATGGAGCAACAGGCAGGATGATCCCTGCAGATGTCTTCGTTGGCGTAATCCTTTACCAGAAATTGCACCACATGGTTACTTCCAAGATGCACGCAAGGTCCCGCGGACCTGTACAGGTTCTTACCCGCCAGCCTACTGAAGGTAGAGCAAGGGAAGGAGGTCTCAGGTTCGGAGAAATGGAGCGTGACGTGCTGGTAGGGCACGGAGCTGCCATGTCTTTAAAAGAAAGATTGCTGGACGAGTCTGACAAAGTGGTGGAACTTGTCTGCTCGCACTGTGGAATGATTGCAACATACGACAAGCAGCGGAACGTAGCTTTCTGTTCAGCCTGCGGTGCTGACACTGACATATATCCGGTAGAGATGAGCTATGCGTTCAAGCTGTTACTGGACGAGATTAAGTCCCTTGGAGTTGCTCCCAGGCTTAACCTTGAAGATGCTGTATAAAGTGAGGTGGATATATGGCAAACGTACCTCCAATTCCTAAAAGAATTTCTTCTATCAAATTCGGTTTAATGTCCCCAAAAGAAATCCGTAAGATGAGTGCAACCCCTATCATCACGGCTGACACTTACGATGACGACGGATTTCCGATTGACATGGGGCTTATGGACACAAAACTCGGGGTTATTGACCCAGGGCTTCGCTGCAAGACCTGTTCAGGCAGGGCAGGAGAGTGTCCGGGACACTTCGGGCACATAGAACTTGTTGCCCCTGTTGTCCACGTAGGTTTTAACAAGGTAATCAGAAAACTCCTCAGGGCAACCTGCAGGAAATGCAGCAGGCTTCTGCTGGAACCCGCCCAGAAACAGCAGTTTCTGGATCAACTTACTGCAATCGAAGAAATCGGGCACATGCCTGATGACCTGATTAATGAAGTATATAAAGAAGCAAGCAAGGTAAAGAACTGCCCTTACTGTAATGAAGAGCAGCTCGAAATAAAGTTCGAAAAGCCCAGTGAATACCTGGAAAACGGAGAGAAGCTGACCCCTACTGAAATAAGGGACCGCTTCGAAAACATCCCGGATGAAGATATCAGGGTTGTAGGGATGGACCCGAAGAATGCAAGGCCCGAATGGATGATCCTTACCGTCCTGCCCGTACCTCCGGTTACAGTGCGTCCTTCGATTACTCTGGAGTCCGGGCAGCGCAGTGAAGACGACCTGACCCACAAGCTGGTAGACATTATCAGGATCAACCAGAGATTCCAGGAAAACAGGGAAGCAGGAGCTCCGCAGCTTATCATAGAGGACCTCTGGGAGCTGCTTCAGTATCACGTTACCACATTCTTTGACAACTCGGTTTCAGGGATCCCGCCTGCAAGGCACAGATCAGGCAGACCTCTCAAGACCCTTTCCCAGCGTTTGAAAGGTAAAGAAGGAAGATTCAGAGGAAGCCTGTCAGGTAAACGTGTTAACTTCTCTGCCCGTACAGTAATCTCTCCTGACCCGAACCTCAGCATAAACGAAGTCGGTGTCCCTATGCCCATTGCAAGGACCCTTACTATTCCTGCAGTGGTAACCCCCAGGAATATCGAACAGCTCAAAGTCTATGTAAGGAACGGTGAAGACGTTCATCCGGGAGCGAACTATGTGTTCAGGTCTGACGGCAGGCGCATAAAAGTAACCAACATGAACAAGGACGACCTTGCAGAGAAGCTGGAGTTCGGCTGGACTGTTGAACGCCAGTTAAAAGACGGTGATACCGTACTTTTCAACAGGCAGCCGTCTCTGCACAAAATGAGTATCATGGCACACTCTGTAAAGGTGCTGCCAAACAAAACCTTCAGGCTAAACCCTGCAGTCTGTCCTCCGTATAACGCTGACTTTGACGGGGACGAAATGAATATGCACGCCCTACAGACTGAAGAGTCAAGGGCTGAGGCAAAGATCCTCATGCAGGTTCAGGAGAACATTCTCTCCCCGCGTTTCGGAGGTCCCATTATCGGCGGGATTCACGACCACATTTCCGGGCTTTTCCTGCTGACCCGTTTTGAAAACAGGATTTCCAGTTTCGATGCTTACGACCTTCTGAGAAAGAGCAGTGCACGCAAACTGCCAGAACCTGCAGGACATGACGAGTATGGAAAACCCTACTGGACAGGAAAGCAGATTTTCAGCCAGATCCTGCCTGAAGACCTCAATATAGAGTTCTCAGCCCAGGTCTGCTCACACTGTGATACCTGTAAGAAAGAAGGGTGTCCCAACGATGCTTATGTTGTGATCCGGAAAGGAGAACTGATTACGGGTACAATAGACGAAGCGGCAATAGGAGCCTTCAAAGGAAAAATCCAGGACCGCATCATCAAGGACGTCAGCCCCGAAGCCGGGGCCCGCTTTGTTGACGACATGACAAAACTTGCAATAAGGGCAATTATGCGCACGGGCCTGAGTTTCGGAATAGCTGATGAAGATATTCCAAAAGAAGCCAGGATTCAGATCAATGAGGTCCTCGGTAAAGCAGAAGATGCCGTTCAGAACCTTATCAAGTCATACCAGAATAAAGAACTCGAACCTCTCCCGGGCAGAACCCTCGATGAAACAATCGAGATGAGCATTATGCAGAAGCTCGGAAAAGCCAGAGACGAGACCGGTGGAATTGCAGACAGCCACATGGGTCTTGAGAACCCTGCAGTTATCATGGCCCGCTCAGGAGCCAGAGGTTCTATCCTTAACCTTACCCAGATGGCAGCCTGTGTCGGCCAGCAGGCAGTGCGTGGAGAGCGCATTCGCAGAGGATACTCAGGCAGAACCCTCCCGCACTTCCAGGAAGGAGACCTTGGATCGGACGCTCACGGTTTCGTCAAGGCAAGTTACAAGAGCGGGCTTAACCCGACCGAGTATTTCTTCCACGCAATCGGTGGTAGAGAAGGTCTTGTGGATACTGCGGTCAGAACTTCGCAGTCAGGTTACCTGCAGAGGAGACTTGTCAACGCCCTTCAGGACCTTGAAGTCCAGTATGACCTCACAGTAAGAGACACCAGAGGTGTGCTTGTTCAGTTCAAATATGGAGAAGACGGAATCAACCCGACAAAGAGCGACTTCAGCAAGCCCGATACAATCCACAGAATTGTCCGTTCCGTGGTAAACAGGGAGGTGGCATGATGAGCATTAGTGAAGCTACTGTAGACAGTATGATAAAGGACCTCCCGCTTCCTTCTAACATTTTAAAAACTCTTAGGGAAGATGTCCTCAAAGCCGGAGTAAGCAAGAAGGAAATGGAAGAGATAATAGAAAAGGTCATGGAAGAATACGGCGAGTCATGCATTGAGCCCTGTGATGCTGCGGGTGTTGTTGCAGCCCAGTCAATAGGGGAACCGGGCACTCAGATGACGATGCGTACCTTCCACTACGCCGGTGTGGCCGAGATTAACGTTACTCTCGGTCTTCCCCGCCTTATCGAAATCGTAGATGCAAGGAAAATTCCGAGCACCCCTATGATGACGATTGCCCTTTTAAAAAATAATCCGGAGGACTATGCTTACGACAGGGAAAAGACAAGAGCCCTTGCATGGGAGATCGAAGCAACCAAGATCGACCATATTGCAGATGTAACAACTGACCTTTCCCAGATGAAGCTTATAATAGACCTGCACGAAAAGGCAATGGAAGGCAGGAATATTAAAATAGATCAGGTAAAAGAGAAATTCAATGAGGAGCTGAATGTGCTGGTCAGCATCTCTCCTGATATAGACAACCAGATTGTCATCACTCCGGGAGAGCCTTCCTACAGGGAACTGCTCCAGCTCGCAAAAAGCATCCACAATGTTACTCTCAAAGGTATAGAAGGGATCAAAAGAGTCGTGGTCCGAAAAGAGGGCGAAGAGTATACTCTCTATACGGAAGGGTCAGCTCTCCGTGAAGTCCTCCAGTTCGAGGGTGTGGACAAGACCAGAACCAGTACAAACAACATTAATGAAATTTACGAAGTGTTGGGCATTGAAGCTGCAAGAAATGCGATAATCAAGGAAGCCACGGATACCCTGCGTGAACAGGGTCTTACCGTGGATATCAGACATATCATGCTTGTGGCAGACCTGATGACATCGGACGGAGAAGTAAAACAGATCGGTAGGCACGGAATTTCAGGTGAAAAGGCAAGTGTATTTGCCCGTGCAGCTTTCGAAGTTACTGTTAACCATCTGCTTGATGCAGGTATGCGCGGATACGTGGACGAACTGCAGGGTGTTACTGAAAACATCATTGTTGGTCAGCCAATTCGTATGGGTACGGGTGATGTACACCTCATAAGCAGAAAAGCAGAGAGAGCAGTGGAAATAACACCGGAAATCGAAGCAGCGGAAGAAGTGGAAGCCGAAGAAGAGTAAAATCCCGGAGATAAAATCTCCGGCATGACCTATAATTATTTAAATGTATAATCTGATACAGGACGAGTCCAGATCAGGTACATATTACCTTAATATACTTTATCAAATCCTGCTTGCAGAAACTTGAGTCCGCGAGGCTCATAACCAGAAAATTGATATAAGGCATCAGGTATTTAGAGTACCATATACTCACCGAGCTTGGAATCTTTATTTAGAAAGAGATAGAGTAGACGAGCTAATTTGAGACGAGAGTTGATGAAAATGAAGATCAATGTTGATAAATCTCTTATCAAGGCTGTGAAAACAGGAAAAGTAATAATTGGAGCCAACAGGACCGTTGATGCAGCAGCAAATGGCTCAGCAAAAATGGTGGTCCTGGCATCAAACTGCCCGGAAGAAATTAAAACGAAAGTTCAGGAAACAAATGTACCGGTTCTTGAATACGAAGGCACAAGTGTAGAACTCGGGCCCGTATGCGGAAAGCCTTTCACGATTGCAGCCATGGCAATCCTTGATGCGGGCGAATCGGACATTCTGGCAGCTACAGCTTGATAAAAAGGAGTTGCAACGTCTTGGGTGAAATAAGACTTACTGCAGAAAGCATCCAGTACATTGCATTGTTTGAAAACATGACACGGGCCAAAATACTTGATTGTATTCCGGAAGAGGAAAGGCTCGTATATGTTGTAAAGCAGGGCGATATGGGGCTTGCAATAGGCAAAAACGGAGAAAATATAAACCGTGTTAAAAAAGCCCTGGACAAACCCATTGAGCTTGTGGAGTATTCAGAGGATCCTGTAACCTTTATCAAGAACGCTTTCGGACCGGTATCCGTAAGTTCAGTGAACCTTACAAATAAAAATGGCAAGCGATTAGCTTATGTAGAGGTACCCAATAAAGAAAAGGGGCTTGCCATCGGTCGCAACGGCAAGAATATAGAGAAGGTAAAGATGCTTGCCCGTCGTCACCACACTATAGAAGACGTGATCCTGCAGTGATATTCCCCTTAATTTACGTTGATCCATTAATCCGGCGTTGAAAGGATAAATTCTGGCATTTAATGCCAAATCAGGAAACTGTGATCAATTATTAACTGGAGAAATTTATTATGGCTAAAGGAAAATATGCAGCTAATATTCTTAAACAAACCAGGAAAGATGCCCGCTGGAAAGATACATACTACGGCAGGCGTGTTCTTGGTCTGAACGTGAAAGCCGACCCACTTGGTGGTGCACCGCAGGGTCGGGGTATTGTATTAGAGAAAGTGGGAGTTGAAGCCAAGCAGCCGAACTCCGCAATCAGAAAGTGCGTAAGAATCCAGCTCATTAAAAACGGGCGTCAGGTAACCGCTTTCTGTCCCGGAGACGGTGCAGTAAACTTCATTGACGAGCACGATGAAGTTACCGTGGAAAGGATCGGAGGCCGCATGGGCGGTGCTATGGGTGACATTCCAGGCGTACGTTTCAAGGTAATTGCCGTAAATAATGTGTCCCTGAACCAGCTGGTTATCGGCAGATTGGAAAAGCCCAGGAGATGATTATTTTGTATAAGATTTTTGGGAAATGGGACCCTACGGAAGTTGAAGTCAGGGATCTCGGAATTAAGCGCTATGTCAGCCTTACCCCTGTCATTGTCCCTCACAGCAGCGGTAAACATGCCAGGCAGCAATTTAACAAGTCTGAAATTTCAATTGTTGAGCGCCTTGCAAACAACCTCATGAGGACAGAGATCAACAGTGGAAAGAAGCAGGTGACCCTCCGCGCAGTTGAAGAAGCTTTTGACATCGTTAACAGGAAGACTCAGCAGAACCCTATCCAGATTCTCGTTGACGCCATTGCAAATGCAGGCCCCAGGGAAGAAGTTGTCAGGCTGAAATACGGCGGAATATCTGTTCCAAAAGCAGTCGACACTGCACCCCAGAGGCGCGTTGACACTGCTCTGCGCTACATCAGCATGGGAACAAATGCCGCAGCCTTCAAATCCAAGCGCTCTATTGCAGAATGTCTGGCAACCGAACTTATAGGTGCCGCAAACCGCGATACAAAATCCTTCTCCATCAACAGAAAGGATGCAAAGGAAAGAGTTGCGAAGGCAGCCCGTTAATCATTTACACCCGGAAAAGCCCGGGTTTTCACAAAATAAACATATAATCATTCACTTTCACTTAAAAGGTTATTAGCATGGGACGAAGAAAGAAAATGGTCGAGCGTGTGACAACGCTCATGAATGATCCGCAGAGGATCAGAAATATCGGAATCGTTGCACACATTGACCACGGTAAAACCACATTATCGGACAACCTGTTAGCAGGCGCAGGCATGATTTCCAAGGAACTTGCCGGAAGACAGCTGTTCATGGACTCCGATGAAGAGGAACAGGCAAGAGGTATTACAATCGATGCCTCCAACGTTTCCATGGTTCACACATTTGATAATGAAGACTACCTGATCAACCTTATCGACACCCCGGGTCACGTTGACTTCGGTGGGGACGTTACCCGCGCCATGAGAGCAGTAGACGGTGCGGTAGTGGTAGTTGACGCAGTAGAAGGCACTATGCCCCAGACCGAGACTGTGCTGAGGCAGGCTCTCAGGGAACATGTAAGACCCGTGCTTTTCGTTAACAAGGTAGACAGGCTTATCAATGAGCTGCAGGTTGATTCTCAGGAAATGCAGGTTCGCCTCGGAAAGGTTATTGACCACGTGAACAAGCTCATCAAGAACATGAACCCCGAAAAGTTCAAGGCCGGCTGGAAAGTCGATGCTGCAGCCGGAACCGTAGCTTTCGGGTCAGCCCTTTACAACTGGGCAATCAGTGTGCCTATGATGAAGAAGACCGGGGTTTCCTTCAGCGATGTATATGACTATTGTAAAGCCGGAGATATGAAGACCCTGGCAGAAAAGTGCCCGCTTCATGAAGCTGTTCTTGATATGGTTATTCACTTCCTGCCAAATCCTCTTGAAGCACAGAAGGGCAGGGTAAAGGTCATCTGGCACGGCGATGAGAATACCGCAATCGGAAAGTCCATGTCCAGTGCAGATGCAGACGGAGATCTTGCATTCATGGTAACTGACATTTCAATTGACCCCCACGCAGGAGAAGTGGCAACAGGAAGGCTGTTCAGCGGTTCTCTTACCCGTGGTATGGAAGTCTTTACCTCAGGAACTGCAAAGAAGAGCAGAGTCCAGCAGGTTGGTATCTTCATGGGTCCCGAAAGGCTTGAAGTGGACAAGATTCCTGCAGGAAACATTGCCGCAGTTACCGGTTTAAAAGACGCGATCGTCGGGTCCACCGTAACCACCCTTGACGGTATGGCTCCTTTCGAAAGCATCAGACACGTAAGCGAACCTGTGGTGACCGTGGCTGTCGAAGCCAAACACACCAAAGACCTCCCCAAACTCATTGAGGTTCTCAGGCAGGTCGCAAAGGAAGACCCGACCCTCCAGATTACTCTGGATGAGGAAACCGGGGAACACCTGATGGCAGGTATGGGAGAACTTCACCTGGAAGTTATCGCCCACAGGATCGAAAGGGACAAGAACGTGGAAATCACCACGAGCAAGCCTATTGTCGTTTACAGGGAAACAATTAAGAAGAAGATCGAGGCTGTTGAAGGAAAGTCTCCGAACAGGCATAACAGATTCTACATCTATGTTGAACCCCTTGACACTGAGATTGTCAGCGCAATCAAGGAAGGGGAAGTCAGCATGAACATGCCTGAACTTGAAAGAAGGCAGAAACTCATTGACCTTGGCATGGATAAAGAACAGGCAAAAGGCATTGTCGGCATTTTCAACTCCAATATCTTCATCGATATGACCAAAGGTATCCAGTACCTTAATGAGACAATGGAACTTGTGCTCGACGGGTTCGAAGAAGTTATGCGGGCAGGTCCGCTTACCAGAGAACCTGTAGCAAATGTAAAGTGCGTGCTCGTAGATGCAAAGCTTCACGAAGACGCAATCCACAGAGGTCCGGCTCAGATTATCCCTGCAGCAAGGCAGGCAATCCAGGCAGGTATGCTTATGGCAGAAGACAGTCTGCTTGAGCCTTACCAGAAGGTCTTTGTCCAGGTACCCCAGCTTACAATGGGTGGTGCGACGAAGGAACTTCAGGGCCGCCGCGGTATCATCCTTAACATGACCACTGAGGGAGACCTGGCAATTATCGAGTCCAGGGTACCTGTGGCTGAAATGTTCGGGTTTGCCGGAGAGATCAGGTCAGCAACCGAAGGGCGTGCCATGTGGAGCACGGAGTTCGGAGGCTTTGATGTTGTGCCGTCAAGCATCCTGAACGAAATCGTTGGCCAGATAAGGGAAAGGAAGGGCCTGAAGAAAGAGTTGCCCAGAGCTTCCGACTTCCTTTCGATGTAAGCGGAAAAAATTCCGCTTTTCCTATTTAAGGCATAAATTATTAAGTCAAAATTCCCTGCTCACTCAGAAGAGGAAAATCTGGGAGTCTTCAAAGAGAAGAGTTCTAAAATTTTCATAGAGTAAATTCAATGGGAAAGGTTTAAAACAAGGTATGCCTATAATGGGGAAAACAGTCCAGGCCGCTGGAAATTCAAATTACACTGACCCGATAAATGTCCAAAACGGGAAGTTATAAGTAATGGTTGAAAGAAGACCGGAGAAGGTCTAATCATTACGAGATCTGCCCTAATATTAATATACTATAATTTGATATAGCATTGAAACTCATGCAGAACTTATAAAGGAGATTTATAAATGGCAGCAGACAAACCGCACATGAATTTAGCAGTAATTGGTCACATTGACCACGGAAAGTCAACCTTCGTAGGACGCTTAATGTACGATGCAGGAGCTGTACCTCCACACATCATCGATAAGTTTAGAGAAGAAGCAAAGCAGAAGGGTAAGGAATCCTTCGCCTTCGCCTGGGTTATGGACTCTCTTAAGGAAGAGCGTGAAAGAGGTATCACAATTGACATCGCTCACAAGAGATTCGACACAGACAAGTTCTACTTTACAGTCGTAGACTGCCCTGGCCACCGTGACTTCGTTAAGAACATGATCACAGGTGCTTCCCAGGCTGACGCTGCAGTTCTCGTCGTTGCAGCTCCTGATGGTGTCATGGCCCAGACTAAGGAACACATCTTCCTTTCCAGGACCCTCGGCATCAACCAGCTTATTGTTGCAGTTAACAAGATGGACGCAGTAGACTACAGCGAAGCCAGGTACAAGGAAGTCGTTGAGCAGGTATCCGGCATCCTTAAAATGATCGGGTTCAAGCCAAGTGAAATTCCCTTCGTTCCGACCTCTGCATTCTACGGTGACAACATCGTAAAACACAGCGATAAAACTCCCTGGTACAAGGGTCCCACCATGATGGACACTCTCAACAACCTCAAAGAGCCTGAAAAACCATCCACTCTCCCACTCAGGATCCCTGTCGAAGATGCATACACCATCTCCGGTATCGGTACTGTCCCTGTAGGCAGAGTCGAAACCGGTGTAATGAAGAAGGGTGACAAGGTAGTCTTCATGCCAGGCGGAGCCGGCGGTGAAGTTAAGTCCATTGAAATGCACCATGAAGAAATTCCACAGGCAGCCCCTGGAGACAACATCGGCTGGAACGTTCGTGGTATCGGCAAGAACGATGTCCGCAGAGGAGACGTTTGTGGTCATGTTGACAACCCGCCAAAGGTTGCTGACGAATTCGTAGGACAGATCGTTGTCCTTCAGCACCCCTCCGCAATCACTGCAGGATACACACCTGTTTTCCACGCTCACACCTCCCAGATCGCATGCCAGCTGATCGCTCTTAACAGGAAGCTGGACCCGAAGACCGGGCAGGTTAAGGAAGAAAACCCGACTTTCCTTAAGGCCGGAGACGCAGCAATCGTTACCATCAAACCGACAAAGCCGATGGTCATCGAGCCCGTAAAAGAAATTCCACAGCTCGGCAGATTTGCTATCCGTGACATGGGTATGACAATTGCCGCAGGCATGTGCATGAGTGTTAAGCAGAAATAACACTCTCCTTTTTTCATTTTTTAAGGAGAAAAAAGGTTATGCAAAAAGCTAGAATAAGATTGTCAGGCATCAGTCCCAAGGATCTGGACGGAGTCTGCAACCAGGTAAAGTCAATTGCGGAAAGGACAGGAGTTAACATTTCAGGGCCTGTTCCGCTGCCCACAAAGAAGCTTGTCGTCCCTACAAGGAAGAGTCCAAGCGGTGATGGGACTGCAACCTGGGACCACTGGGAAATGCGCGTACACAAGAGGCTCATCGACATAGCAGCCGATGAAAGAGCACTCCGCCAGCTCATGAGAATCCAGGTCCCCAAAGACATAAACATCGAGATTGTACTCGAAGGATAAATGCAAAAAAACGCCAGGTTACAGAACACCTCTCTGTACCCGGTCTTGCAAATTTTCCTTTCACTTTGTTATTCCTGAATATTTACTTTGTTCACTTTTTGAGGAATTACCGGCGGATACCCGCTGAAGGGATTTTCAGCCCGCCGGGATATTCTGCAAATCTCTTTCTGTGATGTTCTTCTTGATCTTCTTTCTGTAGTACCGATACTTACAAGTTCGATGATTATCCAAAACTTCGATACTGAGAAAATCTCTATAACCATTTGCCCAAGCAATATTCCATACTTTTTGTATCTCCTTAGTTATATTAGAGAACAATATCCACGAAAATGAGATTGAAACTCTTCTATAAGTCTGGTAAGATACTATTTTCCTGTATCAACAGATTGATAAAGTAGAATAGTTTCAATTGAATGCATCGATACCGAACGATGAGTTGAGATAGCAACGCTTAGGCACTATCCTCAAATTTCTTTCGGTAGCGATAGAGGAAGTGATTAATAACGTCAAGCAAGACAACATTCGAAATAGAAGACAAGTGTCTTCCGCCTTTCTTCGTGAAGCAGAAAATCTCCATTGAAAAAGGAGAAGGAATTTATGTATGGGATGAAGAAGGGAAAATATATATTGATTTCACATCAGGTTGGGGTGTAACATGTATTGGTCATGCAAACCCTGTCATTACCGATGCCCTGCTTGATCAAGGAAGAAAAATAATCCAAAATCCCAATTCAGGACTTACGTATTCTCCTGCACGTGCTCGTCTACTATCCTTACTGGAAGGAATTTTGCCTCCAAATCTTACGAGAGTATTCTTCACAAACAGTGGAGCTGAAGCAAACGATGCTGCCATCAAATTAGCTCGGAAGGTAACAGGCCGACCTGATATCATTTCTACATATCAAAGCTTTCATGGACGTACTATCAGTACAACATCGGCAACAGGTCAGGCCAAGCATAGGGATAGGTATAGTCCTCTGATGCCCAATTATCGGTTCGTTCCATATGATAACTTGGAAGCTCTGAAGCGTTCTCTGGACGAGAATGTTGCAGCAGTAATCATTGAACCTATTCAAGGGGAAGGTGGAGTTCGTGTACCATCCAAAGAATATCTGAAAGAGGTAGATGCCCTGTGTAAGAAGAATGGGAGCCTGCTGATCATGGATGAGATCCAAACAGGCTTTTTTAGAACAGGACCAGCTTTTGTTACAGGCTCCTGTGGAGTGAAAACAGATTTTCTTACAATGGCGAAGGGAATTGCAGGTGGTTTCCCATTCGGTGCTTTTGCTTTATCTGAGGCAGTCGCAAAGAAGCTTGAAATAGGCGATCATGGAGGTACATACTGTGGCAACCCTCTCGGTTGTGCTGTCTCCTACGCAGTGATAAAACACCTGATGGATAACAATATTTCTAGAAATGTAGAAGAAATGGGCGGTCTTGCCCTGGATCGGATGAGCCTATGGAAGAATATCTATGGAAATTTAATTGCTGACATAAGGGGAAAAGGGCTTCTTATCATGATCGAGTTCCAGAGTGAAGATGTTGCCACAAATGTCAAAAACGAGTGCTTGATAAGAGGTTTATTTGTCACTCAGACACAGGGTAATGGGATCAGGATATTTCCCGCGCTAAATATTAAGAAGGATGAATTAGAGAAAGGACTTCTAATTATCGAGAAAGCAATGAAAAACATTTAAAACTCTCTAAAACTTTATTGTAGCTGTCTAAACTCGTCTCTTATGAAAGTAGATCAAAAAAAGTACATTATTGGATTGATAGAAAAGTATTAAAATTTATAAGTACCAAAGCTTTGTAGCCGACTTAGGCAGCTTAATATGCATTTTTCGTTTCTGCTTAAATCATTCGCTCATTTTATACTGATGAGATTAAAGTGCTCCAAAATATTAAAACGACTTGATTAAATTTTCCTATTACTTACTATGACTTTATTGTAAAACCTACACCTAAATCCAAAAAGTGGTATAAAAAATCCGCTCAGAAATGTAATACAGGGATTTATGAATACCTTAATAAAGTCTGAACTCTACGTTTCATATCAATCTTTTTTGATACCTGTCCTGCGGGTTTTTATGAACTAAACCCATATCGATTAAAAGAATTGAAATTCATTTTTGAAAGAAGAATACCCGATACTGTTATGTCAGAAAATGAGTTAAACTTTCATAACTCTTGTAGGTTTTAGAGATGCCTGGAAATCCTAATGAGATAAAGCTTGTAAACAACGCTATGTCCAACACTACTCGAAGAAAGATAATGAACTTTTTATCGACAGGAGACAAAAGTACCGAAGAAATTGGAGGAGAAGTAGGGAAGACCATGCTTGATTTCCATCTCAAGCTTCTTCAACAGGCAAGTCTGATTGAGATCGAAGAAGGGACTGTGAAACTAAGCGAATATGGTAAGAATTTCCTTAAAGAGAAAGAAGAGAAAGGTGCGGATAAAACTGCAGATCTCTCTCAGGCAAAACCAATAGAAATTACTGAAGTAAGACAGCTATTACCCTGTATAGCTGATTCCTCAAAATTCAGGGTAATTGCAAATATAGCTCCTCCCCTGGGTGGAACCCTCAAGGTTCTTGAGCCACTTTTTCCCAGAGGCAAATATTCGGACAAAATAGGCGCCCTGATAATTCAAAAAGGAGAGGTTATTACAACCATTTATGGTAGCGGAAAGGTAACCATGACAATGATAAGAAGTGAAGGTGAAGCCAGAGACTCTCTCCAGAACTTGAAGAATACTATCAATGAAGCCACAGTAAAAGGAGTTGTCCCAGCCCCGCGGGAAAAAGTCAGGGTAGAACCTATGGAAATTTACAAATACCTGCCTCAGACCAACTGTGGCAAGTGCGGTGAGCAGAGCTGCTATACCTTTGCTATAAAACTCATGGGAGGGGAGGTCACCCTGGACAAATGCACACCTCTCAAAGAACCGGAATATGCAACCAATTTCGAGCAACTGCAGGTCCTGTGTGCGTACATCTGAACCGGTTTTATGAAAAATTCATTAAACCGAGATTTTTAAGACGCTAACTTTAGTGTTAACTGGCAGCTCCATGCCATATCTCCGAATATATTAATGTTACTGTAAGAGATTACCTTGCAGGAATAGCTTCGACAGGTGTTAAGATGCCGGGAGACCAGAATGAAACAAAACTCGTAAGCTTTGCTATAGCCAATGGCACCCGACGGAAAATTATTAACTTCCTGGCGAACGGATCTAAAAGTACCGGGGAAATAGGAGAGATAGTTGGGAAAGCAACGCTTGACTTTCATCTCAGAATATTGCAGCAGGCAGGTCTGATTAAATTAGAAGAAGGAATCGTAAAGTTAAGCGAATATGGCAAGAATTTCCTTAAGAATAAAACCGAAAAGAGTGAGGAAAAAACTGTAGACTTTTCTCAAGCAAAACCAATAGAGATTGCAAGGATCAGACAGGTTTTGCCCTGCATAGCTGATTCCTCAAGACTCAGGGTGAGTGCAAATATGACTCCATCTCTGGGTGGAATCCTGAAACTCCTGGAGCCCCTCTTTCCAAGAAGTAATTACTCAGATAGAAAAGATAGCTTGATAATTAAAAAAGGAGAAATCATCACAACTATTTACGGTAGTGGGAAAGTCATCATAAGGATGATCAAAAATGAGGATGAAGCTAAAGAAGAACTTGAAAGACTGAAGAGTATTATCAATGAGGGTATTGCAAAAGGTGAAGCTCCAGCTCCCAGAGAAAAGGTAAAGGTTGACCTGATGGAGATCTACAAACACCTGCCCCAAACCAACTGTGGCAAATGCGGCGAACAAGGATGTTACAGTTTTGCCATCAAGCTTATGGCCAGACAGGCTTCTCTGGAAAAGTGTACGCTTCTTAAAGAACCGGAGTACAAAAGTAATCAGGAGCGTCTACATGTTTTGGTCAATTATATTTAAACCCAGTTAACAAAAATCAACTTACTCGGAGGAAATTTTGAAGACGCTTACTATTGTACTTACCGACGGCCCTTATATTTCCGAATATGCTGAAATTGCCTGCAAACTTGCCGAAGGCGCACTTAAACAATATCAGGTGAATATATTCCTGTACCTGGATGCAGTGCATATCCCCAAAAAAGGCCAGAGTCCATCATTTTTTATCAATACAGGTGAACTTTTCACCGGGCTTGCAGAAAAAGGAGCTGTAATCAGAGCCTGTGCACGGTGTGCTGCTGCAAGAGGTTACATTGTAGAAGAAGAGAATGCTAATGGAAATAACTGCGAAGACTACATTCCCGGAATAAAAATTTCCAGCCTTTATGAACTTTCAGAAATGTTGCATAAGAGTGACAAAGTAATCTCACTGTCAAGATAAGGTTGAAATAACAAGGATTTTTGTGAGATCCAGATTCCTATGAAATCGATACTCTATCTACTGGATACAGCTCCATATGGCAGTGAAAAAGCCTTTGGAGCACTAAATGCGGCTGCAGTAAGTCTTACGGAAATGAACGTAACTCTCGGCCTTTATGGAGCTGGGGTTTATCTTGTAGCTGCTGACCAGGACAGCACAAATCTTGGAATGCCAAACCTTTCAGATATCCTCTACTCATATGGAGAGTTAAGAGTACTTGTGCATGAACCCTCACTAATAGAGAGAGGGCTTTTTGGGGAAACCCTGATAGAGACCATAGAACTTGTCGATGAAGAGGATTTTCTGGAAGCAATGGAAAACTCAGACTCCGTCATCTTATTTTAAAAAGAGGTAATAGTATGCAAGAAGAATATGATATATTCCTGTTGACAAAACCTCCATTCAGCCCGCGGTCGGAATTGTGTCTTAAACTGGCGGTTCGTTCCAAGAATGCCAGGCTTTACCTTGCAGGAGATGGAGTCTATAACCTTCTTTCCGGTATACAGAAACTGCCGGGATGCACAGTTTATGCCTGTCAGGAAGATCTTGAGGCTAGAGCTATAAGCGGCCGAGAAAAGGTTATAATTCCAGACAACTTTTATGCTGTTTTTATAGAGGATATGATGGAGAACTGTAAACATGCATACACATTTTAAATGAAGTAGCAGACAATAAATTAAGGATCATCTGACAGTCTTGTATGGTCGAAAAGCTCTCACCTGAAGTTGCTAAAGAATTAGAATGCGCGCGCCGGCTTAATGAGCCTGACGGTTTTCACACTAATCATTCAACATCAGGAACTCAACTTTATAAGTCAAACAGAAATTAATATCTCAGTTAACAACTCATTAAATGAAAATTATAAATTATCAGAAAGTGAACTAAACAACCTTTTAACATGAAGAATTACTCAGAAAAGGAGCTTTCACATGGGATGGCCTGTAACTTCCGGCGATTACGTAGTAGGAGACCCAAAATCTCCCGTGGCAGTAGTAACCCTTGCTTCCGACTATCGAAGCTTGGACCTGAAAAACTACGCCATCTGCGGAACCTGTTTTACGGAAAATTTCGGGATTGAGAAGGTAATAGTTAATGTGCTTTCGAACCCTCACATCAGCTGCCTTATTGTTTGCGGGAAGGAAAGTGACCATTTCGCCGGGCAGTCCCTGCTGGCACTTGCCGAAAACGGGATTTCGATTTTAGGAGGGTCAAAAAAGATTATCGGATCCGAAGGAGTGATTCCTTATCTTGACGAAATTCCGGCGACCGCAATCTCCCGCTTCCTCCGGGAAATTGAAGTTATCGACCTTGTAGGGACAAACGACCCCCCAGTCATTCAGCAGGCAATCGATTCCTGCAGCGGAAAAGAAAGAAACGAAGCCCCGGAACTTTCCATGCCCGAAATTCATGAACATAGCTGGAAGAAATATGAATCTGTAAAGCAGAATATAATGTCCAAAATTAAAAAAGGAGGCAAATTCTTCCTTTTTTAAACTTCATCAAACTCTATACTGATGCTACCTGCTTTTTTTACTAGAGATTTTGCAAGGAAGCCACTCTCCATTCTGCAGAGATTGAGTACTGCGCAGGGAACAAGGCAATTTGAGGAGCACTGCGCTTCCTGTGCTCTATCGATAACGTAATTGTTTTTGATATCCAGAATTTCCATCATGGGAACTTCCATGTGAGAGAATTTCTTTATCTTTTCACATGGGGTTTCTATGTCAACAATTATTTTATTTCCTTTTTTGCTTCCGTGTATCTTGTGAACGAAACCACAGATAGTAGAATTTACAGTAAATTCAGACATTTAGTTATCTCCTGGCTCATTGAGTTATTCTATTTATATAAGATTTAAAGGCTTTATTCTTTCTCTAACCATTCGTAAATTCACTTACAATTTCCATTTCTTAATTTTGCATTTTTCTGAACTCAATCATCTCAATTAACTCAATATTATTTTTCATCTTTTTGATCTTCAATGTCAGGCTGTGTGTTTTAAGTCCATACAAATTTCGTATTATTTTTCTGCATGATCTTAACTAACGACAGCATCACCGGTACTTCTACTAGCACCCCCACAACAGTAGCAAGCGCTGCTCCAGAATCCATCCCGAAAAGGATAAGGGCTACGGCCACAGATAGTTCAAAGAAATTGCTTGCTCCTATAAAAGTCGAAGGTGCTGCTTCCTGATAGGGAATTTTTAATTTTCTGGCTCCCACATAACCGACAGCAAAGATCAGGTAGGTCTGGATTATAAGGGGGATAGCTATCAAGAGGATGTGTAGGGGATAATTGATAATTTTGTCTCCCTGAAATACGAAAAGAAGAACCAGAGTAACTAATAACCCAGCTGGCGTTATCCATTCGATCTTTTTTATCATCGTGTTTTCGAACCAGGTGATGCCATTATTCCTTATAATAAGGTATCTTGTCAGCATTGCAAGGCCAAGAGGTATTGCTACATAGAAAAGCACAGAGACAAAGATTGTCATTAAGGGTACCGGGAAATCAGTGGTAACTCCAAGAAGGAACTTTCCAAGCGGGGCAAAGAGAACGAGGATGATAAGGTCGTTTACTGAAACCTGGATGAGTGCATAGTTGATGTTTCCTCTGGCAAGATAAGTCCAGACAAGTACCATTGCAGTACATGGAGCAAGACCCAGCAGGATCATTCCTGCTATATATTCTGTCTGCAGATCCACCGGTATAAGGGACGAGAAAACAACGCGCATAAAGAACCAGGCAATAATCGCCATTGTGAAAGGCTTGATCGCCCAGTTTATGATGAGTGTTAGTGTGAGAGGCTTTGAATTGCTTTTTAACCTCAGAATTTCTTCAAAGTTAACTTTAAGCATGATGGGATACATCATTATCAGAAGGACGATTGCAACAGGAATCGAAACATTTGCTATTTCGAGCCTGCTTAGGGAGTCTGCAAAAGCTGGAAAGATGTAGCCTACTGCTGTCCCCAGACTTATACAGACTGCAACCCAGATTGAAAGGTATTTACTGAAAAAATCGAGATCTCTTTTTTCTTCGGTCATTAAAACCACTCCCTTTTTTAAGTTTTATGAAGTTCTCTACCTAAAAAATAAATCAGGGTAGACTTCTTTCTTCGTTTTCTAACCGTCTTTTGTTTTAAAGACCTGAATTATTATAATATCATTAAATTGATATATATGGATATGATGATATAAAGATTTCGAAAATCTGATGAGAATCGTAGAAATTAATAATTTTAATGAGTAATTTAAAGTCCAAGTAAGAAAAAATTAAAATAAATCAGTAGTTTTATACGACACAATGTCAAAATCTAGTGATAAACATAAAAATCAAAAATCACTAGATTTTGGAACTGAGTCGTTTTGTACACTTTTAAGATACTCGACTCTAAATGGAACTTCTCTTTATAAAAATAGAGAAAAACTATGCTTAAAAAGAGAAATCAGGTCTTTTTCACAGATTCTTCATACTCGTCTTTCTGATAGTCTTCGAACTCCGAAGCATTATGTTTATTCTCTTCAATTTCATCATCATAACCACTCATGCGTTTTTTGTCCATGAGAATGACATAATCCGCAGAGTTTTTGAGCGCTGTGGAAAATCCGGGCTCAACCCCAAAGACAATGGTCTCTTTCCCGTGTTCATTTGCTTTGTTCAGGAGTGGTTTGAAATCAGCATCTCGGGTTACGATTGCAAGGGTATCTATATTGGGGTTGTAGACCAGTTCCATGCCCTCTACTGCAAGGCGCACATCCACATCACTGGAACAGATGATGGGCTCAAGTCCATGGTTTTCAATAGCCTCGACAAGCTTTTCAGATGCGTACTGGTTCAGAAAAACGCGCCCGATCTTGATATTTCCGTAGCTCTTCAGAACGTCCCTTATTTCCTCAAGATTTACATCAAACTCTTTTCTGAGGATGTTCGGTCCATCTACCAGAAGTCCTATTTTCCTCCTGCCGACTTCTTTATTAGTACGGAGGTATCTGGAAATGGAATCAAGTCCGCTTTTTACAGGTTTCATTATCAATGTCCTCTATGATCCTTACAGTTTTACTCAATCTGCATCTCAATACATATTAGAAGATTTTGAATTTTTAATAATAATTAATTGTCCCTGTTCTTTTATTAAGTAATCCATTTCCTGATTTCTTTTTCATTTTATCTCCTCTGTTCTTTTATATTAACTTTATATTGCTTCCTTTGCATACGAATTATAGCAGCAAATTGAATAGATACCCTGTAAAGATAATCGATACAGCAACGATTGAGACAAAAATCGCGATCAGTTCTTTTTTCAGCACCTTTTTGAGGATAATCATCTCAGGCAGGGAGACGGCAGTAACCGACATAAGAAATGCTAGAGAGGTTCCTATCGGGAGTCCTTTTCCGATCAGGCTTTCGACTATAGGGATCATGCCCATAACATTTGAGTAAAGAGGCACGCCAATGAGGACGGCAATCGGCACTGCAAGCAGGTTGTCTTCACCTGCGTATTTTTCGAGAATGCCTTCAGGGGCATATCCATGGAAAACACCTCCTATGCTCACTCCTATTATTACGTAGATCCATACCTTTCCCACAATATCCTTTACGCCTTCAAAGGCATTGCCTGCCCTTTCCTTTATTCTTATTTTTTCAGGTTCGGTGTTCTGCTGTCCCACTTTTATTTTATAGACAAAATCTTCTACATACCTTTCCAGCTTCAAAAACCCAATCAGATAGCCTCCCAGAACGCCCAGCACAATTCCTGACACAACATAGATAATTGTTGCCTTAAAGCCGAGAGTTGCCCAGAGCACGGCGACTGCCGCTTCATTTACCAGAGGAGAGGTGATCAGAAAAGAAAAAGTAACCCCAAGTGGCACTCCGGCTTCCACAAACCCGATAAAAAGGAGTACTGAAGAGCATGAACAAAACGGCGAGACTGTCCCAATAAGAGAGGCTAGAAAATGATATCGAAGCCCTTTCTTACCTCCCAGAGCCCTTCTGGTTTTTTCAGGGGTTATGTAGGTCCTGATGTATGAGATCACAAAAATCATCATACTCAGCAGGACGAAAATTTTCATTACATCGTAAATGATAAAGTTGACACTGGCTGCAAGATGAGTTTCAGGTGCAATCCCAAAAACTCCATAGGTCAGTTTGTCAGCAATCCATTGAAGGAGATAGAATATGTCAACCATTTTGGAATCCTTCTTTGATACCTTTTTTATTTTCTTTTTTAGTATACCTTTCAGTTCTTAATTATATCAATATATATTGATATGATAATTATAAGATATAATGTTATCGGTAAAAGGTTGAAAATTGTTCCCTGTTTAATATAGGAGTGTTTGTATGTGGGATATCAAAAAAGTCATTCAGATAAATTTCCTGAAATCATTAATTTTGCATTGATTGCTGGGAAAAAGAATAGAGTAAAAAAACCTGCCAGCCTTTGAAAGGATGCGGTTACTAAGTTAGTAGCTTATAGTACTTTTTTACCTTTTACATCTACTTTTCAGGTCAGAAAGCTATAAATTCCAACTGGATAGCGGCACAAAAATCATTCTTCAAGGATTTCCAAAACCTTTCTAACTTTGTTATTGTTTATGGAATATAGCCTCATCTTTCCTTCTTTCCTTACTTTAATGATGCCCCAATCCTGCAACTTTGCAAGGTGCATTGAAGTATTGGACTGGGTCTTACCAATAAGTTCCGGAATCTCACAGGCGCAAAGTTCGCCCTTATGGCTACCACATCTTTCTTCCTTGCATTTGCTTTCAGCTTCGAGGAGAGCCTTGATAATTCTGTATCTTGTATCTTCGCTTAGGGCCTTGAAAAGCTGCATATTTTCTTCATCAATCATATCAACAACCATTGAATTTAAAAAATATATATACTTTTCTAAAGCCATAATTTTCTAAAGCCAAAAGTTGAACTTGCTGTTAATAATTAAAGAGGAGACCCTGGATTGAATAATTCTCATTATTTTTAAATAATTTGGGTTATTTCGTTATTCTAAGGTTTCTATCTTTTATCTTCTTAGTCTATAATTGGGAAAGTATAATCTGATGATTAACCTTGAAACCTGCAAGGTACGTGGTTTTGGTTACGTATTTTTTCGGGCAGCCTTCAAGAGCTATTTTAATGCTTTAATGGAAGAAAATCGGAAAACATAAGTTTACTCCTCTATACTTCTGAATTCGATAGCTTTCTCAAGAGTTTGTGAAAGGGTTTCTTTATCGGCAGCACCCAGGAACCTTGCACTTGCCCTTTCCGAACTTTTGCTTCCGTCCGGCCGCATGTACATATATTTGCCGTCCTCGATGCCTGCAATAATACAGGTATCGGGAATGACCCTTACTCCGAACGTTGCTGCAAATTCGGGGTGTTCCTTGATATCAATAAGCATGATTGAAGCAGAATTCTGATACATCGGAAGAAGCTCTGAAAGCACTTCTTCCTGCTCTTGACAGGGAATGCAGCCCTTAGACCCAAGCTTCAGCACAACAGGCCCTTTATTAAGAGCTTGGTCAATTTGACTCAGATTCGTGACCTCGACCAATTCTGCCTCACTAGCGGAATTATTAACGTTCGCTGTAGTTTCAACAGGGTCTGTCTCATCACCGGAACCATTAATATCCGTGCAACCTGAGCTGAAGAAAATTAAGAAAAAAATAGCTGAAATGGAAAAAGAAATTTGGTTTTTACCTTGTATTCTATGCAATCGTTTCACAATAATTCTCCTGATCATCGGTTTTGTTTTATATGATATCAAAAAATGATTGTAGGGATCAAGATATGTTGATATATTCAAACATGATAAACAAGATAAATATCTTGTCCAGATCACACAGATGCAGAAAAATTTGAAAATAACATGCAAATATTAATCCTCACAGCAACAGCAGCAATCTTCTTCTTTCTCGTCCTTATCCTTCTCAAAAATTTTGTTGTATACATTTTCCTCATATACGTTTGTCCATCCTATCTGTGAACCCGCAGCAACAAACATTGCAACTGAAATCGCTTCTGCGAGCTCTTCCTTTGTCGCTCCTGCAACAACGGCTCTTTGAGAATGCGTATCAACGCAAAACTGACAGCGCATAAGGACTGAGGAAGCAACAGCGATTAATTCTTTTGTTTTGAGATCCAGAAAAGCGTCTTTAAAAATGGAATTTCTCATCTTTCCGAAAGCTTCAGCGGTTTCAGGTAGCATTTCATTTAAAAATGATATATTAATACCTCCTGTTTAAAAGAAATATTATGACTGGTTAGTCGTGAATAATTATTGAAATGAGTTCAAATAAAGAGGAAATTCTGTGTTTATAGGCTAATAAAAGATTTATAGACTAATAAAAGAGAGCCAGAATTATTTATCAAACGGTTGGTTAGAAGTTACGAGATTTTTAGGTATCTTATGATTTTTTTTAATGACCCGGTCTTCTGCAGAAAGCAAAGTTCCATTGCATACTACTTCCCCGATTTTCAGGCTTGTGCGTATACAGTAAATCTTCTTCATCATCAGGATTATTTTCAGGATTCTCTTCTGCCGGTACTGCGTCAGTCTCTTTATTCATATTCAATCTCCTTGTTCTATTGAATATTTAGAAGCATGATTAAAATATGGATTCAAATTTTAAAAATCCGGATGGCGGGTATCAAGAATAATTGATACAAAAGAAAGAGTTAGCAAAGGAAACCTGAAAGATTGAAGAATATCATGGAGGATAAAATAGTCTTTGAAGTAGAACGCTGTCAGGCAAGGAGAAATAATGTGTGAAGAGCACATATGGTGACAATAAGAGAATTTCTGAGATTTGAAATGCAGAGAATAAAATGTTACGCGGTTCGAAACAAAGTGAAGCATTGCAAGAAATGCTGTTAATCAATTATAGAAAAGCAAAAAATGCTTTAGCATGAAAATCACAGAAATACAAAAGTTGCCTGCAAAACAGGCAACTACGTAAGTTCTAAGATTTTTACTTCATATTCAACCTTCAACTTTTCCTCTGCAGAACCCCGATTAAAGGCATTGTTCTTAAAATCGATTCTCCACGGTATAGGTAATTGTTTTCGTCCCATTTGCAGGAACCGTTACTCTGAATTCAATGGTAAAAGCATCGGTTTTTTCATACTCGTCCGAACTTTCCAGAATCTCCCAGTCTCCATAAAGATGTTCCACCACAGTAACAGGCTGAGGTTCAGATCTGCTGTTGTTAATTTCGATTTCATAACTGACCCTTTCTACGTTATCGCTGATATGCTGGTACTCTGTCTGGTTTCGTGTGACCGTAAGGTCAAAGGCTGAACCCACAGCCACTTTCAGCTCCTCACCTTCAGGAGTATGTTCTATACTGTCTTCACCCAGAAACTGCAGTTCTCCTGCAGAGTCGGCTTTATAAACCCTTGCCAAACCTGCCGGAAGAGACATTCCAAGCCCGGTTTCATTTGAGTTTTCAAGAGTAAGGAAAACCCTGACTCTCTCCCCCAGAGCACTGTCATAGATAAGCTCCTTATCTACGGGCACGGAGTCCGCAGAGAAAAGTGAGATCTGTTTTTCCTGGTTGTTATTAAGAGTTGCCGGCCTGTCAAGGGTATAGAGATGATACTCGGAAAGGGTTTCTCGGGTAAAGGAAGGTGCAGCCTGATCTTCAGCTACTGCTGCTTCTTCCGCACGTTCGGCCAGAGGTTGCACCGGCGGAGATACGCGATTTATTTCCCCTGAGACAAGTTTCAAAGTTGCATTCTCATAAGTAATGCCTGCACTGTTGTCAATGTTTACCCAGCCCCTTATATCAGCCTGCGTGTCATCCTCATTGCTTTTCAGGATGTAATTTGCTTTCCAGCCTATCCCTTCTGTCAGGTAGGAAGTGAGAAGTTCACGAGTCCCGGAAACAGGAGAGTAGATCTGCCAGACAATAGTCGGCTTTGTTGAAAGCTCGGAGGCGTTCTGCAGCTCTATCTTTGCCATCTCCCTGATAACTACAGCTTCACCTGTCTCGGTCTCAAGGACTAATCCTTCTCCTTCATGGCTCAGCAGCCTCCCAGTATAAGTCTCACCGTTTACGCCTGCTACTGTAATCTCTCTGCCGAGATATTTTTCAAGCAAACTGGAGCTGCTCAGGAGGTCATACTCATAATTCTGTTCAAGGATAGTAACTTCGTCATTTTCAGGGTCTTCTACCATAACCGATGCAGGGATAATTCCGGAAGCAATGTCAGTATATTCCACACGGTTCTCCCCACTTTCAAGTTCAATTTCCCTCCTTTCTTTTACAAGAGCAAGTTCCTGTTCATAGATGGTAAGCTCAAGATCCCTATTGGTTTCAACGGTTCCTGAAGCCATAATTCCGAGAGGGTTTACAGTCGAGGTTTCAACAGAAATTCCCGAGTCCGATCCGGTATGATTTCCTTCACTGCCGGATGCGTTTGCCTGAGCAATTCCTTCAGGGTGTAGAGGCATATAAGCTGAAAAAAGTAATATAAACCCTGTAAGCCCTATAATTAACCATAAAAAGTGTTTCTTCACTCCCATAGTATAATTATTGGAGTTCAGATTTATATATACATGATTTTATAGAAAAGTTTGAGAAGATGCTTCTCCCGAATTACGTCATTTAGAGGTTATAGAGTTAGCTGAGTTGCAGAAAACTGAAAGAAGTAAATTCGAATACTTCGACCCATGCAAGGTTATTTGCTACACCAAACCATTCTTGTCACGCTCGACGAAGGAGAGCGGCCAGTCCATAAAGGAAGAGAAGAAAGAAGAATGAAAAAGTTAAAAATAAAAGTTAGAGAATAAATAGAAATCGGAGGGAACAATAACAAACCAGTAATATTGCTAGAAAACAATATTAAAAACAGCAAAAAATCTGAGAAGACTTAAAAGAGATAGGACTGAACTATACTTGAAAGATACTTTTCTCTACAATCTATTTTTATTATTTTGCTAATTTTTCAAATTTCTTCTGCTTTTTGGGTAGGGCCGCCAGACAAGCTGGCGGAGGTTTGTGATACCAAGTGATTTAAAAAACCCCTTCGGTGATAAGAGGATATTTTTCTGACCCATACAACATTATTCACTATACTAAACGATTCTTGTCACGCTTGACGAAGGAGAGCGGCCTTTCCCGCAAGAAAGAGAAAAAAGAAGAAAATTGACAAATAACAACCCTTTTCTACGTTTACCATTTTTTTGTTGTATTTTCAAACTTTCTTTTCCTGCTTTTTTTCTTCTATTTTATTTCTCTCAATTTCTTTCTGGCAGTGTACCGAAAGTTCTGTAAAATATGATTGACTCTATATCCTTTTCCTTTCACCACAAAAAAAACAGGATGCAGAGTCAATGGTTAATGTCGTCTCATTTATAAAAGATTATCTTTTCGATCAGGAAGATGGAATTCGCCAGTTAATTACCTGGTTTTTAAACCTTGTAATGGAGGAGGAAGCCCTCCTCCAATCTGGTGCAAAACGTTATGAGAGGACTGATTCTCGCAAAGCCAGTAGAAACGGTTACAAACCCCGTACTCTCCTGACCAAGTATGGAGAACTTGAATTATTAAAACCTCAGTTCCGTGAGTTTCCCTTTGAAACAGAGGTTTTTGAGAAGTATTCAAGAGTTGAAAAGGCCATTTTAGCTGCCGTGAGTGAATCTTATCTCCAAGGTGTTTCCACCCGAAGGGTGGATAAGATCATGACTGCTTTAGGAGTAGAGGGAATCTCAGCCTCTTCTGTTTCCAGGATTACTAAAGAACTTGATCAAAAGGTTGAAGAGTTCTTATCAAAGCCAATAGAACACGAAATTCCTTATCTGTTTATCGATGCGACTTATCTCAAAGTGAGAGATGGACTTCACTATGAAAATAAAGCTCTTTTCATAGTTGCCCGGAGTCAGGGACGACGGTTATCGTGAGATTCTTGGAGCAAGATTAGCAGACAGTGAAGACTCTCTATTCTGGCAAGATCTATTCGAAGACCTTAAAGTAAGAGGGTTAAGAGGTGTCAAGTTAATTGTTTCTGATGGTCATAAAGGAATACAAAAAGCAGTTAGAGAGTCCTTTGTTGGATCAAGCTGGCAAATGTGTCATGTCCATCTGATAAGACAAGCCCTAAAAAAGGTTCCAAAAAAGAAGCAAAAAGAAGTAGCAGATAAAATAAAAGAAGCATTGGTAGACCGTCAGAAGTTACAGGAATTGATTAGAGAACTGGATAAAATGGGATATAAAAGCGCAGCTGATACACTTGAAAGTTTCCAGTATGATGTAATGAATTATATGCAGTTTCCACAGAGTCATTGGAGAAGAATAAGGACAACAAATATCATGGAGAGAACTAACAAGGAGATAAAAAGAAGAACTAAGGTAGTAGGGGCATTCCCGAGTCAGGAATCAGTATTGAGACTCCGAGTCTCAATACTGATTGATATTAATGAAGAGTGGATTACAGGAAATAAGTATTTAATAATGGAACAGTAATCAAAAAAGAAGAGGAAAAAGGTATAGAGAATTTTACAGAAATTCAGGCACACTGCCTTCTTTCTTCTCTTTCTTTTTACCCGGTCACCAGCCAAGCTGCAGATACGTTATGTATTTACCTGGATAAAAACGGGCTTCAGGTGAAAGGAAGTATTAATTTGACTGACAGGCTTCCCTGATCAATCCAGTGCTGAGCAATGAGAAAAACCGAAAAACTTCCGTCCCGGATTCCGGAATGATAAAAAAGTTGATTAGAGACCAAAGATTAAAAAAATAGAAAAACTGAAAAATAAAAGAGATGATGCAAAGTTTTGAATCCAATTAACTCTGCATCCAATTTTTCCAGTGATACTAAACTTAAAGACTGGGAAAGACTACTTATTTCCTGCGTTTCAGCCTGTACGAGGAAGCCAGCAACGCAACTCCAAATCCGAACTCAAAAGCTGGCGTAGGTTTAGCCTCACCTTCCTCCTCAGTAGCTCCCTCTTCCCCTGTTTCTTCTCCACTTTCTTCCCCTGCTTCGGGCTCCAGGTCAATTATAATTTCGCGCTCCGAAAATTCAGGAATATATACGGCCATGGTGGCGGTTTCGTTTTCCTGCACTAAATAACAGAGCGGACGGGTTCCGCCAGCAAAGAGTTCATCTATGTTTTCTGCTCTTTCAATTACCTGCCCATCAATGCGAAGCCTGATACGGTCGGGGTTAGAAAGGTTGATGGTTTCGTTGTCCACGTTTACGGTAATGACCCTGCCCTCAGAAAGGTTCGAATCCACCCCTAGCACTATACGGTCTCTATCCCTGTCCCTGATATGTACACCAATGGAAGTGTAGTTCACAACGGAGGAATTATTTCCGCCTGCACGGAGAGCGATTTCAGCTCCTACTCTACCGCGGGCAATTTCCCGGTTAAGTACCTGGTGCATGTATGCAGCATGAGAACCGTAACTGTACCCGGTCTGCATGAGAGAGGGGTTCATTGGAGTTGCTCGGAACATGACAACGCTATTGTTTACAAGAGTAACCGTTACCTGGTCACCCGAAACCTCAACATCAAGCCCTTCCAGTGGCTCGTCATCAGTAACCGTAGCAAGATAATTCTTGAAGACAATAAGGGACCCTTCAAAGTTATTTTTGGTTATATTTACAATAATTGCATTACCCAGCTCATGAGAAAGTTCGGCATCCACGTTTGCTTCTGTCCCTTCTGAGAGATTAAAATCAACGGTTTTGTTGGCAAAAGCCATGATCTGCATGACCCCCATAGGGTTGTCATGAAGTAAAATCCGGCTGTTTTCCCCATAATAAATAGCTGTTGCCCCTGCAACCTGTTCTTCCTTAAAGACAAAATCGGAGATCGTTACCGAATCGAAAATCTGGTCCCCATTGACTGCAAAGTTGCTGACTTCGCCTATATCGGCATCAAAACTGAAGGTCGTATAGTTTCCGTATGCAAAGCGTCCATGATGCATGAAATACATTCCCTGTCCCATGCCTCGCATGTTCTGTATGGCCTGCTGGCGCATAAGAAGTCTCTGCCTGGCGTTGAGAGAAGTTGGCGTCTGCTGCATGTTCGTGACCATGTAGCTCGCAATTTCCTGCCCTGAGACTCCGTACTGCTCTTCGACTTCCAGAACTGTAAGGTTCGTGTCCATGTCTTCCGGAAGATTGAGGTCAGAGAGAGCAGTTTCAACCGGAACTCCGAAATTATTGCAGACTTCTTCGAAAGTTATTGATCCGAAGCCTGCAAATCTGCTGTCGTACCGGTCAAACCCGTAACCATTCATCATACCCTGGCCCATTCCCGGACCCATTCCCGGACTCATTCCCTGGCCCATCCCCCGGCCCATACCATCAATGTTTCCACCCTGCCCCATCTGGGCAAGAGCAGGAGATACTCCCAGGGCCACAATCAAAAGTGCACAAAATACAGATAGATCTAAACGTTTCATTTTCAACTTTACTTTCATCTTCACCACCCACAGACAAATAAATTGTCAATGACCTGTCCAGCTTAAAAAATAAAAAGCTGAAAATAATCAAAAAATAAAGAACCAAAACAGTTGATTATATGAGTTAATCTTATAAAATGCCTTATACTGAAGACCTATCATAGTGAAGGTTCTTGTAACGGAGACTCTGGTAACAAAGTCCAGATTCTTCAGAGCTCGGAAAGAAAACAATGGGGTTTAAAGATGAGTTTTGTTCCCGAAGTTTACCGGCTGCCTAGAGTATTATCAGCAGCCAAAAACTTATGCAAACATATTCTGTCTTTCTTCACTTTTACTTTAGATTTTTTTCTTTGATTTTCTTAAAAAGCTGTTTTAAAGTATCTTCATTACTTTTTGAAAAGCAGAGGGCGTTTCGCTGAGACAAGGATATCAGCAGCTTTCTCAAGGGTTTCGTCCCAGGAAATAGGTGTTAATTTTCCTTCAAGCCTTATAAGAGGCTGCCTGAACCTCTGTGAACTTTTAATCACCTTAAATCTGACATTTCCTATCTTACATACATTTTTAGCTTCGATTGTTCCGTTCCTGAATTCAACCTGAATATCGTCGCAAGCAGCCCCACAGGCAGAACAGATTATGTTTTTGGAGAACATAATCACAGCTCTCAGTATTAACTTTCAAAACTATATTTTCGACATTCTTTTCCAGAAAAGTCAGATAATGTATAGCGGTGTAGATCTGCAGAGTGTGGATTTATCTTATCTCAATAGTCTTGAGAAGTGACTTCACTTATTTCACAATTATTTGGACTCTACTCTCTAAAAATTTAGCTCCGAATAATAGCAAATTCGGGAATCTTCTTATACTATAAAAATACAAAAGGATCGTTGTGTTTTAATAAACATAACGGCTTATCATGAAATCATATTAAGTAATTAAGAGAAAAAAATTGTGGAGAAAAACAAAATAGTGATTTGTATTTTGCGCAGGTGAAACTATGAAAAAAGAACTGGTAGTTCTGTTAGTATTATTAGGTGTATTCCTTACAATAGGATGTACTGATAATGGAAGCGAAGCTACAAACGAAACTGGTACTCCCACAGCAGAAACTCAGGTTTCTGAGCAGGAGTCTGAGATTATGGTTTCTGCAGCTGCCAGCCTTACCGAAGCTTTTACGGATATGGAATCACAGTTTGAGACTGAAAACCCTAACATAGACGTGAATTTCAACTTTGGAAGTTCAGGGAATCTGCGTACGCAAATAGAAGGAGGAGCTCCGGTTGATGTTTTTGCTTCGGCTGACCAGAAAAACATGGACACACTTGCCGGAAAGGAACTGATAGATAATAGTACAAGGAAAGACTTTGCCCGGAACTCCCTTGTGCTCATAGTCCCTGCAAGCAGTACCCTCAACATAACCGGAATAGAAGACCTGACCTCCCCCGAAGTTGAGAGAATCACAATTGGAAATCCTGACACTGTTCCTGTAGGAAACTATACACGCACTGTATTGACTGAAGCAGATTTATGGAATCAGACGGAAAACAAGTTTGTACTTGGAGAAGACGTCAAACAGGTTCTTACATACGTTGAAAGAGGAGAAGTAGACGCAGGTTTTGTGTACATGACTGACGCAAAGACTGCAGACACAGGAACGATAAAAATCGTCGCCATTGTGCCTGTAAGTATCCCTATTAGCTATCCGATAGCTGTGGTTTCTGCTTCTGAAAACAAAGAAGAGGCACAGGCATTCCTGGATTACGTAACAGGAGAAGAAGGACAGGAAATACTGGAAGAATACGGATTTACTTCCGGATCCAAATAAAATCATTAACTAAAAGATATGATCTCCATGCTTGACAAGATATGGTTTCCTTTATCCCTCACGCTCTGGATAGTAACCATATCGTCCATTTTCGTACTATGCAGCGGTGTAACCATAGCCTATGTGTTTGCAAGGCGTGAATTCCGGGGAAAAGGACTTTTGGAGTTGCTCATAACTCTCCCCCTTGTCCTTCCCCCTACAGTAATCGGTTACATTCTTGTGATTCTGGTGGGAAGAAACGGGTTTTTAGGCCAATTGATTTTTGATGTTATGGGGAGAGGGATAATGTTTACCTGGCAGGCAGCAGTTATTGCAGCTTATACGGTTTCTCTTCCCCTGATGGTATATACAGCAAAAGCAGCCATTGAAGCAGTGGACAGGGAAATTGAGTATGCTGCCTATATCCTTGGAAAAAGTGAACTTGAGACTGCTCTGCAAATAACACTCCCTCTTGCAAAAAAAGGAGTACTTGCAGGGCTGATACTCAGTTTTGCCAGGGCCATTGGAGAATTCGGAGCAACCCTCATGCTGGCAGGAAATATTCCGGGAAAAACGAACACTATGTCTGTTTCAATATACAGCGCATTTCAGGCAGGAAATAACGAACTTGCCCAGGTACTGGTTTTAATCCTGGTATTTATGTCTCTGCTGACCATCGCACTGACTGGCAGATTCGCAGGAAAATTAGAGGTATGAGATTGGGCGTTAAAGTTGACCTTAAAAAACGGTATAGTGAAGCTGAAGTCAAGAGGAAAAAAAGTATTAAGAAAGCTTTTACGCTGGATGTCAGCTTTGAAATGGAAAACGAACTTGTTGTACTTTTTGGGCCTTCGGGATCAGGAAAAACCACATTGTTTAAGTGCATTTCAGGAATCACGGAACCTGATAGTGGAAAAATAACTGTCGGAAATAAAGTTTATTTCTACAAAGACCAGAAAATTGATCTGCCCATCCAGAAACGCAACCTTGGATATGTGTTTCAGAATTATACACTCTTTCCTCATATGAACGTTAGAAAAAACATAGAATGCGGTCTCAAAGGTTGGGAAAAAGAGGAAAGGGGAGTAAGGGTTATGGAAAAGCTGAACCTTCTCCATATTGAGGAACTGGAAAAACGTTATCCTTCTCAACTTTCAGGTGGGCAGAAGCAGAGGGTAGCTCTGGCAAGAGCCTTGGCTCCCAAACCGGGAATTCTTCTTCTTGATGAACCCTTTTCCGCACTTGATATGGAAATAAGAACAGAACTTGCCGATAAAATAAAAAACTTGCAAAACAAGATTGGAATACCGTTGTTGTTCATAACCCACAACCTTGAAGAAGCTTTCCTGCTGGCCGACAGAATTCTTATCTTATATGAGGGGAAAGTTCAGCAGTTCGGAACCCCGGAGGAAATCTTCTATCATCCTGAAAACCTGCATGTGGCAGAACTCATTGGCATATCAAACATTTTTGACGATGCTTATGTGGAAGAACATGGTGAAGAGTCAAAAAGAACAGTGCTAAAAAGCGGAGACATGAAAATAAAAATAAAATCCCCGAATTTCAAAGCAGGAGATAAAGTTTCCTGGGGAATCCACCCTGAGAACATAACTCTTCTTCGAGCTGACTCCGGTTCTGAAGATCAGGAAGAAAACATTTATTCTGCACATGTGAACAGCATTATAAATAAAGGACCTAAAAAAAGAATTACCCTTAAACTTGTCAAACGCAACAAAAGCCGGACTGCAGAAGTGCCTGCGCAGTTTGTTGATTCCCTGGAGCTGCATGAAGGTGGTTTATGTCTGGTTAGACTTGAGACGAGTAAAGTAGTGGCATTTAAGAATTTTTAATGAAAGATCATAAAAACTCAGCAATTGTTAAAAAACGTATCTTGCAACATCACACATACATCACACATATTTTTGCAGGATAAAACACCGATATGCATGATATTCTTCCTAACATAACAACTAAACAATCAAAAGTGTGTCAGGTATTTCTATGCACGGATGGAAAAATTAATGAAGCTATAGAACGCAGGCAGGAAAGTCTCGGCAGCATTCCTGTGGTGGCTATTAATGATTCTATTCTCTTTGTAACACAATCCGATCCTACTATCGAATATGTGGGCAAGTTGCTTAACTGTGGAACACAGGCAGAAAAGCTGATCAAGTTCCGCAGTTCAATCCTCAATGAAATCAACAGCAATGCAAAAGACATTCCCGAAGATGAAAAAGTACGGGTTTACTGTGCCGAAGGTCCTAAAGGTCTGATGACCGACCCTTCAGGCTCACAACACTCCCAGGTAATTGAGATCTGCGGAGGTATAAACGTTGCCGACTGCCCCCTTACACCCGGAACCGGCATGACTCAGGTCTCAGTAGAGCAGGTTATGGACTGGAACTGAGTATCGATTTCATGTAATAAGGCCAAAATTTAAGGCAGCTTTTTGGTGCAAAATCGATAGCCTTCAGGCAAGAAAATTCCTTAACCGATGACCAATGAAGAGCATTTCAGTTTTCGGAAGAAATGGATACTAATTTTGTACCTCAAATATGTATAGTCTATATATTAGAACAGAAATACTAAATAGCATAGTTATTAAAAATTAATCCACAAGACTTATACACTCTAAACACAAAATCAAGCTCGCTGTACGCTGGGATCAAATTGATTTTTTTAGACAACTAAAGGTTTGATGCTGTTGTTTTTTCAATCTAACTGCGTAAGTTTTACTCCCGTCAAACTGTTCAATGAAGGTAAGCCATTGCCTTCAAAGAGAAGGGCCTGAAGGGGAAAAATGAAGGCGAAAATGGAGCAATTTCCGGCAGCGAACCCGAATCCTGTGCTCCGCGTGGAAAAGGATGGGACGCTTCTTTACTCAAATGAGGCAGGTGAGCCCTTATTGCATGAGTGGGGCGCAAGAGTTGGAAAAAAACTGCCTTCCTGTATCGGAGATCTTGTGAAAAGGGTAATTTGCCGGAACAGCCCGGAAAAAATGGAAGTTAAAGCAGGAACGAGAGTATACCTGGTCTCATTTCATCCCTTACCCGAAGATGAATCCGTAAATATTTACGGATTCGATATAAGTGACCGGAAAGAGCTTGAAGAAAAACTTCGGGAGAGTGAGGAAAAGTACCGCAATATTGTAGAGATAGCAAACGAAGGTATCTGGATACTTGACACTAAAGCCAGGACTACCTACGTCAATGAAAAAATGGCGGAGATGTTGGGATACAGTCAGGATGAAATGGTCGGCAGATCTCCATGTAACTTTGTCGACGAGGAATTTGAGTTTATCCTCAAACTTAATCTGGAAAAAAGGAAGCAAGGTATCAATCAGGTCTATGAACTGAAATTAACATGTAAGGACAGCTCACTCTTATGGGCGCTTATAAGTACTAAAGCCATTTTTAATAAAGATGGCAAGTTTGCAGGCTCACTGAGCGTACTCACCGATATCACCGAGCGAAAAGAAGCAGAAGAAGCTTTAAAAAAAGCACGGGACAGTCTGGAAGAAAAAATTAAAGAACGAACAATTCAGCTTGAGAAGGCTTATGAGTCGTTGAAAGAAAGTGAGCAAAGTTTTGCTGAAGCTCAAAAAATGGCCCACGTCGGAAATTGGGATTGGGACGTTGCAAATGATAAAGCTTACTGGTCTGAGGAAATGTATCGTATTTTTGGACGTAATCCTGAAGAGTCAGCACCAGCTTACAATGAATATTTAAATTACACGCATCCCGATGATCGGGACTATGTTGATAATGCCCTTAAAGAGTCATTAAGTAGAGGAAAACCTTGCAATATTGATTACAGGATTGTCCTGGCTAATGGAGAAATACACACAATCCATATGCAATCCAGAATTATTTTTGATGAGGAAAATGTTCCTGTTAGAATGAGGGGAATAGTTCAGGATATCACCGAACGCAAAAAAGCAGAAGAGAAAATTCAGATCCTGGTAAATGCTGTAGAATCATCAAATGATGCTATTCTTACCGAATCTCTTGAAGGTATTGTCACCAGCTGGAATAAAGGGGCAGAACAGGTTTACGGTTATTCGGCCGAAGAAATTCTGGGAAAAAACATATCAATAGTCGAACCGGATAATCTCAAAGGGGAAATAAAACGGTTTTCTGAAAAGATTAAACAGGGCAAAAAAATCCAGAGCTATGAAACTTTGCGGTTAAAAAAGGACGGTACGATAATAAATGTTTCAGTAACTCTTTCTCCGATTTTTGATGCATCCGGAGAGCTTATGGCTATCTCAGCCATTGCCAGAGATATTACTGAGCAAGAGCGGGCGGAAGAGACGCTACGGGAAAGTGAGGCGCGTCTGCGCAGGTTTTACGAATCAGGTCTGTTCGGCATGCATTACTATAAGCTGAACGGTTCAATTACCGGCGCCAACGACAAGTTTCTGGAGATAATAGGTTACACACGTGAGGACTTACAGGCAGGGCGGATTAACTGGGATAAGATGACCCCGCCGGAATATCGTCTCCTGGACGAGCACGCTATCGCGGAACTAAGAGCCACAGGCGTGGCCACGCCCTTTGAGAAGGAGTACATCCGCAAAGACGGCTCGCGCGTACCCATCATCCTTGGAGTAGCTACCTTCGATCAGGCACGCAATGAAGGCATAGCCTTTGTTCTCGATATCACCGAGAAAAAAAAGGCAGAAGAAGCCCTGGCAAGAAGCGAAGAAGCCAGAAAAAAAGAAATCCATCATAGAATCAAGAATAATTTGCAGGTAATCTCCTCTCTGCTGGACCTTCAGGCTGAAAAGTTCCGGGATAAAGAGGTACTGGAAGCTTTCAAAGAAAGTAAAAACCGTGTATTCTCAATGTCCCTTATCCATGAAGAACTCTATAAAGGAGAAGGAACCGATAAACTTGATTTTTCAGCGTACCTCCAAAAATTGGCTAAAAGCCTTTTCCAGACTTACAGCCTTAGCAGCAAAAGTATCCGCCTGTGTATGGATCTGGAAGAAAATGCGTTCTTCAATATGGACGTAGCAATCCCGTTAGGAATAGTTGTCAATGAACTTGTTTCCAATTCCCTCAAATACGCATTTCACGGGAGAAACGGAGGAGAAATTCGGATCCAACTCTATAAAGAAAAAATCAGAAAATCTAAAGGGAGTGGAACAGGAAATAAAAATCAAGGCCTGAAGAAAACCGGTTTCATTCTAAAAGTTTCAGATGACGGGATCGGCATACCTGAAAGCTTTGACCTGGAAAATCCCGACACCCTTGGCATGCAGCTTATAACCACCCTCGTAGAACAGTTAGACGGGGAACTTGAACTGAACAGGAAAAATGGGACTAAATTCACTATAAGGTTCGCAGTATAGAGAAAAATAATCAGGCTTTCAGACATGCAAGGTCGTCCAGTAATTCCTTGCTTTAAGGTGTAAAAAGAGCCCGTTTAAAAAATAAAAGGGCAAAAAAGCCCCCTACATTACATTTTTCATATTTCTTTCACTTTCTCTCGCCAATCCGGAGTCCGGAAGATATCAAACTTCAGCCCGTGAACCTGGTATCTGCCTGGAACTCAATATCTGCGTTCAACTGTGAAAGTGACCTTTTTCGAACCGTCTGCAGGCACGGTTACTTCCCGACACCATATCGATCTACAGGAGTGTTATGGATTCGGACCTATACAAGTATAGAAATTCGGATATCTACAGAAGAATTTATTTTCCGGGCGGATACCGAACAAACAATGCAAGAATCGGGCACAATATCGTAGGAATAATCAACAGAAACATTGCATCAGAAAGCGACCCCATCACATCGGCAGCCCAGCCGATAACCGCAGCTCCTACCCCTCCAACGCCCATACAAAGCCCGAGAATGAGTCCTGACGCAAAAGCGACGTTTCCGGGGAGAAGTTCCTGCGTCATTGTAACTGATGTCACATAGCAGAAACAGGCAAAAAACGAGTACATCATAATCCCAAAGTACATCAGCCAGCCGTCAGCAAGAAAAATCAGGGCAAACAATGGCACTGCACACAAAAGGCCAAGAACCAGCATTAATTTACGCCCGAAAAGATCTGAAAAATACCCGCCTGCAATCTGGCCCCCGACTCCAAAAAACAGCATAACAGTTACAATCAGAGATGTTGTTACAGTATCAAAACCCTGATACTCGATAGTTAGAAGCGCTGGCAGATAAGTAATCAATCCCACGTATGCCCAGGCGCGAAGAGAACAGATTGTCACAACAAGTCCTGCAGGAACCCACCAGAATTTTTTCCTCTCCACAGACTGACTTCTAACTTTCTTAGCTGGCTTTTCAAAAAATTTTTCATCCAGATATCGGAGATCATTTCGGTAAATCCATGCTGCCCCTATAATACCTGGAATCACCATCCATACAACTGATGGAAGACCAGCAAATTCAATCAAAACTCCTGCTATAAACGGCCCAATAGAGTAGCTGATGCTGCCGCTTGTTGTGAATATTGAATTGTACATTCCCCGTTTTGTCGGGGGGCTTAATCGGTAAACCAGATCCATTGCTGACGGATGGAACAATGCATGACCGATTGCAGCTCCCATTACCAGCACGAGAAGGAGTAAATAATTGTTCGTGAAAACGGTAAGACAGATACCGAGACTCCCAATTGAAACGCACAGCGGAACACTTGCACGCCAGCCGGTTTTATCGCTGTAAAGACCGACAAATGGCTGGGTTATTGAGGATACTACATTAAATGCCGTAACAATAAGGCCGGCAAGGAAATAGGACAAGCCCATTGTGTCAATCAGGAGCGGGAGGATGATCGGAAGTATCGGAGTATAGAGGTCTATAAGGAAGTGGCCGGTAATTGCCCCGGTAAGTTTTTTGCTAACAGTTGCAGTAATAATAATTCCTTCTTGGGCACATTGTAGTTCTTTTGATACATTATATTCAGCAGACAATTAACTGGATTTATTTCATAAACCAAGTCAATTATCTCTATTGAACACATTCGATTCAGGTCAATCTTTGAGGTCAGAACCGTCAACTCATTTGGACATCACAAACCCGATTACATTGGAACTAAGAGCAAAACGTCATTATCGTGGAAAACCGGAATTAACAGCATATTATTTGAGTCAATACCTGAATCTGGTCATAGAGATCATACCTTTCACCCACATCAAACGTTGTCCGTACCTTGAGAATCAACTCGCCAACTTCAGGATTGGAGTAACCAGTCCACGCAGCATAAGAACCTGTTGAAAGATAGTGAAGCGAAAGGAAGTAGTTAAGATCTCCCCTTGGTTCTGTAATCCAATCTGTCAAAGAGAGACCGTAATTTCCTGCACTACATTCGGATAGGAGATACTGGAATCGACCGTTCCATTAAAAGAGTTATCAGGTCTGACTTCTTTTCTTTGCAAGAATCATATGCGGAGGCTGGATATACCCTGCTGCATGACCAGAAGGATCATTTCGTTCCAAAAAAGTATCATAATCGTCCAAAAATCTCCATGTGAAGTCTTCAAATCCATGGTATTGTGCGAGGGAGGCTATCCTCTCTGGGGTATTGTCTTTCGCAAGAGGAAGATTCGGCTTAACGTCAGCATATAACTCATCAAAAAGATTGTGACGACTGTTTTTCTTCTCTGTCCCATCTGGGTTCTGGAACCATAAACCATCAATTATCATCATAAGGCCGCCGTCTTTTAAAAGCCGGTAGCACTCACCCAGAAACTTATCCGGTTGAGGTAGAGTCCAGAGAAGATACTTGCTAAAAATAAAATCATATTCTCCGTCTTTTAAAGGTACTTCTTCTGCATCTCCCTGCACTAACAAAACATTTACTCCCTTTTCTTTAGCATTCGCAGCTGCTCTTTCAAGCATATTTTCAGACAAATCAACACCGGTTACATCATGTCCCATGGCAGCAAGAGAGATCGCAAGAATCCCGGGACCTGTTCCAACTTCTACTGCACGGATTTTTTTATCCGCTAGCAAAATCTCAGAAAAAATGGATTTCCAAATGTTCATTTCCTCATCCATACATTTAGCATATTCTGTATGATATTCAGAACTTCTGAAGTCCCAGTATTCTAATATTTTATCTTTCATTTTCTGTTCCTCAAGCAAAATTGGCATCAGACTACCCTAATCAGACTACCCTATCCGGAACAGTCTGATAAATTGTCCATACACTTTGTTTTGTCCATTTCAATCATTCAAGATCGATTTTTGATGTAAGCTTCCATATAGTAAGAATACAACATCATATAGTATTACTATTTATAATGATATTGCACATATATCACCATAATTAACAATATATTAATATTTATGCATTTTACTTCATAATTAGAATTGAATAAGTAGCAGTTAATTTATACATATATCCTGTATAATATTAAAAATAGTAAAAATAAAGACGATTTAGATAGAGGATTCCGCGTTATGAAAATAGACATTTCATCATACCAACCATGCAAATATAGAATAAAATCACACGTTTTAAATATACATTCTACATAACTTAATTAAAAATAGTATTAATAATATACTAAATATTTATGCACATTGGTGTTAATGATGAAATTCAACGTACAAAAAACAAAACTCTCCATCTCTGCAGTTACCGTAATTCTGGTTGTAGCTCTGCTCTGTGCAGGGTGTGTTGAGACTAAGGGGACTGAAGAAAAAGTTCTCCGAGTAGTTTTTAATGAAGGTCCCGATACCGGCGGCAGTCTTGATCCTGCCAACGGCTGGACAGGGTGGTATGTCCATCAGGCAGGCATCTATGAAACACTGTTTTACTATGATGCAGACATGAATCTCATGCCAAAACTCGCATCCGGATACAAACAGTTAAACGGTACCGAATGGGAAATCCAGCTTCGTAAGGATGTAACTTTCCACGACGGAACAAAAATGAATGCTGATGCGGTTCTCTTTTCGCTGAACAGAGTACTTGACCCGTCAAACAGCAGATCATCAGAGTACTCCTTCATTAAAGAGGTACGAAAAACTGGTGAGTACACCATTGTCATCGAAACTAATGATGTCTATGCTCCATTAATTGCAGCCCTTGTAGATCCGATAATGTCAATCATCAGTCCCAACATTGTTGATGCAGACAAACAGCCGGTTGGAACGGGTCCCTTCAAATTTATTTCCGTCGAACCAGGTACAAGCCTTGAAATCGAAAAGAACCCTGATTACTGGGACGGTGAGGTAAAAGTTGACCGTATACTCATACAGTACAATAAAGACAGCACGGCAAGAACCATGTTGATAAAATCAGGAGATGTCGACATTTCCAGAGATCCTCTCCAGAGCGAGTATTCAGCACTTCAGGCAAATCCTGATATAAACGTCATTTCCAAAGAAACGCTGCGGACATACTTCCTGTATATAAATGGAGGCAAAGCACCCTTTGATGATGTCAGAGTCCGCCAGGCTCTCTCTTATGCGATCAACCGCCAGGAAATCGTGAACACAGCACTCGAAGGGGTTTCCGGCCTTCCTGCAACGGGAATATTTACAAATACCATGCCATGGAACGCAAACGATCAGGTCGAATCCTACGAATATAACCCTGAAAAAGCTCTGGAACTTTTCGAAGAAGCAGGAATCACTAAAGGCACAGATGGTAAGCTGTACTACAACGGCGAACCGTTCACCATTGAAATCCAGACATACACAAAACGTGCAGCTCTTCAGCCGAGTGCAGAAATCCTTGCCTCACAGTTGGAAGACATTGGCATTACCTCAACTGTGACAATTCTGGATAGCGCTGCCCTTACAGCAAACGCTGTTTCAGGAACATATGACTTTTCACTTGCCGCGTGGAGTACGGCACCGACCGGCGATCCTGATTACTTCCTCTCGCTTCATTACCTCTCAACCGGGAACTATGCATCCAACTGGCTCCGCTATTCCAATCCTCAGGTAGATGAATTGATTCTTGAAGCAAGGAGGGAGACGGACGAAGAAAAACGTGCTGAGTTGTACGACAAAATCCAGATACAGATTCAGGAAGATGCAGCAATAATCCCTGTCTTCTATGCCAACGAAATCTATGCTCTGTCATCAAATGTTGAAGGCTTTGTGATGTATCCAAATGAGTACACAATCATCACTAAGGATATCGGATTTGCATGAATTTGTCGAGAAGGCGAAGAAAAACGTGCAGAACTTTACGTTTTGAAATTTATCCAAACGAATACACGTTCATTACAAACGAAATGGAACCTGCCTGAAGAGGACTAAAAAATGAAAGACAAAATTACAGCACACTGGAATAAGGTTAGTCCAAATTACCGGAAGATGTATCGTGACCACCTTGATGAAGAGATTCTCCTTATGAAAAACCTCTTTTCAGAGAAGCTTCCAGCGGGTAAAAAACTCAATGTCCTTGATATCGGAACAGGGCCTGGCATCCAGGCATTTGTTTTTGCCGAGATGGGACATAACGTCACTGCTCTTGACATCTCGGAGGAGATGCTTGCATGTGCAAAAGAAGAAGCAAATAACCGTAATTTGTCAATTAAGTTCGTTGAAGGTGACGGAGAAAAACTGCCTTTTGAAGACTGTATATTCGATATTATCGTAAACATGCATCTGCTCTGGACGCTCACAGACCATGACAAATTCTTCAGTGAATGCCGAAGAGTTCTGGTACCAGGGGGCAGGATTCTTGCAATCGACGGCCAATGGTTCCAGCCAGGATACGTTCCAAATAGGAATTACAACCAGGAAGAAAGAAATCACGATGAATTAATAGAATATCTTCCGCTTTATGACAGCAACTCACCTGAAATGATTACAGCCATCATGGAAAATAACGGGTTTTCTGAGGTCTCCTGGAAATCTCTTCCCGAGTATGCCGAGTATATGAAAAGATGCGATCCGGAGGGTTATGACTATTTATCCGTCCCATATCTCGCCATCGGAACAAAATGTTGAGGAATGAAAAATAAAGCGCTGAGATTGTCCAGAGGTACTGCAATGCTAAAGGATTATTTCATCCGCCGGGCTCTGTATCTCATCCCGGTTCTCATATTTATCTCAGTCATGAGTTTCTCACTCATCTACATCGCTCCGGGCGACCCGGCAGAGATTATGATGACGAGTCCCTCAGGTGGATATGATGAGGCAGCTGTTGAAGCGTTCCGCATAGCCCACGGTCTTAACCAGTCGTTTTACATCCAGTATCTGAACTGGCTCAAAGACGCGGCTGTCGGAGACTTTGGCTACTCGTACATGAGCGGACAGCCAGTGTTTGAAACCGTTCTGAATGCATTCAGAAATACGCTGACACTTTCCATTCTCGCCCTTGCAATTGCTCTTGTTATCGCCATCCCGCTTGGCATAGTCTCAGCTCTGAAACATAACACTGTTGTTGATGCCGCCTGCCGCCTGGGGGCTCTTATCGGGGTGTCCATGCCGAACTTCTGGCAGGCTTATCTGATGATAATTCTCTTCTCGGTAATCCTTCACTGGCTCCCTGCATCCGGATTCGGACACGGGACAGACGTCAGCTACATGATTATGCCGGCGATTGTTCTTGGAACAGGGTCAGCGGCTGTAATGATGCGAATGGTCCGTTCAAGCATGCTGGATGTCATGGGAAAGGAGTATATCCAGACCGCACGCGGAAAAGGGCTTTCTGAAAAAATTGTCATCATCAGACACGCATTGAAAAACGCTCTTGTTCCGGTTGTCACGGTGGTTGGTCTGTCGACCGGTTTTCTCTTAAACGGCTCGGTTGTTGTCGAGACAATTTTCGGGTGGCCGGGTGTTGGAAATCTTGTGGTGAACTCAATTCTTTCCCAAGATTATATGATGGTACAGGGCTCGGTGCTCTTTGTTGCCATTATTTTCCTTCTGATCAACTTTTTTGTAGACTTAGTCTACGTTTGGGCAAACCCGGAGATACGCTATGATAGAAATTCTTAAAAACCGGCAGATTATTCTCTCCCTGATAATTCTTGGAGGGCTTATCTTCATGGCCGTGTTTGCCGGTGTTTTAGCCCCGTATGACTACACGGAAAAGAACGTGCAGAACCGTCTGCAGGCTCCGTCTTCTGACCACCTGTTCGGAACCGATCACCTTGGCCGTGATATCCTGACAATGGTGATGTACGGTGCACAGGCATCCATTTTCGTCGGGTTTGCGGTTGTCGGCGTTTCGCTTGCAATCGGGGTGACACTTGGCGTTCTGGCAGGGTATTACGGCGGGTGGCTGGATGAGATTATCATGCGGCTGACGGATAGCTTCCTTGCGTTTCCGTCGATGTTTCTGGCACTTGCAATTACCGCGTTTCTGGGACAGGGGCTGGAAAACATGATGATTGCTTTAATTATTGTAGAATGGACGGCGTTTGCGAGAGTTGCACGCGGTTCAACACTTGACGTCAAGACAAAAGGCTATGTCCGGGCACCCCGGTGGGTTGGTGCTTCAAATGGGTATGTGATGGTAAAGCATGTTCTTCCAAACATTATCTCTCCGGTTTTGATTATGGCATCGCTTGGGATCGGGAACGTGATTTTGGCAGCGGCCGGTTTAAGTTTCCTTGGGCTTGGGGTGCAGCCGGCAACACCGGAGTGGGGTGCGATGCTGAATGCAGGCCGGATGTATGTCACAACCGCTCCCTGGCTGATGCTTTTCCCGGGCCTTTTTATCATGATAGCCGTTCTTGCATTCAACTATTTTGGCGACGGGTTGCGGGATGCACTTGACCAGAAGATGAAAAATACCGAACTTGAAGGGAGGTTCTGATATGCCTGATGTATTACTGAAAGTATCCGGTGTTTCCGTATCAATCCCAACCGGACAGGGAGCAGTTCATGCGGTTGATGATGCGGCGTTTTCGATTAACAAACATGAGGTGTTTTCACTGATTGGGGAGTCCGGGAGCGGCAAGTCAATTCTTGGCCAGGCAATAATGAGGCTGCTTCCCCCGAATGCGGTGTTTTCCGGGAAAGTAGAACTCGGCGGTAAGGAAATATCGGCTCTTTCCGAAAAGGAGATGCAGAAAGTCCGCGGCAAAACAGTTGCGTCAATTGCCCAGAACCCGTATCTTGCAATGAATCCGGGAATCAGAGTTGGCACTCAGGTTGCAGAGCCGATGCAAGCGCATCTTGGAATGAACAAAGAAGACGCAAGGGCCAGGACATGCCGGGCTCTTAAGTATTTTGATATTATCCCTGCTGAAGTGCGAGAAAGGGAATACCCGTTCCAGTACAGCGGCGGAATGCTGCAACGGGCAATGGTCGCAATGGGAACGGCTGCAAATCCTGAACTGATTATCGCTGATGAACCGACAAAAGGCATTGATGTGTTGAAGAGACGCAATATTGCAGCAATTTTTCGGAAGGTTGCCTCGGACGGCTGTGCGTTTCTTTTAATTACGCATGATGTCGGTTTTGCCCGGGTGATGGCGGACAGAATCGCGGTAAATTACTGCGGGCAGATTATAGAGATTGCAGGAAAGGATGCTTTTTTCAAAGAGCCTTTGCATCCGTATTCACAGGCGCTTTTAGATGCGGTGCCGGAGCGCGGCATGAATCCGATTCCAGGCCCGTCACCATCGATGATTGAGGTGCCTGAAGGCTGCAGGTTTCATCCGCGATGCCCGTACAAAACGGACAGGTGTCTGACAAATCCGCCGGTTGCGGAGATAGATGGAAGGTGTGTGAGGTGCTGGATGTATGCTTAAGGCAGAGAACCTGCGCTGTGTTTACACCTCAGGATTGATTAAAACCGTCAAAAAGACAGCTGTTTGCGGCGTTGATCTTGAGATTTGTCCGGGCGAGACGGTGGCTATTGTCGGGGAGTCGGGGTGCGGGAAGTCAACGCTTGCAAAGATGCTTGTCCAGCAACTTGCGCCGGCTTCCGGAGATGTGTTTTTCGACGGGATGAAACTGACCGGGATGAGCTGGAAGAATCTCCGGAAGTTTATGGGAAAAATCCAGCTGATCCCCCAGAATCCTGATAATGTGGTTGATCCTAAATGGACGGTTGAAAGGTCGGTTTCCGAGCCGTTTGTGATTTGCGGAGGCTTTTCCAAAGAGGAGATTTCGGCAAATGTAGATTCCCTGTTTTCAGAGGTGGGCCTTTCTGCGGAGCACAAGACCCGGTATCCGCATGAATTGTCAGGAGGAGAACTGCAGAGGATGGTAATTGCCAGGGCTCTCGCTTTGAAGCCTGAGTTGCTGGTCTGTGACGAGGCGACCTCGATGCTTGATGTATCAGTGCAGGCCTTTATTGTGACGATGCTCAAAGAGATTCAGAAAAAACGCGGTCTCGGACTGGTGTTCATTACGCACGATCTGGAGGCAGCGAAGGCTGTTTCGGACCGGGTGCTGGTGATGTATGCTGGTGAGATTGTTGAGGAGGGAAAGGATGTATTTGACCGGCCTCTGCACCCGTATACGCGCGCTCTTCTGGATGCAGTACGGTATGCATCGCTCGAAGTTGTGCTGCCGGAGGAGACCGGAGCGCTGCCGGATGGTTTTTCGGGCTGTTCCTACTACAGGTTGTGCCGGGAGAGAACGGATACGTGTAAAGAGCCGCAGAAACTACGGGATGTCTCGGGGAAGTTGGTGAGGTGCTGGAAACCAAAATGACTGCAATCTAAAAACTGTTTTATCCCATAGGATTTACGTGTGAGGGGACCGAAAGAGAAAAAATAAAGGTTATCTTTAGATCCCAAAATGATCAACCAATCAATTAGAGACCACTGATTTTTAGAAAAAAGATAAAAGAGCAGTTTGAAAAATAAGAGGGCAAAAACCCTCTTACAGGATAATTTTTCAGTTTTTTCCGTTTAAGTCCGGGTCAGGAAGATTTTCAGGCATTTCAGCTCGGAAACTTAACAGTTATCGGGAAATTAATAGCTGGCAAAAATTTAGTAACTGCGTTCCACTGTGAAAGTGACCTTTTTCGAACCGTCTGCAGGCACGGTTACTTCCCACTCGGCAGTGTAAGCATCCTTCTTTTCGTAAGTATCGGAACTTGTGGTGATCTCCCAGTCCCCATAGAAGTGTTCCACGATCCTTACTTTCTGAGCCTGGGATTTGTGGTTCTTCAGTTCGATCTCGTAGCTTTCCCGCCAGACATCATCACTAACCCTATTGTAGTCGGTCTGGGTCCTGGCGCCGGTAATATCAAAAGCACTTCCTACAGCAACCTCTATTTCCTCATCTTTCGGAGTATGGTCTATACTGTCTTCCCCAAGGAACTGGAGCTGTCCTTCGGAATCAGCTTTATATACCCTCACAACCCCGGCAGGGAGGGGCATTCCAAGACCTTTTTCTTTTGAGTTAGTAAGATTCAGGACTACCTGCACATTCTCGCTTTTTGAGGCATCAAAGATTAACTCCTTTTTCACGGGTACGGAATCCGCAGAGAGCAGGGAGAGCTGCTTTACCTGGTTGTTCTTCAGGGTAGCCGGCCTTTCAAGTGTATATAAGTGGTACTCAAAGAAGGACTCCTCAACAAAGCCTCCCTTTGCTCCATCGTACCCTACTTCCTCTTCTGCAACCTCATTACCATAATAGCTAGACTGTGGTACAGCTACACGGTGGACTTCCCCTGCAACAAGCTTCAATTTGGCCTCTTCATAGGTAGTTCCTGCCCAGTTGTCGATACTGACCCAGCCCCGGATGTCAGCCTTTGTATCATCCGCATTTGTCTTTATGATGTAGTCCGCATTCCAGGTCATACCTTCTGTCAGGTAGGAAGTCAGCACATCCCGGCTGCCTGCCACAGGAGAATAGACCTGCCAGACCAGGGTGGGTCTTGTGAGAAGACCTGCAGAATCCGGAAATTCGAATTTAGAAACCTCTGTGATACTCACAACCTTTCCGTCACTCAGTCTGAGCACAACCCCGCCATCGTGGCTGAGAAGAGTCCCCGTATACGTATCTCCTTCCTTTTCAGTTACAGTAATTTCCTTATCCAGGAATTTATCCAGAAGTTTGTCACTGCTTACCAGGTCGTACTCATAGTTCTGTTCAAGCACGGCAGTATTTTTGTTTTTTGTGTCCTCAAACATGACTGAGGTCGGGTCGATACGTGCAGCAACATCCGTATACTCGACGGTGTTGACTCCGGTATTCAGATCGAGTTTCCGACGTTCCTTCACGAGGGCAAGGTTATGGTTATAAACCGTAACCTCGGTAGCTGAATCAATCTCGGCGGCTCCTGCAGTAAGAAACTTCAGCGGATTTGAAGGTTGTACCTTTGTTACTATACTGGAAGAAGATATAATCCCGTTAGTGATTATTTCACTTCCATTCACAGTGATTTCAGCCTCATCTGCCTGAACCGTTTTTCCAGTAGAGCCAGGGTAAGCAAACACTGCAGTAATGGCTGCAATTCCGATAAAAACCAGAGAAAGCCATACGTAACTTTTTCTTGATATCATGACAGAGAATAGAGCACTTTTTTATTTATATATGACTTTGACTGCGGACGAGCTTGAAGTTATCTCTCATCTCCTGTGAAATTTTAAAGCCTTTTGATGCTGAAAAACAGAAAAATCTTTAAAATTAAGTAAAGATCTGAATGGATACAGTTATAATAATATAGACCAATACAGAATATAAAATTTGCTAGAGATGCCAGAAAAGCCTGAAAAAAAAAATCAAAGGACTCACTTTCATGAAAACAACTGAAATCCTTAAAGTAAAAAAACGGATTAAATTTTCATATTTAATTGTCAGTTTCATGTTTGTTCTTTTTCTTGCCGGAACCATAATCCCGGCATCAGCCTCTGGAATCGAGGCTAGCAGGGAGATTTCTGCAGAGAAAGTTTACGCAGGCGGAAATTTTACAGTAACCGTGCACATACTGACAGACCAGTATATTGAAGCCCTAACCCTTGATGAAAACCTTCCTGAGGAATGGACTGTAAGCAGAACTGAAAATGACGGAGCTACCTTCCAGAGTACCGAAACTTTCAAAGAATCTACCCTGGAATGGATCTGGGTCGAAAGCCTTCAGGCAGGAGGAGAGAAAACTGTTGTGTACAGAGTTACAGTGCCCTCAGTTATTGAACCTGGAAACTTCACGATCTCAGGAAATGTTTCCGCATATTCCGTTTCAGCTATTCCTATCGCAGGAGCTTCGGAAATAATAGCCACATACTCGCCTCCAAAAGCTGACTTTTCCGCAAGTCCAGTCTCCGGAACCGTGCCTCTCAAAGTTCAGTTCAGGGATCTATCTACAGGTAATCCAGATTCCTGGAAATGGGACTTTGATGGAAACGGAAGCATCGACTCTTTAGATAAAAATCCGGTATGGACCTATGAAACCACGGGAACCTATACAGTAACCCTCAGGGCAATTAACACTACCTATGGAAACGATTCCAAAACAAAAACAGGTTATATTACAGTTACGGAGAAAACCGCATCATCTGGAGGAAGCAGTGGGGGCAGCGGAGGAGGGGGCGGTGGAGGCTCTCCGGAATCAAGCAGAAACGTAGAGCTCAAGGAGATTTCAAATGAGCAAATATTCAAAGGAACTCACGCCTGCTATACATTCAAAGGAGATACAAACGAGATCATTACTATTGAGTTTGACCCGAAAAAGAACTTCGGGAAAACAACCGCAATTGTGGAAATGCTGAAGAACACATCCACAATAGTGAAAGAGCCTGCTCCCGGGACCGTCTACAAAAACCTGAATATCTGGGTAGGAAACAGTGGCTTTTCAAGCTCAGAAAACCTTGAAAATGCACGGATAAGTTTCAGAGTAAACCGGACATGGCTCTCCGAAAACGGCATAGGTGAAAGCGCAATAATCCTTTACAGGTACAGTGATAACACATGGAATGCACTGCCTACAAGCCTGAAAGGAGAAGATGAAAATTACTTCTACTTCACAGCAGAAACTCCTGGTTTTTCGCCTTTTGCGATTGCAGATCCGGAAAACACCCAGTTACTAGAAATTACTCCTGCCAGAGACGGAGGAAATAATCTCGTGGGCGCAGAAGAGGCTTCCGGAAAAAAAAGAGAAGGAACTCCAGCTTCTGAGGAAGAAAAAGAATATGTTTCTGGGATTGGAATTTTATTTGCGGCAACCGGAGTTCTGACATCATATTCAGTACTGAAAAAAAGAAGATAAAAAAGCTTTTTGATTACTACTATTTGACAGAAGGTTCACTGGAACCTTCCTTTTCTATATTTATGCTACGTTATTAAATTTTAGCTATGTGTTTTTTCCAGTAAAATATTAAGCGACAGGAATTGAGATTCTCAAGAATTATCAAACAGAAGGTCAGGAAAGTTGTTCAGGCAGAGAGTACGCAAAAAATAGGAGAAAGAAAAAAAGACCGGAATCAAAAATTAATTTCCGGTCCCTGCTACTAAAAAATAGAACCTGATTTAGTTCTTTCTTCTCCTGAGCAGTATAAACGCTGTAGCAAGTATTCCGATGGTTACAGTGCTGCTGAGGAAAGGAGTGGATTTCGTTACTTCGTAACTTCCGCTAAGATCTTCGATCTCAACCGTGTATGTCCCTGCTTCTTCCTCGGTATGGGAGAATTCCACTACCCTACTCTCACCAACGCCCAAGCTCACAGTTTCGTTATCTACGGGTTCACCGTTGATAAGCAGTTCAACTTCGGTTTCTCCTGCAATGTTGCCGGTGTTTGTCACATTCACCTCAATTGTAACTGCATTTCCACTTCTAACAGAAGCAGGCTCAATCAAAAGGTCCGAGAACTCAAAGCTGGCTCTATCTTCGGAAACCTCAACAATGGTTTCTCCTTCCTCATAACCTGCTTTTGTAGCGTTTACAGTAAATGTGCCTGGAGCAGTTACCCAGTAAGATACAGTGCCGTTTGTACCGGTCTGTCCTTCAACTTTCTGTCCGCCAAAGAAGACATCTGCTCCGGAGACAGGCTGGTTCTGTGCAGAATCAGCGACCCTTATAGTGATCTGGTCGCCTTCTCTGATGTCTTCAGGAGAAACTGAGACCAGCAGCTTGAGAACACCTGCTGCGAGGACATCCACTGTCTTACTTCCGGAGTTGTAACCCGTCTTGTTCGCAGAAAGGGTAAATCTGCCTTCCTGACCTGGAGTGTATGTGAGAATCCCATCATTGCCTGTGGTTCCGATACTTCTGTTTCCAAGCATGATTTGGACGTCACTGACTGCAGCATCTCTTGCCGTAACCAGGATTTCTGCTGCCTGTCCGACCACGAAGACATTTGGAGTTTCAAATTCCAGCTGATCCTGTGCAGCACTTTCAACTTCAACAAAGGGATAAAAGCGCAGGACAGACGAATCAGCCACTTTGAACTTAACATTGCCCATCAGGTTGACGGTATTGCCCCTTGAAAGGGAAATAGAGTCCTCATTTCTCATTATGATTCCGGAGTCGGAAATAGAGCTAATTTCCATCTTGCCGAAAGAGTCACCCTGGGAAAGCTCAAGATATTCATCTGAGATCTGGAAGATTCCTTCTATAAATACAGCATCCGTTTCACGTGAGCGGAAGACTGTGCTTATGTGGACTGCGATCATGGGAATATCTTCAGCCCCACCGATATCTGCTTCGTAGACATAGTCCCTGTTGCTGGAAACTATTCCGGAATCCACAAGTCTTCCATCCTTGTAAAGCTCGAGGAGTACACTGTTACCGTTAACATCAACCTCTGCGGCTTTGAGAGAGTAACCGTTTTCAAGAGCTATGGAAGAACCCGTGAATATAGACCTTCTGTTATCGTCATCAATCAGGACTTTTGATAGGATGTCATCTGAAAGTATACTCACGCTTCTGGAATTACCAAAAGTGTTCGCGGGATAGCCTGCAAAATACTTCTCTGCCATGAACCCTATTACTTCATAGCTTCCCCAGCTTTCCCGCTCGAAACTCACAAGTGCGGGGCTGGTGGAATAAACAAGCTTTTCGTCACCAATCGTCCTTCCGCTGATTCCTTCTGTAATGGTCAGGCTCTCAGTGGAGACGTTTTCATCGATATTGTAATAGAACCCTTCAAAGTTGTAAGGCGTCCAGACAGTAGTATTAAACGTTTCGTCATGGACCGTTCCCCTCAGTTCATAGGTTCCGGGCTCGGTAGTCTCAACAATGGGAGCAAAGCGGAGTTCGCTGGCATCGGCCACAACAAAGCTGAGTTTTCCCATTATGTTGACCGTGTCTCCCCTGCCAAGGGTAAAAGAATCACGGTTTCTCATTGTAATTCCGGAACTTGAAGTAGAACTTATCTCCATTTTCCCGAATCTATCTCCATTTTCAATCTGGACGTACTCGTCCGAGATCTGGAATATTCCCTCTACAAAAACTGCATTTGTTTCTGTGCCCCTGAAGATCTGAGCTAAATGGACAGCGATCAGAGGTACGTCATCAGCGTCTCCAAGGTCGGCCTCATAAACATAGTCGCTGTTGGAAGAAAGGAAACCGTTGTCTATCACATCTCCGTCCTTTTCGAGCTGTACCCATACCGTGTTACCATTAACATCGACTTCTACAATGTTGAGAGAATAACCTTCTTCAAGTATAAGGGAAGAGCCCGTGTACATGGATCTCCGGTCGTCGCTATCAATAAGTATTTTCGAAAGCTGTCCATCCGAAATTACGCTGATATCGTCATTTATAAAGCTGGAGTTTTCCGTGTATCCCGCAAAATACCGCTCTGCCATAAACCCTATAACCTGATACGAACCCCAGTTCCCATATTCGAATTCCGTTTCTATGGGCCTTGTTTCATACTGCAGTCCGTTTCTCTGGACACTACGGCTGCCCTCAGTGAGCTGGATCGTCATATTCTCCGAACCTTCCCCGGTATCCAGGTCATAGTAAAAGCCCGAGTATGTCTGGGGCGTCCAGGTATAGGTAAAGTTCTGGCTTAAGTTTGCGTCCCAGATGCGGTTGCCTGCGGAACCTGAAACCTGAGCAACTGCGGTTTCGCACAGCAATCCGAGCAATAAAAACAGACATAGCATTTTTAGATATTTTTTAGTCCCCAAATTAGGCCTCCTTTCGATTTACTGGAGTGGGTGCAGCCGTCCGGAAGTCCGGAAGAAAAATAGAAACAAAAAAAGTTCCTGAACACTTCCTGGACTTTTCCCTGTGTCCGGATACCCCCATTTACTTTGAATATATTATAATATCCAACTATATGCATTTCTAGATATTGCAGGGATCAGATAAAAGTTTTTGGGCAGTTTTGACTGTGTAAAGCGTAAAAAGTGATAAAGTACAACAGGCAGGAAAACGGCTGAAAACAAAAAAAGTATTAAAATGGCCAGAAAGAGAGGTATAAAAAGTTGCATTTATTATCTGTTAAGTAACTACATCATCTGTTGAGCATGCATATCAAGTGTGTAATATAAGTGTTGTCCCTTATTTTGTAAGCAGTTTTTTGTAGAACACAAACCAGGGATTATCCAGAAAACCGATGATATTCTTACTGATAAGCTGCCCTATAACCAGAGGGAGGACAGGCATAACTCCGTAAAAGGCAATGAAGACAAAGATCAGAGAGTCCAGAGTAAGGTTAACAATGTCGCTTGCTCCTGAGCGCAGCCAGATGTAAGGGTTTATCAGGGTATCGTGCTTGAAGTTCTCCTCCCTTTGTGAAAAATGTTTTTTAAGGGATGCAAAGATCCAGGCATCAAGGTTCGAGCAGATCAGAAAAGAGACCCAGCTTGCGATAGTGATTCTGATGCTCAGCCCAAAAAGGCTCTTCCAGGCATCTTCCAGTTCAAAGAAAGGGGCAGGAGTGAGACCCGCGACCATACCTATGAAGAGCACGAACAATACCTGGGTCGCAAAAGCGATGAGGATGGAGATATGCGTCCTTTTCTCCCCATAGACTTCGTTGATCATATCCACCACCTGAGCAATAAAAGGGTAGATGAAAACTGCCGCCGGAGCAAAAAAGGAGTAAAAGCCAAGGTCAAACACAATAATGCGTGTGGCAAGAACCTGTGAAGCTACAAGGTAAACGACATAAAAAGCAGTGAGCACTGTAAAACCGTTTTCCGGCATTTTTTTAATAACGTATACGGATGCATAGGTAGCGATTGTTAGAGTGACAATCCAATAAATCCAGACAAGCATTTTTTCACAACCGGGTTATTATAGGGTTTGGATGGACCGATGAGGCTTGAAGCAGATCGATAAGACCTGAAACAAGCCGATTTGAAGTAAGTTGTAAATTAAATAGAAAGTAAATCAGTAAAACTGCCAGATTCGGGAAATAGAAATGCTGTTCATTTTATTTAAAGTGTTCATATTTTCTTAACTCCGGAGTCTCTGGAGAATACTTATGGAATCCAGGGATCATCCCTTCACAAGAGAATCCTCAGTTCCTGATCGGGAAAATAGATTTATTTTGAAATTCTACCTGAAGATCCACAAATTATAAGTTAAAAGAGAGGTTTCTGACCTGTAAAATTACAAATTATCCAATCGCAAACTAACTGTATCAACAGTTAGCCTTAGAATCATTACTAACTCAGAACTATTACTAATCCAAGGATGAAGAGTCAATCTTCAGGATAAAAATTGACCTTCAGAACCAAAAAAGAACATGTGGAGCCGTCCAGGGCATGGAAACATATACCAGTATTCCAGAAGACCTGAAGCTTGCCGTGCTTAAAAAGATTAAACCCACGGAAGCCGAAAGGAAAAAACTAATGGCTGTTCAGGAAGAGCTTGCCGCAGAGGTAAAAGCGGCAGCAGAGAAACTTTGTGTACCAGATATATTTGTAAAAATGGTAGGTTCTGCTGCAAGAGGCACCTGGCTCTCAGGCACCCATGACATTGATGTTTTTATCAGCTTTCCAGAGGAAACATCCAGAAAGGAACTGGAAACCAGGGGTATGGAGATTGCCAGAGAAGTTGCAAAACAAGCGGAATATGCCGAAGATCGCCATGCTGAACATCCTTACCTGAATATTATCTACAGAGGTTTTGATGTTGACCTTGTCCCCTGCTTCAGGGTCGCTTCGGCATGCCAGCTCAAGTCCGCAGTGGACAGGACACCTTTCCATAACGAATTCGTAAAAACCCACATAAAAGGGCGGGAAGAAGAGGTTCTGCTTATGAAGCAGTTCATGCGCGGAGGCGAGGTCTACGGCTCGGAATTAAAAACACAGGGCTTTTCAGGCTACCTGACAGAGCTCCTTATTATTTACCACGGCTCTTTCGAAAAAACCGTGAAAGCAGCCTCTTCCTGGAAACCCGGGCAGAAAATAGACATCATGCAGCACTCGGAACTGGAACACAATGAGCCTCTGGTAATGGTAGACCCAACCGACCCCAGGCGGAATGTTGCAGCAGCCCTTTCCCTTGACAAATTCTGCATGTTTATAGACCACTGCCGGGAGTTTCTGAAAAGCCCGGAAATTAAATTCTTTTTCCCTGCCTGCCCCCTGCCCCTCGAGGATGAAGAATTTCTTGAAAAGCTGGAAAGCCGGAAAAGCTCACAGCTTGCAGTTATCTTCGAAACCCCTGATGTTGTGGACGACGTGCTCTATCCGCAGCTTTATAAAATGGAACAGGCTGCAGCATCCCTCCTGAGCGAGTACGATTTTTCAGTTGTCAAAACCGGCGTCTGGTCAGGGAAAACCGAAACCGTAATCATGCTCGAACTTATCTCAGGCACCCTTCCCAATGTCAAAAAAAGAATTGGCCCTCCGGTATGGGCCAGGGAGCATGCTGAGAAGTTCAAAGCCAAGTACGAAGGGGCTGAAAATGTTTTCGGAGGCTATATCGAAGGAGGAAAGTACGTCTTTGAAATCCGGCGCAAATACCCTACGGCAAAAGGCCTCCTTGAAGATCAGCTTCTAAACTCCTCCCTTGGAAAACAGGTACATCAGAACGTGAGTAAAGGCTTTGAGGTTCTTGAAGATACAGAGATTTGCAGACTAAAAGATCCGGATTTCAGGGTTTTTTTGAGGAAATGGGTGTAAATTTACTTTGAATATAATGCCATATTCAATTGCAGAGTGATACTTCATCTTAAAATGTACTGTAATCACCTGCACCTATTTCCAATCAAAACACTCCAGTCCTCAGTCCATTTTTGATTTGTCGACCATGAAGTCAAGTATTTCTCTCATTACTTTCCAGATAATTGGATGGGAACGTTAAGATATGGATTTTGATTTATTTTGTATGCCCTATTAAAACATGACGTTACAATTGAACTTCATAGTTACTTGAACAACTTTCTAAAGAACCTGTACTTTATATATCCACTCAGGTCTTCGGAAACCCGGGCATTAATACATTTTTGAGATGTGGATATTATAACTACCCACGTGGAATTGCAGTCCTGAAGTTGAAAAAGGATGCAGGGGAAAGACTGAATAGTATCAATTTATGTAAAATATTAGGTTCGTATTTATAATTCTATAGATATTAAATATAAGGATATAAATCTCTTTTATGTCCAATTTTAGATCTCTTCCATCGGTATACATCAGGAAGATTAAATTTACCAGTTTCATCTCAGAAACAAGTTTTGATGACCATTGGTAGAATAATCTTCAATAAGCAGATGTATATGTCTGGAGGAAGTGGATTGAAAAATTGACATGCCTGACATATTAAAACGATATATTAAAATCAAATAATATGGGGAGAAAGTATATGGTAGAAATATCTATAAAAAAGATTGTGACTGTCTTAATGGCAATCCTTTTAGTGGGAACAGTAACAGCAGGGTCAGTATCAGCATGGGACGGTCGCGGTTGCGATGGTTGCGGATTCGACAGCTGGAAATGGCGTGGACATTTCGGGGGATTCGACAGCTGGAAATGGCATGGAGGCAACTGGTGGGATGGAGGAAGATGCTGGGACCGTTTTAGATGTCGCTGGTGATAACTACTGAAGATGATGAGAAAAAAAGGCTTTATTAAGTTTCAAGGCTTTATTAAGTTTCAAAGGGCTTTAATTAAGTTCCAGAATTTTTGATTACAGCCCAGAGTGAGGAAAGTAATTCAAACTTTGATAGTCTTATATATTTGAGAATCCCACATAAATCTTAAAAAGTCTCAGGTTTGAGGCTTTTTATTTATTTCAGTTTTTATTGATAATTACAAATTAGTTACGTTTGCTATCTATAATTAATTCTAATTTTCAATTGAAACTTATTAATTCTAATTTTCAACTGTGACTTCAACAAAAAAAGGGATTAGTAAAGCGGAACAAAAACCTCAACCCTTTTCTGATAATAGAGGTACTCCCAGGCACCCGCAGTAGTTTCCGAAATATTCCTGTCCCCATTCTCCCATACAGCTCAGGTTTGTGCAGGTTTTAAAGAAACTGTCATCGATATGGAAATGCTGGTTGATCTTCTTTATGTGGATATCTACCGGGAAAGACTCCATTTTCTCAAAGCTGAAGTATCCGTCTTAGAGTTCCTGCCCGAAAAAAACGGCTCTGGAGGCAGATCCTTTTCCGTATTGTCGGGATGCATTGAAAAAATATACAGGGGAAAGACTGAATAATATCAATTCATATGAAAAATATAAAATTCGTAATTATAATTCTCTAGTTTTTAAATATAAAGGCATAATTATATAATCTGTCCAATTTTATATTCATTCCATCCGGCATACATTAGGAAGATTGAATTTACTAATTTCATCTCAAAAACGAGTTTACATAACTGATTGGTAAAAAATAATCTTCAGTAAGCAAATGTATATGTCTGAAGGAAGTGGATTGAAAAATTGACACGCCTAATAAATTAAAACGATTATTGAAACCAAAATAATATGGAGAGAAAGTATATGGTAGAAATAAAAAAGATTGTGACTGTCTTACTGGCAATCCTTTTAGTAGGAACATTAACAGTAGAGTCAGCATCAGCATGGGACGGTTGCGGCAGTTGCGGCGGTTGCGGATTTGGTGGCAAGTGCTTTAGTAGCTTCTCTAGCTGTGGCTTCGGCGGCTGCGGTGGCTTCGGCGGCTGCGGTGGCTTCCCCTTCTTTGATGGATTTAGAAGAGGATGTGGCGGCTTTGGTCGCTGGTGGTAACCACTGCAGATGATTTGAGAATAAAGGGCTTTCTAAGTTTCAAGGGGCTTTAATAAGTTAAGGGGGCTTTAATTAAGTTCCCGAATTTTTGATTACAGCCCTGAGTGAGGAAAGTAATTCAAACTTTGATAGTCCCATATATTTGAGAGTCCCACATAAATCTTAAAAAGTCTCAAATTTGAGGCTTTTTATTTTTTTCAGCTTTTATTGTTAATCACAGATTAATTATGATTTCTGATAATAAAAGTACTCCTGGGCATCCGCAGTAATATCCGAAATATTCCCGCCCCCATTCTCCCACACAGCCGAGGTTTGTGCAGGTTTCAAAGCCGCTGTCATCGATATGGTAATACTGGATGATCCGCCTTACGTGGGTATCTACCGGGAAAGACTCCATTTTCTCAAAGGCGAAAAGGAGGACGAAGTCAGCAAATTTTTCCCCTATGCTGCGGAGCCGCATAAGGCGTTCCCTGGTATATCTGTATTCAAGATGGTAGAGGACATTAAGGTCAAGTTCGCCTGCAGTCATTTCTCCGGCTGCTGCTTTTATGTGTTCGGTTTGGAAGCCGAGTTTACATTTGTCAAGCAGGGAAAGACCGGCTTCTGCAAAGGTACCGGAGTTTACTAATCCCGAGACCTTAATCATGCCTGAATTTATCGCCGGCACCCTCCCACGGCGAAGACCTTCTTGAAGAGCAGCTTGTGAACCCCCCCTTGGAAAACAGGTATATCAGGGAGTGAGTAAGGCTTTGAGGTTCTTGAAGATGCAGAAATTTGCAGGCTAAAAGACCCGAATTTCAGGGCTTTTTTTGAGGAAATAGATGTAAATTTACTTTGAGTATATGCCGTACCCAGCTAGCAGGATGGTATTTCATCTTAAAATGTACTGTAATCACCTGCACCTTTTTTCTAATCAAAATATTCACTCCCCAGTCCGCCTTTATATATTCGACCGTGAAGTCAATCGTTCATCTCATTACTTGTGTCCAGATAATTGGATGGGAATGTTAAGATATGGGTCTTGACTCATTTCGGATATCCTGTTATAATATAGTATGGTAATCGAAATTCACAATTGCTTAAACGATTTTCTTGGAGACATATACATTGTATATCCGCTAAAGTCTTCTTAAACCCATAGATAATACATTGTTGAGATATGCTTCTTATAACTACCCACGTGAGTATTTATAAGTCCCTATATTGAAAAGATACATATGATGGAGACGTAATAGAATCTGCTTTTATTATATATTATGATTCCTTACTTATATTTCTCTAACTATTATATATTTTGGACATAATTTATTTTCTGTGGATTTTGAGATCTCTTTCATCGACATAGATTACGAAGATTGAGTTTACCAATCCTATTTTAGAAATGGGTTTACATAATTGATTGGTAAAAGTGATCTCTAGTAAGCGAACTATACATCGACAGGAAGTGGATTGAAAAATTGACATGTCTGATATTGTATCAAACGTAGAATAATTAAAAAATAGAAATAATGTGGGGATAAAAATTTATGGGAAAACAAATACTTAACAGGATGAAAAAGGTTGTGGCTATTTTGCTGACAGTCTTTTTTGTGGCAACACTGACAGCAGTGTCAGCATCAGCGTGTGATTCAGACCCTTGCGGTCTAGACGATTGCGGTCTGGACAATGGTCTTCTAGACGATTGCGGTCTGGGCAATGGTCTTCTAGACGATGGTCTTCTAGGCAATTGCTTCCCAGATTCTTGCGGTCCAGACTTTTGCCCAGGTGATTGCTCATTCAATGACTTAACATGGGATGGAAGCAACTGGTGTGACGTTGACAATAACTGTAGATGGGATGGAAACAACTGGTGGTTCTCCGGAAATAACTGGAAATGGGATGGAAACTGCTGGTGGGATGTCAACAATAACTGGAAATGGGATGGAAACTGCTGGTGGGATAACGACGACAAATGGTGGGATGACGACAACCACAAATGGAGAGACTGTGACCGCAAAGGGAGAGACCACGAACACAAATGGAGAGGCCACGACGATTGGGATGACGACGACTGGGATGACGACGACTGGGATGACGACTGGGATGACGACCACCGCAGTTGGAGAGACCACGACGATTGGGATGATGACGATTGCGACGACGACTGGGATGACGACCACCGCGACAGACGCTGGTAACAAAGGTGATTTAATTAATTTCCCGAATTTTTGATTAATTACAGCCGCGGATAAGGAAAAAGTTGCAACTTTGATAGCCCCAGAAGAGCTCGAAAAAGTCTCAAGTTTTGGGGGTTTTTTTATTTTTCTAGTTTTTTTAATTACAAAGTAGCTATTCAGGTAGCTTTGTTAAGGCTCCACAATTTCTCTTCAGAGTAAGGAAAATTGAGTATAAAATGAATTAATTTTTATGAAATGTGAAGGGATTATTGTTCTATAAGCTCCAAAATCCTAAGTTATTGCTTATATTGAAAATCTTGCTCTCAAATTTAAAGCACTTGAAGAAAGTATGCCTTAAAAAGTTTCATACACTCTCTATAGGCAGAATCTGCGGTTGTTGAATAAAATAAATTCCAGCTTTTAATTCTAATTTTTCAACCCTAATTTTTCAATTCTAATTTTGACAAAAGAGAGAAGTTAGTAAAGGGAAACAAACCCTTCAATTCTTTTCTGGTAATAAAGATACTCCTGGGCATACCCGCAGTAGTGTCCGAAGTATTCCCGACCCCATTCTCCCATACAGCTCAGGTTTGTACAAGTTTCAAAAAAACTGTCATCAATGTGGTAATGCTGAATAATTTGCCTTATGTGGGTATCCACCGGGAAAGATTCCATTTTCTCAAAGGCAAAAAGGAGGACGCAGTCAGCAACTTTTTCTCCTATTCCGCGAAGTCTCATAAGGCGTTCCCTGGCATATCTGTACTCAAGGCGGAAAAGAGCATCAAAGTCCAGTTCTCCGGAACATACTTCTTCTGCTGCTGTTTTTATGCGTTCTGCCCTGAAACCGAGCTTACACCTGTCAAGCAGAGACAGATCCGCGTTTGCAAGAGTTTCAGGATTCGGAAAGCTGAAATATCCGTCTTCGAGTTCCTGTCCGAAAAAACGGCTCAGAAGAAAAATCCTTTTCTGGATTGTAGGAATGCTTGAAGCCGTTGCAAGCATATAAGAAATCAGGCACTCCCAGGGATCCTGCCGGATTAGACGAAGGCCTCTATATCTATTTATTGCCCTGTCAATCAAAAGGTCTCTGTTGATGCTCTCATAAATTGAAGGAAGGTTATCGTCAAGGCGAAAGTAATGAGAGAAAAACTCGGGTGAGAGTTCCGAGTCGACCAGCAGACTTCCACTTTCCTTTTCCTGCAAAAGCCGAACAACATTCTCTCCTACAACTCCTGTCCACCAGTCTCCATCCCTTTCCCATCGGAACACCTGCCCGCAGTCAAGGGTGTAGTTAAGGTCAAAAAGTTCGGGTTCAAGCCTGTACATCCAGTTCAAGCCCCCTCAAAAAAGTTCCTGCAGTTAACGTATCCCCGAGTCCCACAGTTGTTATCGGAGATTTGCAGAGCAGTGTGGGCAGGATGCAAAGCATGTAGCCTTCTATTAAGGCAAAAGCACCCTGTCCGCAGGTGGTTCCGTTGAAAGCTGTCAGGAAGAACTCCAGCTGCTCCCTGCCAAACCTGCTCTCCTCAAGTTTTAAAGCCTCTTTTTCCACGAATTCACGCCCTTCGAGCCTGCCTGAAGCCGCATACGCTCCTGCACACTTTAGTCCGAAACCTATCGCATCAAGCTTTTTCCTGGCTGCTTTTAAAATAACCGGGTTTTCTTTATTATCCCATTTTCCTTTGACCCAGTTTTCTGAAATCTCCGATTCATCAGAGTTTTCGGTATCCGGCTTAAAAACAGCCAGGACAAACTCTCTTGTGTGGATAAAAAGTGTTCCAAGCCCATGAAGGGATGCAAGTTTGCAGGCTGCTCTCCCTACAGCTTCGGCTTCCATATTCGAAAGCCCTTTAGCAGGAACTCCGTGAAGGTTATTAAACATTGAAAGTTCATCTTCGTTCATTCCGATGCTACCTGAAATTCCGGCAAATTTTGAAAAGACTGAATTTGCAATCTCTCTGCTCGCGAAGTGCCCGAACTCAACATGAATTCTGAGCCTTTTGTTCTTTGCCTTCCAGGCCTTAAGCTGTGAAAAAGAATTCTCAAGGATTTCTTTGTAGGTGCTACCGTCAGGATAGATCTCAAGAAGGAGGTGAAAGCCTGATATTAGTGCTCCGTCCATTTCTTCTGCGTGCTTCAGGGCATAGTCCTCAAATGCGGAACTGGTAAAAAGCCTGAAATTTAAGTGGTCACAGGTCGCTATAAAGCGGTTTTCTCTGGGAACCCTGATTTCTGTCCCGTAAAGGGAAAAGGTTTCACCTTCGGAAAAATCAAAAACGAAATGTATTGGGTCCTGACTGCTAAAAGAAGCATGTGTATTACGTGTGTTATACTTATCGTATGTGTTTTTCCCAGATTCTGTTTTCAGCTTTTCCTTTTCCGGCTCTTCCTCTATCTGCAGAGGAGCATCCGGGAAATATACTGCTTTTTTTGAAAATAAAGAAAGCTGGGTTTTTGAAGGAACCGCAACATTAGGAACCACTCTTGCTCCGATTTCGGAAAGGGCATTTGCCATAATCCCGGCGTTTCCACCCATCCTCACAAGAGACTTTTGAAAGTAGCGGTTCTTCAAAAACTCAAAGACAGACTTCTCAAAGACAAGCCATTCGGCTCCACACCCATTTTTCATACAGTAGGCGAGCCCTGCAACAAAATCGGATGCGGAAAGAATTTTACCGGGAGGGTTTCTTATCTTTTCAAGAATTTCAGTCCTTTCAAAAGCCATCAGCAGTTCAGAGATTTCAGCTCCGCTTATCCTGTATACGGAGTCTATGTTTACATTATAACCGCAAAGTATGTTCATCTGACCGGTTCCTGTATTCAGACAACTTATTTTCGATTTTCGAATAACTTATTTCCCTGCCTGTTTTTGTTTCATCCTTGCGAGCATGGCAGCAAAAGCTCCTGCAGAAATGGTATCACCTATCCCTACTGTAGCTTTTGGTCTGTCCACCACCTTGGAAGGGATGAGAATAGCATCATGGTCTGGCCCGTATATGTATCCGTACTCGAATTCATCCGGAGTGCAGAGTTTTCTGCCTGTGCAGTATAACTGGAAATTTTCCAGATCTTCTAACCCTGCAGCTGAGACAGGTACTTCCAGACCGGCTTCGGCTTCAGTAAGGTTCTCGATTTTCCCGTTGAGAGCCTGGGCAGCTGCCAGAACCGAGGAAAAGAGAAGGGCATCCCTGTGTTCTTTCAGGGTGAGAGGGTGACCTTTTGCCAGAATGCAGATATAAAAACCAAGCGAGTGCACATGAACCCTTTCAAGTTTAAGATCCTTCATTAACTGGACAGCTCCCTGGTAAAGAGACATAATCCCGTTTTCTCCCTTCCGGATCACGGAGTATGAAAGCTCCTCATATCCCAGCACGTTCAAGGCATTTGCCACTTCCACGGTGTCCAGGCCCAGGGAATGAACGTGCCTTGCAACAATGTCTGTCAGAATGGTCTTTCTTATAAGCCGGTTCTGGATGGATGTGAGTTCCACATGGATGCGAAGTTCAGGGTTCAGAGACTTCAGCTTTTCAATAACCTTTACAGAACGTTCTACATAATCTTTATAGGTGGATCCATCCTCGTACTCTTCTTTTATCATCTGATAACCGGAAAGCATTGCCCCGTCAACAGGAAAGAGAGCATAAAGCTGCTCATAAATCTCTCTGTCCATATCCAGGCGGATCCATTTAGGACGGGAAGAGATAATCAGGCGGTTGTCCCTGGGTACTTTGAAGGTGCTCCCTGCGCAGGTCACTTTCATGTCTTTAGAAAATTCAAATATCCAGTTGACCTTTGACCCTGTCCCGGGCTTGAAAGCCTCTGCCGGAGGTTTGAGGGTAACCTGTCCGTTTTCTACTCTCGGGTGGAGGATATTGCCGTTATCTACAAAGTATTCTGCCTGCTCTTCAGAAAGCCAGGGAACGTAAGCTACCACCTTTTTCAGGTCTAACCGGGCAAGAAGGTTTGAAATAATTCCTGCCTGACCGCCCATAAGCGCGTAGTCAAAACCCAGGTGTTCCTTCAGCCACTTATGGATATCTTCGGTATATGCAGGCACTTCTGCAGCTTTCCCTTCACGCATGGAAATCAACAGGCGGGCAACGAAATCCACAGGCTCGGTAATTTCCCTGGGATACACTGCAACCCTATTCTGAATTTCAGCCTCATCGAAGAGCCCGACAAGCTTTATCATGTCTTTTTCTGTCAGGTGTCTGATTGCATCGATATTGCTGTTATAAGCAACAAACATCCCATCCAGATAAGGAAGGGCTTCTTTTGCATCGTAAAACGCTTCCGTGTGGCGCTGTTCCCATTCTTCCATATCCACTTCAGTAAACCCCCTGGGAATAAAATAAAATATCCAGTCAATAATTATCCAATCAATAATTATCCAATCAATAATTATCCAATCAATAATAAATAAGAATAAATCCGAGCTTTTGAGTATCGGATTTATCTAATCTATATTTCCTCTATTTTTCATTCTACGTTATTTTATTTAACTTTGTGCAGATTGGAGATAAGAGGTCAGGCAAGGCTGACCTGAGATCATCTATTTGCACCTTACAATAGATATCCGCAGCCGGTCTCAGGTTGAAATCAGGCATTAAATTGTATTCTAGATTCTGCAGCCTGTTAGATTAAGAGTATATCGGCATCAGGTTGTATATTCGGCATTGATCCGGACATAATCATAGGTCAGGTCGCAGCCCCAGGCAGTTGCGGATTCTTCTCCCATTGCAAGGTCAAGGGTAATGATGATTTCTTCATTTGCCATTATTTTTTTCAAGAGTGCAAGATCAGAATCCCTGGAGATTTCCCCGGATTTCACAAGTTCGACTTCTTCTCCCCCACCTGAGAAAGCTAGGGAAAGTCTTTCCTGTTCAAGCTCGGCACCCGAGTACCCTGCAGCTGCAACAACCCTGCCCCAGTTAGGGTCTTTTCCGAAAATAGCAGATTTGACCAGAGGGGAGCGGACAATGGCTTTTGCAGCAAGCCTGGCATCCTCATGTGTTTTTGCACCTATAACCCTGGATTCTATGAGTTTGGTAGCTCCTTCCCCATCCTTAGCCATTTTCTTTGCAAGGTCCGTAAATACGCAAATCAGCCCATCCTCAAACTCGTCAAGGCACTCCATACAGGGTTTGATCCCTGATTTGCAGGTGGAAGTGAAAAGTACCATGTCATTCGTGCTTGTGTCGCCATCAACGACAACCATATTAAAGGTTTTATCGACAGCTATCCTCAGAGCAGCATCCAGAACGTCTGCAGGCACGTTTGCATCGGTATATGCAAAGCAGAGCATAGTCCCCATATTTGGCTCGATCATGCCTGAACCCTTCGCAATTGCGCCTATCCTTACTCCGCAGTCGAGTTCCACAGCGGATTCTTTTAAGGCTTTATCAGTGGTCATAATCGCCTTTGTCGCTGCCTGGCTGCATTCCGGGGAACTGCCAAGCCCTTCAAGGACTTCAGGGAGGTGCTCCCTTATAAAGGAAACATCAAGCCTTCTACCAATTACTCCTGTTGAAGCAACTGCAACGGTTTCAGCATCAACATCAAGCTTTTCAGAAAGTATTGATGCCATTTCCATTGCATCCAGAAAACCATCATCGCCTGTAAAGGCGTTAGCATTTCCACTGTTTGCAATTATGGCAGAAAGCCGGTGCTGAGTCTCGATCACTCCTTTGCTCAGGATGACAGGAGCTGCAGTGACCTTATTTTTTGTGAAAACACCTGCTGCAGGGCCTTCCGCACGAATAACAGCTATCCCCATTTTTCCGGGTTTTATCCCGTATGCAGATACGCCCCTTACTGCACAAATTCCACCCTCGATTTGCTTCATTAAAACACTCCTTTAACTCAAAGTTTTGCAAGACCTTCTATGATGTCTCCACGCGTGACAATCCCGACAACACGATCATTTTCCATTACCGGAAGCCTGTTGATCCTGTGCCTGACCATAAGCTCCGAGGCTTCTTCGACGGATGCTTCGGAAGAGATTATGTGCACATCCCTTGTCATAATTTCTTCTATCCTTGTAGAACCTACGTCAGAAAGCATCTTTTTTGTTTCTTCCCAACTCAGAAGTTCCCTTATAGGAACTTCTATAACTTCAAAAGGACTCGGAAGCCAGAGGTTTCCCTTTTCTGGAATTACCAGCAGTTCAAGCAGGTCACCCTCACTTACTATCCCTACAAGCTTTCCGTCCTCAAGGACAGGAGCTCCACTAATGTTGTTTTCCTTAAGGATCTTTGCAGCTTCCCGGACTGTGTCGTCAGGCTTGCAGAAGACAACATCAGGGTTCATGACATCTTTTACTTTCATCGGACTACCCCAAGATAAATTTCATTCTTTATTTTAATCCGTTACCAGTTATATGTTCTCGCCTGCTACTATTCTGTCCCATACTTACATTCTATTTCATACTTAAGGTGCTGCTGCAGGCAGCCAGAGTCCACGGGTTTCAGCCAGCCCGAACATGAGGTTCATGTTCTGAATAGCCTGCCCTGATGCTCCTTTGACAAGATTATCGATTGCTGAGAGTATTACAACCCTGTTATTTTCCTTGTCCGCTTCAAAACCGATATCACAGAAATTAGATCCTCTGACCGCAGTAAGGGAAGGGACGCCTCCCGGGAGCCGAATAAAGGGTTTATTCCTGTAAAACTCCTCATAAATTTCCCTGACATCTTCAGTCGAAAGAGACTCTTTCGTAAAGAGATGAGCAGTTGTAAAGATCCCCCTTATGGACGGAATTACATGGGGAGTAAAATTGATGTTTCGAAGTTTTCCGTCCAGCCTGGTGAGTTCCTGCACTATCTCAGCCCTATGCCTGTGAGCTGTAAGTTTATATGGAATAATATTTTCTGCAAGGTTAGGGTAATGAGAGGTTTCCGTTGGCGAAATTCCTGCTCCTGAAATCCCTGTTTTGGAGTCAAAGACTGCAATATCTATTAAGCCTGCTGCCGCAAGAGGGGCTGCTGCAAGGGTTGCTCCTGTAGGAAAACAGCCGGGATTTGCCACAAACTCTTCCTTTGCAGCTTCAGGATGAAGTTCCACTAGCCCGTATACTGATTTTCTCGGGTCGCTATGCTTCATTCCATAGATTTTTTCAAATACCGGGATATCAAGTCTGTAGTCTGCGCTAAGATCGATCACTTTTGTGCTGCCGTCGAGAAGTTCAGGTACATAGTTCATAGCAGTCCCGTGAGGCACAGCCACAAAAACTACATCACAGCGCTCCCTGATTTCTTCAAGCCCCGGATTTTCGTACTTTAAGTCCAGAAAACCTTCGAGGTGCCTGTGAGTACTTGCTACGGGTTTTCCTGCAAGATTCCTGGAAGTTGCCAGTTCAAGCCTGACATCGGGATGGCTTACAAGTAAGCGCAGGAGTTCTCCTCCTGTATAACCGGAAGCTCCTATAATTCCTGCCTTGATCATGGGTATTCACTGCCAGTGTAATGTCAATACAAGATAATTAAGCTTGTTATCGAAAAAACCAGAGAGAGAGTTTTAAGGACTATTAGCTGTGCAAAAAAGACACTCTGTAAGGGTTCTGTCTCAGGCTCATTCCGGAGATACAACTATCTGCCCTTTGACCTCAAGATCATGTTTTGCAATAAGGCCACCGCTTTCATGATCAACTATTTTTACAGAAACCAAATCCTCGGGACTCAATTCCATTGCAGGAAGTCCACTCTTATTCAGAGCAAGAACTCCTTTTTTACCGGTTTCCAGGGTCCCCAGGGTAGAATCATTGAGCATATATGAAGTATCATTAATATCCATAATAACTGATAGAGAAGGACTATCAAAAAAGAGCTGATCCCCTCCGCTATGTTCGAATTCAAGTGAGGTTTCATCCTCAGTAAACTGGATCTGAAGCTTTGCTGCTGGCGATCCCTTATAGGAGGAAACCCCGTATTCCTCGAAAAAGGCTGAAGAGACCAGGCCTGCAAGAATAAAAACAATGAATATTGTAACCGCCGTTCCGACAACAGGAGCAATTCCCTTTTCATCTGAGCCCTTCACTGCTGAAAAGTTCCTGACCGTTATATTACCCCTTAATAAAGTCGTATAATTAATATTAAGACAGTACAGTTTAAATTTATAGATATATAAGAGTATTCCAGAACGTTCTGATCAGGTTCATATCAGCTTCAATTAAGTAAATATCTCTGAGAGAATTGAAACAGAAGGTAAAGTATTTTATCTTTATCAGCCTTTTTTCATGCAGAAAACTCTTATGAGTGCTGACTTCCGGAGGAACAGGAGGAAAGAAACTTGAGCAAAAAAAAGATAATCTACATTGCGGCCCCCCTCTTTACACACGCCGAACTAGAGTACAACCAGAAACTGAAAGATATGCTGCTCAATAACGGTTTTTCTGTTTTTTTACCCCAGGAAGATGCAGAGGACGCGGCACAGGAGCGCGAAAGGCAGAACCAGGAATGTATATTTGTGAAGTGTGTGGAGGGCGTGGACGCCTCAGATATTGTCGTCGCAGTTCTTGACGGCGTGGATGTGGATTCCGGAACAGCCTGGGAGGCAGGTTATGCATACGCAAAAGGAAAACCTGTTATAGGACTCAGGACTGATTTCAGGGAGCTTTCGGATGGAATCGTTAACCTGATGATAGAAATGTCTATTGTTTCCCTGGCAAGAGATGAGGAAGAACTGCTAAAAGTGCTGGAAAAATTCCGATAATTTTTTTCCTTTAATGTTTTGTTACAGCAAGAAGTGCATCTTTACCTCACTTACGTTACTGATCTCAATTCTCTCTGTTTTATCTCATTTTCTATCATCCCTCTATCATCCCTCTATCATCCTGTTAGTCTATCCGGTTTACTGCTAAAGAGCCATCCTTTTCTATTATTGTGAAGCAATAAACGATTCTGAATAAATTAGAAGAGACTAAGACTGTTAACCAGGTCTTAAAAATAACCTTTGTATTTGGGGAAGACTTACGAAATATCTCTTTTCATAAAATATAAATTATCTCCCAAATGAGATAAATGTCAAAAATAATTCAATTGCTGTATCCATAAAATGTAATGATCGTTAATTTTAAAAATGCTTATATGACAGAGCAGATATATTAATTAGTAGGAGGTTAAGAAAATGACCTTTCCAAAGGGATATACCTTTACGAAGGTGAAAACTTCACACGGGCCCAAGATATATGTGGCCCAGTTCGGGAAACTGGTAAGGGTTGTGCCCTGCAGCCCGCAGGTGGAAGTATCCGAAAGATATGCAAACGACTTGATCAGGCAGATTGAGTCAGATTAAAATACAAGAAATTGTCCGATTTTTCTTTTTGACTCGGAACATTCTTCATTAAAGCCTTTTTTTCGGCCGAAGCATTTTTCGGTCTATTCTTTTCTGAATACTGCCGCATACTGTGACAGGCGTTTCTCAATAACCTATTTAACGATAGATTCTATCATTCAATATATAAGAGCATAATTTTAATTTTTAATCAATATAATAATCCTGCCGGAAGAAATTACCCCAATAGGGAAAAGGAATCTGGGAAATTGATCCGAACTTATAAGGAAACAGACCTTGAAGAGATGGTAAGGATCTGGTACGATGCTTCAGTCATTGCCCATCCTTTTGTGCTAGCCACCTTCTGGGCTTCGTATAAATCAGCAATGGAGGAAAAATACCTGCCTCTTGCGGAGAATTATGTTTTTGAGCGGGAAGGAAAGGTTACAGGTTTTATTTCGCTTGTAGGAGAAAATGTGTGTGCCCTTTTCGTAGCTCCCGAAGCGCAGGAAAAAGGAACAGGAAGAGCGCTTCTCGAACATGCAAAAATCCTGAAAGGAAGTCTCTCCCTTAAGGTTTACAGGGATAACAAAAAGGCCATTATCTTTTATGAAAAGAGCGGATTTAGAGCAGTCGGGGAAGATGTTGACGAGCATACGGGCTGTGTGCAGATTTTGATGAATTGGAGAACTTCTAATTAATGGATTTAGGATTTTAACGGAACTTCAAGCCTTTGACGTATATCAGGTCTTAAATGCATTCATTGAACTCATGAACGTCATGAAAGTAAAGAGAGAAGAAACGAAGGAAGGCAGGTAGTAAAGGAGAGAAAAGCTATGAACGATGGAACCAAGGATAGACTTAAAGAAGAGGAAGACTCGCTTTTCCGGCATCTTGCACCCGATACGCCTGAAGTAAAGAAAATAAAAAGCCTGCAGGGTCTGGAGTATGAATACGCTGAGTATATCGGAACGGTTGAGTATTCGATTGCCAGGTATTTTTACGAGGCAAATCGAAAAATAACGGATAGGGATGCAGCATTAGCACTGAAGAATATAAGAAAAAATTGCAGCAGAAATATTTCCTTTTTTAATCAGGATCTCGAAAAAGAGACTGTCAGAAGCCTGATAGAAGTCCTTAAAGAAAAACCGGTAACCCTCCATGAATTGAAGCTGGTAATAGACTACGTTCTTGAGGTTATCGATAACAGGTCCTGGATGGAAGATGAGCAGGCATATATAAAATGGGTAGCCTATATTATGGATTTTTTTACCAAAGAAGAAAAGGAAGAGTATGAGAAGAGCATAAAGAAGCTTGCTGCTGAAATGGGTCTCTCAAGCAAACATGCGGACCTGATGCTCATGAAAGGGGAAGAGGAAGATTATTTCGAGTTTGTAGAAGAATATGGAGAGGAGTATGGAGAAGAACATGGAGATGTAGGGGAATATGGAAGTGTAGAGGGATATGGAGAAAAAAATGAAGGAGAGAAGAAAGAAAAGAAGGGTGAAAGAGAAAAACTGACTGAAGAAAGATTGACCGAAGGAGAGCTAAATGAAGGAGAGCTAACAGAAGAAGAACTGATGGCAGAAATTGAAAGCAAATTCCTTTCAATGAATGATTCGGAAAAATTCGATTTCCTGCTGGACAACGGCCAGGAGTTTTACGAACTTACAGGACTTTACATATCCGAACTGGCAGAAAAAAGAGAATTCGCCAGGATTCAGGAACTTTACAGCAGACTTACCGCAAAATACGAGGATTTCCTGTATCTGTATGTTATTATGGGAGCAACCTACCTTGAGATAGATCCTGCCCTTGCAAAATACTATTTTGAGCAGGCACTGAAAGCCCTCGATAAGCTCGAAGGCCTTTCGGACTCCACAAGAGAAAGATTAAGAGACAGCTTTCTTTCCATGATCGGGAAAATAGGTTGAGTGCATGATGAAGAAATATTTATTGTATGATATTTCTCATTAATTGAAAACAATCTTTTGCCCCCGTTCTTCAAATGAAATACTGGAAAAATTGGGATATAAAGCAAGGCCAGGTTCCTATAAAAAATCATTAAAAAATCGTCCAAACACTCTTCAAACGCTGGTTCATCGATTTCGAGTTCCCGAATGAAAACGGAAACCCTTACAAATCAAGCGGTGGCAGAATGGTTGATTAGGATTTGGGGGAGATTCCGGAGGGGTGGGGAGTAAAGTCGATAAGTGAACTTGCTGATTTTGTGAAAGGATTTTCATATAAAGGATCTGAGAAGTTTACTGAACCTCCTAGTAAAGTATTCGTCACACTGAATAATGTGTATGAGGGAGGCGGATTCAAACCAGAGTATGCTTGGATTCAGAGTGATAGAACAAAGGAACGGCATCTTGTTAGAGAAGGGGACCTTATTATCCTCAATACAGAACAGACAAAAGATAGAAGGCTTCTCGGATTTCCTGCTATTGTGTATTTCCCTCACAACTATAGAGATGAGACAGGGGTCTTTTCTCATCATATAACAAAAGTTACTCCTTTTGATGATAGATATAAAAATTATTTACATTTTCATCTTTATTTTACACAGATTGAAACTTTATCGTTTTATCGTATCATACTGGCTCAGTCATTTGGGGATTGGATGTAAACAGCTTTAAGAAAAACAAATTGACTGTAGAGCCCCCAGTCAACAAAATAGAAAAATTTAACAAGATTGTAGATGATTTGTTCCAAAGAGTAATTCAGAATCAAAAGGAAAACAAAATACTTTCTCAAACTCGTGATTCTTTACTTCCAAAACTAATTTCTGGGAAAATAAGAGTCTTAACGAACTCAGAACAACGGAGTCTATATAATGGAAACCATAAATAAACCTGAGACAGAAGATAAAGGAGTCAACCAAGATTTAAGACCTGCTCCAGGTGTCTATTGTGTAGATGAACAAGGAGAGTTTTGTCCAATAAGGCCAGGTACCTACATGATAGATGAAAATGGACAATTAAATCCGGCAGTAAACTGGCAGACCGTTATTGAGAAAATCAGATGGGAAGAAGCACATCAAGTATTAGAAAACTGGGGAAAAAGAGGAACTACTGAACGAAAATGGAATCTTGTTGGAATGTACGTTTTAGCAGCTATTATCATTATAATGGCTGGAATCCTTGCATATGTTAGAATTATTGAAGGGCAGGCAATTGTAGGATTTTTGGGTGCAGCTATTGGTTATTTGTTATCTAAAGGACGAATTAGTGAAAGATGAGAATATTATCTAAGGTTTGTAGAAAATATTACCTTTTTGGTTTTTTATAAAAATATTTTAGTATTTAAGTTCTTCAGGAAATTATAAATATTTAAGACTGATTTTTAATTTATTGAATCAAAGATATTTAACATAAGTTCACTGGAAAATATTCTGGCCGACAAATCAAGAGAAGAAGTACCAGATTACTTCAAAATTGCTTTAGAAGAATGCCCAGGAGCATTTCATAAAAAGTTACATACCGATACAACTGATTATTATACGAACTTATACAATATTTGGATTGAAGAGTTAAATTCTGAAGAGATATGGAGAAAAAAATCGGACGGATCTCCTGCAGGAAGAAGAATTTCCTATTTATCAGCAAAGGAAGCTTTTGATTCAAAAGAAATATTTGAAAAGTCTGGAATTTATATATGGCTGACTTTCCGCAGATGTCTTCAAACAAATAACATTTTTCCTGTTATCGTTTTTGGAGAATTATTCGAAAATTTGTAGTAATCATCTCAATTGAAGCCTAGGAAAATGGTTGCTGGAAGTTTTCAATGAAGGAAAAAAGCCGAAAGTTTTGGAAAATCTCAAAGACTTCCGGTTGATAAAGAAGATAAAAAGATGATTGAAATTCTTGAAACATATATGATAAGGGCAGCAAGCATTGATAGGGAAGGTTCAAATAAGTTACTTAATAAGGAAAAAGTTTGAGTAAATTTCAATTCATTAAGGTTTCCACTTAGAGCATAAATAATTAAACCCTTTAAATTAATTCATTTATGAAGAGTATAAATTCTTTTTTCTCCTTTTTCATCGGCAAGGCCGCTCTCCTTCGTCGAGCGTGACAAGACACATTAAAAACAGCTAATAAAGTTCCCCGCTTTTCAAAAAGCATTTATTCAAAACTGCCTGCCGGATTTTAGTTTAAATATGTTCTTTTCTATTTTTTGCTGGCTCCGTTGGATTTTAATAGATTTTTAAAAACAATTGCCTTAGCCACTAGCAGAAAAATATATTTATAAACTATGTACAGACCCACTTATTTTTAATTAGTTCCGAAAAATGATTAACTCATAAGTGCATCGGAAAAACTAAACTCAGGTAGTAAATCAAACAATAATACAAGTACAACTATTATTTCTATTGTCGCAATTACTACCAAGTATCTCAAAAATTCCTGGTCTATGTCTCCAAACAGTCTGTATAGAGGGTTCCAGCGGCTGCTTTCTCTAGTCTCTTCCAATAGGGCCAGAAGCTGGTTCCATTCCTTTTGATCTTCTTTTAGTTTACTTATAAATTCGTAAATAAACATTTCTTCTTTCTCATTTTCCGAATTTAGAGCAGGTTTTTCGTTCCTGGAATGTTCTATAATTTTGTCTCTGAGAAGTACGTACATCCTGGGAGGTTCCAGTTTCTGCTGGAAGCCTGCTTTAAGTGTGTGACAGTTCACTTTACACCATATATGAAACAGCTTTCTATCGATTTCACTTGTTTTAGCTGAGTGGAGTATGTCTATATGTGACGCTTTCAATATTGAATGTACTGATAATAAAAGAACGAACACTAAAGCCTGATCACCTCGAAGGATGGCAATATCTCCGGGTGATATGTCTACTTCATTTAATTTGATTTTTAACACATAAAGTGATATAAGGCCAGTGATTATAATTTCCAAGAACAGTATGATCAATGCATTGGCAAGGTCACAGATCTCTCTACAATAAGATTCTACCTGACTGCAAATCTGGCTTCCATTTTTATAAAAAGAATCTTCCTGATTACATAGTTGATTCTTATCCTTAGAACCACAGGAACCTGTATAATAAACAATCTCTTTGATCCATAATTGGTAAATTGTTCTATACTGCAATATATACTGTGACATGAAGATGCCAAATAAACCAAAAAGTAGTCCAAAAAAAACGAGAATGCGCATCATACGTGTCACCAATACACGAAAAAATTGAAACACTCAAAAGACAAGAGACCATCCATATGAACCAAAAAAGTTAGAAGAATCAGTTAAATTACATTATAAATGTAATATAAACTGCTATAAGCAGGCCAATTACATAGATTATTCTCATTGTATTTGCCATTGTTAAAATTCCCATAAACCCACCACCAATAATCATAAACCAGTAACACATGGATATAACTATGAGAAACAGTAGTCAGAACATATGTTTCTAGTTCAAGAGTCTATTGGTATTAAAATTATTTAATAGTTACTCTGCAGTTGTAAATAATCTTTTAATCACTCCTGAGCAGATTAGCTGGTTTTAACTCGACTTTAATAGAAAGTTGCTAAGTAGATATAAAGTTTGTTAATTTAAACATAAGATATCTATTAGGTTCCTCATTTACAAGACTGGTCATTTTAAAGAGATATTTCTACAAAAAAACTATAAGTTTAAAAATTAACATTTTAGATTTTTGGCCTACATTAGCGCGGAAAAAGGTATTAAATTAATTATTCGGTTTTAACTTTTAGCTTTCTAATTGATACTAAGAAATGCTAACCTAGATTAGTACTAATCCAGATTAGTGTTTTGAAAATTCAATAACAGAAGGATCATCTATAAATGTCAAGAAGAAAAGTTCCAGTTTCCTTCCAGGATAAATCTCACCGGCAGTGGAATCACAATTTTCGTTTTTTCAAACCAGAGCTACAACAAAATAGCTACATTTAAATAAATTTACTGAAATACATAACTCTAATTTTTATATTCTTGCTTTAATGGCTGAAGTTTTCTTTTGAACTGAAGCCACCCCTGGCAGATCCCTGGCAGATGCAAAAGCTGCAAAAAAAGACAAAAAAAGACAAAAAAAGAAAGGAAAAATCCCCATCCCTCCCATCATCCCTGAATCCGAAGTTGAAGATGCAGCCCTTAAAATCCTTTCCGATCTCGGTTACGGTCACCTTTACGGCCCGGATATTGCTCCCGAAACAGAGGATGCCGAAAGGGAAGACTTCGGAACCGTTATCCTGCCGCGTCGGCTCAGGAAAGTATAACTTGTAAAAATTATCAGGCAAAATGCAGGTGTTGACTGAACCCTCAGAAAAAAACATCCAGGCAAAGATAAAAGTCAGTGTAAACGCCTGTTGAAAAGTATGACTATCTCCCGGACATGCAGAAGTTTGCTACCGAAAATATCCTCAAACAGGCTGAACTGCTTTGCCTGTAAATTGTGAATACCTAAAAAAATACACCGTGAACCAGAAAATAAGTGTGATACCTAAAAAGAATGCAAATTTTTCTAAATAGATGCCTATGTAAATAAGTAAATGCATAATACTTGTTATTAATTTTCAAGAAGTTTTAACCAAAGAACTTATGATTATATTAGCTCTTATGATCGCGGTAGGTAGTATTCTACTATTTCTTATTCTTGAGGTAGGTATTAGTTCTATAAGATAAATATTTAAGATTTCTGGAATAGTTCAAGTCACACTGATCAAACTTAGATGACAATATCATGATATGTGTAGAATTGAGAAAAAAAATCTTCTGAATACAGATACAATCTTTTCTATATTTCAACTGGAATAGTTATTTATATAATATATACAGATAAAAACTTATGAAACTTCCTGATACATTAGACTCCGAAATTAATGAAGAAGAAACACGGGAAAAATTAATTGATCCCGAGATCGCAAAATGGTGGTTAAAACCTTATGTTAAAGAAGAGGTCAATATTATAAAATCGGATTTTAAAAGAAAATCATATGTTATAGCTGATGGAGTCTATAAATCAGGTGAAAAATATATCGACTATCTCCTTCTTGATGAAGACTTGTCTCCTCTTGCGATCATAGAAGCTAAAAGGTATGCAAAACATCCTGAAGAGGGGCGGATACAGGCCAGGACCTATGCCAAAGATATTGAAAATGAAATGGGTATCATCATACCTATTTTTCTGACAAATGGGAAAGAATGGAAGTTTATTGATTTTGATGGTCAGGAAAGAAAAGTAGGTGGTTTATTCTCTCAAAAAGATCTTAGTCGAAGACGAAAACTGCACACAGAGAGGAGAGACCTAATCAAATATGGCGTTAATACTGGGATAGTTGATAGGAAGAAAAGCGTCACAATTGTTGAAATTTTGAATAAGCACTTCTCAGAAGGATGTCAAAGAGCCTTAGTGCATATGGCTACTGGCACAGGTAAAACTCGTGTTGCCATGGCTATATGTGACAGCCTGCTGGAATGCAATTACATTCGCAATGCACTTTTTATAGCCGATAGATCAGTTCTGGTGACACAGGCAAAAACCAAAGGATTTGAGAAACACTTTGAAGATACTACTGTTGATTTAAGGGACGGATTTACGAAGACCGCCAGCTTGTACGTCACCACTGTCCAGACATTAATGGGCAAAAAAGGAAGCAGGATGTATACCAGGTTCAGCCCAGGATTTTTTGACCTGATTATCTTTGATGAAGCTCACCGATCTTACTATGACAAGAACAATGTTCTCATGGATTATTTTGACGGGCTTATGATTGGATTAACTGCTACTCCCAGGTCAAACGAATCAAAAAGTACCTACGATCTTTTTGACTGCAATGACGGTGCGCCGACTGCAGAGTACTCGTACAATGATGCAGTAAAAGATGGAATTCTCGTCCCTTATGTTGCTAAAATTATCGAAACCAAAATCTTGACAGAAGGGATTAGCGGACGAGATTTATCCGATGATCTCAAAGATAAAATTCGAAAACAGGAAGAGAACCCTGAGGAACTAGAACTTGAGGGAGCGGAGTTTGATCAAATTTTCATGGATGACAAGACAAACGAACTTATTATTCACGAGTTCATGAGACTCTGCTACAAATCAGATGAAGGTCTACCCTGTAAGACTATATTCTTCTGTGCAAGTATTGACCACGCTGTCCATATGAAAAAAGTGTTCGATAAGGTATACCCAAGATTGAGCAAATATGTACAGGTAATTACATCTGATATATACAGGTATGAGGACGAAGTGCGGAGGTTTGAGCACGAGTCTGAACCGAGAATTGCACTCTCCGTAGGGGTTCTCGACACAGGCATAGATATCCCTGAAATCTGCAACCTTGTTTTTGTGAAACCTGTATTTTCACCCGTTCGTTTCTGGCAGATGATTGGACGTGGGACCAGAAACCAGAAATCTTGTACTCACCTGGAATGGCTGCCCAACCGCACTAAAGAAAACTTCCTCATACTGGATTTCGTGATTGGTGGACATTCCAATGTAGAGTTCCATAAAGATTTCAAGGCAACAACAGGGGATATAATAAAAATTAATCCCATTGCCCTGATATTCTCAAACAGGGTGGGGTTACTTGGCAAGAGCCTAGACAAAGAACAAAACGAAATCATTTCAAGGCGCATTATTGAGATGATCGATGATCTTGATTACGATGCACCACATGTTCAGCGTAAAAAGATCATGATTGATAAAATAAAAAAGAATCCGTTTAGCCTGAGCACATACATAAACGATTTGCATACTGAGATTGCGCCTCTGGTGGCATTTAGCTGTGGTGGGGATCCCAAAGTAGTGGCATTTATCCTGAAAGTTGAAGAATTGTACTCTTATATCCTGGAGAACAATTTTGAAGGCATTGGTGAACTGAAAGAGTACGTGATCGAGGTTGCAACGAATATCCTTCAAAAAGACAGTCTGCATGAGGTTCGTGATAATAAAACCAAGATCGTCTCGATGATGCAAGATAAGTTCTGGGAAGGTCTCACGTTTAGTAAGGTGGATTTGCTGGTCAAGGAACTTGCCCCTCTTGTGAAATATTACGAGCCTGAAAAAGGTCGAAAATTACAGATTGATGCACCAGATGAAATCAGAGGTGTAAGGGACTTTGAATTTGAAATACATGATGGTGCTGAAATTAAACCTGGTTCAGATGTTACTGATTTTCTAGAATCAAACCCAATTGCAAAGAAAATTTCCCTGGGTGAAGGAGTAACTTCAGAGGAATTGATGAAACTTGAAAAACAGCTTACAGAGATCCGCTCGGATATCACAATCGAAAATATCCAGAAAAAGAGTGGTGTTGATTATCTGGAATTTTTGAGAAAGCTACTTGGAGTTTCTTTCGAAATAAGTCCAGCTAAAGTTATGAGGAATCAATTCAGAAAGGAAGTTTTTGGTGATGGTTATCGTACCACACAACAACAAAACGTGCTAGAAATTGCTGAAAGTGTATTCATACAGAAAAAATCTCTTGTAATCGGAGATTTTGGACAAATGCCAATATCCCAGGAAAGACCTTTAGAGGTATTCAAACCCGAAGAATTGCAGGACATCGTGGAAAAATGTAGTAAAATAAAGATGTATTGAACATCTCAATGGAACGCTGGCGGGCGAAGCTGGGAACCTTCACTTTCACTTTTAATAACAAAACTAACTCAGATGCACCAGACTTCATGTTTATAGTAATCCTAATGAAAGGTTAAAGTCCATGTGAGGGAGAGTGGCGAGTATCGATTTAAATCTCAAAAATAGGGAGAGTTTTATAGGAGGAGTATTTCCAAGAGAAGTCATCCTTTATATCCTTCTTCCAGTAGTCCTTACGTTTTCAATTTATACTTTTTTAAGAGTGTTATGGGATTTAGATTCCAGTCTTGCTTCAAACGTCATACTTTTTTTTATTTTAGACCCTGCAAATCTGAACACAAATGTATTTTTATCAAGCTACACGCATACTATCTTTTGGGCTCATTTAGTCCCCAATGTTATTGCATATATCATTTTACTAACACTCATTTCTTGGCTAATAGCCAAAAGAACCAAACTAAAACTGTTAATGATAATGTGCTTAATAGTCTATCCAATTGTGAACTCAGTATTTTGTATATGTTTTTCAAAAACAAATGTTGGAAACGGACTCTCAGGAATAGTATACTGTTTATTAGGTTATCTTCCTCTTGCAACATATCTTTATGCAAAAAACGAATTAAGAATGCCTTTAAAACTATATATTTTTTTTATAGCCATATTGTCCAATTTAACAGTGTATGTTTTCTACAAAGAAGTAATCATTTCTTTATTTTTCTTGGTTATCCTAATCTTCCTCTTATACTTTGAAAGAAAGAACCTATTCGAAAGTTTAGATAAAATTATCCAAACAATTTCCCAACAGAAATCAACTATACATAAAATATTTAATCTTGCCTTAGCTGCTACACTAATTGCCGTCCCTCCTTTTATATGGATAACCTTCGTACCTATCATACAAATAGAAGGTTTAAACGTTGATCACAAAGTTCACATGTTTGGGTTGTTATATGGACTAACTATTTCTTCCTTTATCTTATACAAAGATCTCAAAATGCCTTTGAAAACTGATGTTCTAAGTTAAGATTAACCAGAGATCAGAAGGTGAATTATTTAATAATTAGCATTATCAATCTTGTTTTTTGAGCATCACAACATTAAATAATAATTTATTTTAAATAAAATGTAGACCTAAGTCTACACAATAATATATATAGTTTCAGTTACAATTACAGTTCATGGAATATAAGACCGTCTCAACGAAACTACCTCGTAATGATTTTACTCAGCTGGTAGCCCATTGCGAGAAATTAGATGTAAGTCCATCTTGGTTTTTGAAGAATCTGATATTAAATGAACTTGGCAATCCAAAGTCACTGATCGTTTCTGGAATTAACTTAATGGAATATAATCCATCAACCGATCTTTTTACATGGGTAATACAAACCGATGATGGGATCAATCACGAGATTATTAAGAATATTTCCGTGACTTTTTTGAATAATTTAAAAACAGCTATTGTTGACGGTCTTGAACAGAGAGCTGCATTAATCGGCAATGTAAATGAATATTCAGTTGCTGTTCCTGAGAAACTTTTGAGGGATAATAGATGAAAGTGGATAGAGAACTACCTGACGGATGGGAATGGACCAAAATTGGAGATATAATAAACACTATATCTTCTGGGAAAAAGAATCTTAAAACAGATGGATACGAAGATGTAGGCGATTTGCCTATAATAGATCAGGGTCAGACTCTGATTGCTGGTTATACAAACGATAAAACCCATTGTGTAGGTTGTGATTTGCCAGTTATAATATTTGGGGACCATACAAAAATAGCCAAATATATAGATTTTCCTTTTGCAGTTGGCGCGGATGGGACTAAAATTCTTACTACTAGCAGACTAGATATTGACCTCAAATATCTGTACTATATGATAAGATCAATCAAGTATCCGTATGAAGGATATGCTCGTTTTTTTAAGTATTTAAAAGAGGCTATTGTTCCTGTTCCTCCATTCAAAGTTCAGCACAAAATTGTAGAAATCCTAGATTCTATCGAAGAAATCAAATGCCTTCAAGCTGATGCTAACTCAATTTCCAACCAGATAATACAGAGTGCATTTTTAGAGATGTTTGGAGACCCCGTAATAAATCCAAGGGGTTGGAGTACAGAAAAACTTGAAAAATTGTGCTTGAATATATTTGGAGGCGGAACTCCTTCTAAATCCATATCAGAATATTATGAAGGAAAGATTCCGTGGGTTACTCCAAAAGATATGAAACAGGATTTTATTCTTGATAGCATTGACCATATTTCAGAAAAAGCCATTAAAGAAAGTTCAACAAAACTGATCCCTCCAAACTCTTTGCTCATGGTCATTCGAAGTGGAATTCTTAAAACGAAACTCCCTGTGGCAATAAACGTGTGCGAAGTTACAATGAATCAGGATATGAAGGCTTTTGTTTTTGACGATAAACTCACAAATTCACAATTCATGCTTCACTTCTTTAAGATATACCAGAGATATTTACTAAATCGTGTAAGATCCGTTACAGCTGACAACCTTGAGTTCAGCCAAATTAAGAATATAGATGTAATTTTGCCGCCGATCGAGCTGCAACAAAAATTTGCGGATTTTGCCAGATTCATTGAAGAAATCAAATGTAGCCAAAAAAATTCGACTGTCATTGTAAACGAGATGTACAATCAAATTCTTGACAAAGCATTCAAAGGTGAGCTCGTATGTTAGACCCAACTCTAAAATCAAACATTGCAAAACTGTGGAATAAATTTTGGAGTGGTGGGATTTCTAACCCACTTACTGCAATTGAACAGATTTCATATCTTCTCTTCATGAAGAGACTCGAAGATGAAGACACACAACGAATAAACGACGCACTGCTAAACAACTCCTCGTACGAGTCCACATTCAAAGGTCATGAGAAATATAAGTGGTCTAACTGGGCAGATGACAGAGCTAAAGACTCATTAAAACTCGTGAGGGACGAAATCTTTCCGTTCTTAAAGGAGCTGGGAGACGAAAATTCCCTTTACAGGAAATACATGAAAGATGCGACATTTGTAATTCCTACAGGTGCCCTGCTATCTGAAGCTGTAAAAATAATAAACGAGCTTCATATAAAAGAACAGAACCTCGATACTCAAGGAGATATCTACGAATTTATCCTTGATGAGCTCCGAACTGCGGGTAAAAACGGACAGTTCAGAACACCAAAACATATCAGAGATATGATGGTTGATATTGCACAGCCAAAAATCGGAGAAAGGGCGTGTGATCCAGCCTGTGGGACAGCAGGATTTCTTGTCTCAATAATGAGGCACATTCTTGAGGAACACACATCTCCAAACTTTATTGAAGTTGATGAATTCGGCAACAGATCAAACTTCAAAGCAGACAAACTTAGCAATAAAGAATGGGATAAACTTCTCAATGACACTCTGTATGGATCAGAGATAGATCCCACGATGATTAAAATATCTCTAATGAACCTTATGATGCATGGCATAAGGGGACCGCATATATCTCAAAGAAATAGCCTTACAGAATGTACTAAAGAAAAAGGGAAGTATGATCTGATTCTCGCTAATCCTCCGTTCAAAGGGAGCATTGATGTAGACGAGATTAAAACCAAATTCAGTATAAGTACCTCTAAAACCGAACTGCTCTTCCTGGAACTTATGTACGACTTGCTGACCATAGGTGGAAAGTGTGCAGTAATTGTTCCTGATGGCGTACTGTTCGGGTCCACCAACGCCCATCGAGAAATAAGGAAAAAAATGATGGATAAATGCCGTCTGGATGCTGTAATTTCCATGCCTTCTGGTGTGTTTAAACCTTATGCGGGCGTGTCTACAGGTGTGTTGTTCTTTACCAAAGGGGAACCAACAGAAAATGTGTGGTTCTATGATATGACTGCAGATGGTTTTTCCCTGGATGATAAGCGCACATTCATAGATGGGAAGGGTGACATACCTGACATCATAGAAAAGTTCCAGAAAAGGTATGAAAACGACTTTACAGACAGGACGGCGAAGTGCTTCTTTGTGTCTGCGGATGAAATAAGGGAAAACAATTATGACCTCAGTATTTCGAAATACAAGGAAATCAAGTACGAAGAAGTTGAGTATGAGCCACTTGATAAATTATACCAGAGATGGCAAACCGACGAGCAAGCAATCAGAACCAAGATGGAAAGTCTAAAACAAAACTTCAGTGGTTTATTCGAGTCCCAAAAATAATGTGAGAAAAGATTGATAACTGGGTAACAGGCAGAGGAAAACTCTAACCTGTTTACTTCCCTTCCAACAACTTCTTTTTAAATAATCTCTGTTTTTCTGGGCTGAGATCTCCTACCATCTTCTGAATTTCATATAATATATCTTCATCGGACATTTCATCTGCATGATTCTTAAGCATTTTTTCAAGGTTGCTAAAAATCTTTATCATACCAGTACCCAAAAAAGTAGTCATTTACCTAAAAATTTCCTTTTTATCTTAAAAATAACTGTTTCGTGGAGTTTTAGGGATATAATCGTTATCGGCCGAAGTTTACTCTCATTCAGGGACATTCCATTACCTGAAAATTGGGTTATCCACCCAGAAAACACCCCAGAACAAAAATCACTAATTTTTACTGTTTTCAATCTATCCTAAATTTCCTGAAAAGTCAATTGTAGATGATTTTTAGATATAAGTTAACAATGAAGCACGAGACGCCGAAAATCACCGCATACCCAAAAAGTTGACCTACTACCTAAAAAATACCCTCTGTACCCGAAAAATACCCCTCATACCCAGTAAATAGCGGTTTTTGGCCGATTTATTAGGCAAAGCGAGATTGTGAGAAAAGTATAAATAGAATAAATACTAACTACATGTTAGTAACTGAACCGTAACACCACCATGTAGTAACTGTGAAATACTAACTGTAAGGCAACACCACCAGTTACTTTCCCCAAAAACCTGTAAACAAAGATCTGCGAACAGACAAAAGGTGAACCTGTACCACCTTTAAAAAACGGATTTTCTTCCTCCACAAGAAAGCAGGTGAGAGCCTGAAACTCTCATCTGGCTCACCTGCAAGTCATGGATAGAGACACAAAAATCTCCGCCCCTGGCAGGGTTTCCATGTCTTTCAGGCAGCTTCCTGTGGAAAAGGAAAAATAAACTGTGCCATACCTCCAGAACACTTACAGATCAAACAAAATCATCAACCAATCTCAATAAAACACAAAAATAAGAAATACATCAAACCAGGGAAATCCGAAAAGGGATCGGAAAAACCGGAACCAGAGGGTTTCCTGAATTAAATCAGGAGGAATTTGTACATGAAACTTCCAATAAAGAGACCATCCCGTGACGTGTACAGCTGGGACCCGTTTGATGAGATTAGAAGAATGCAGGAATATATGGAACAGATGAAGAGGGCATTTCCTGAACTGGAAAACAGGTATGTAAGCGAGACCTTATCCCCGCTGACCGATGTTGCGGAAGAAGACAACAAGATTATTGTTACAACCGATCTGCCTGGCATTGACAGGGAAAATGTCGAGCTGAACCTGAGGGACAACTTCCTTGTAATAACTACAGAGAAAAAGAAAGAAGAGGAAACAGAAAAAGAAGGCTACCTCAGAAAAGAAAGGTCTTCCATGCGCTACTACCGTGAAATTCCTCTTCCTGACGGCGTAACCGAAGAAGGGGCAACTGCCCAGCTCAAAAACGGCGTCTTAACAGTTACTCTGCCAAAAACGAAATCCATAACCGGAAACAGGATTCAGATTGAATGATCCGGGATGTTGCCATAGTCAGATGCACCACCGGGCTAACTGCTGCCTTAATTACCACAACACAATGAAAACAATAAAACCAGCAAAACCGATAAAACCTGTACCGTTAGAGCCTATAAAGCCACAAAAACCAGATTTGCCGGCAGGACCTGCAGGTTACCAAGCCGGCAGGCAAACCTTCCTGGCTAGCCCATTAAATTTAACTTCAGAACTGTGTTTAAATCCGTTCCACTAACTGATAATCGGCAAGAATCGGCAAGCAGGAGTAAAATCCACTTAAAAAAAAATCTATGCCATAAAAGTACTCTTTCTCCACCCAATTTCTACCTCCACCTTTTTTCATTAACTTTTTCACTGACTTTATCCACTTTCTATTTATTATGTAATTCTGGAAAAACCAGAAAAGAGTAATCCCGTTTTTGTAATTTATTAAGAATCTGGAAAGCAGAGCAGGGATTTAGAATCGAGAAAAGATTCATGAAGGGGACCAGTAAAGCCGGATACAGGCTTGCTAACCATAAGCATCGGGAAAAAAGAAATTCAGGTTCTTCCCCGGATCGCTTGTCCTCATGGACTTATGCAGTCCCGGGTTCGGTTACTTTCTCTGGCTCTTCTACTTTTTTAATAACTACAAAGCCTGCCAGAAGCATAAGGAGAGCGCAGGCGTAAAAAGGTGTCACAAAGGTCACGTATCCTGCAAGGAAGCCTCCGAAGATCGGACCGAAAGCCATTCCTGCTGCCTGTGCCGTAGTTATTACGCTGAGCCTTGAACCTAAAGAAGAGCCATCAGAAAGATCAGCTGCAAGCGCCATTGCAGGCGTGTCTATTGCGGCTACGAGAAGTCCCTGAAAGGCCCGGAAAAGGATAAGCTGGCCTACGCTTGCTATGTAGCCCATCCCTACTACCAGAGGGACGCTAAGGAAAAGGCCACCAGCGATCAGTTTCTTTCTGCCTATCCTGTCCGAAAGGCTACCCAGAGGAGCCTGAAAGAGCAGCCTTGCAAAAATGTAAGCTGAGACCGCAACTCCAAGGGAAAGCTCGGACGCTTCAAGCCTGACTTCATATTCGGGGAGAAGGGCGACCACCATCATTATCCCTACCATCATCATTAGCATGGCACCTGCAAGGGAATAGACTGAAGCATAGGTTTTTTTGCTGCGTATTTTTTCGGAAGCAGGTTCAGGAGAGCTTCGGGTTTCTTTTACGAAAAAGGTCACAAGAACCAGGCTTATCACTCCGAGCAGGGAGCAGGAGTAAAAACCGGCATCAAAGCCCCAGTACCTGGCTATAGCTCCTCCGACAACAGGCCCGAGCCCGAAGCCGACACCCCGGATAGTCGTATAAATCCCCACAGATTTTCCCCGGGTCTCGGAGGTCGAAATATGCGTAACCATTGCGATAACTGCAGGTATGGTTGCCCCAACGGTAATTCCCTGCAGTAACCGGATGAAAAGAAGCTGCTCGTAGTTTGTTACCTGCGAATAAAGGAAAGAAAAGAAGGTGTACCCTATAAGCCCGAAGAGGATAAAAGGTCTCCTGCGGTCAAGCCTGTCAGAAAACCTGCCCATAATAGGCTGCGTAAGGGCGCTAAAGAGCCCGAAAACCGTCATTACAAGCCCTGCCCTGGCAACAAGGGGGAGCCCGGAAAGAAAGGATGCCCCAAGGTCAGAAATGTATAAAGGAATCAGGGCAACCAGCATTCCTGAACCGAGGTCTTCACAAAATCTGGAGAGGGAGAGGACGTAAAGCTCAGGGTTAATGTTGCCGAAAAAGTTCGGAAATGCATTCTTCTGCAGGTTACATATATTCATGATTGTTCAACTTAACTTAAAAGTGAGTGATATCCAAAAAATAACAAATATCTTGGACTATAAAACAATGTTGAAATCGTCTTGCTCGGGCGCAATAAAGAAAATAAAAAAGATATGAAATATGCGGAAATTATCAGGAAATACTTCCATTGACCCGGAGATAACTGATTAAGGGAAGACACCTTAGGTAGGACCTGAGTATATAAAACCTTTAGAATTTAGAGATTCCGGGGAATCTCAGAACTTTTCCTCTACGACTTCGCCCCCGGGTTCCTTTTCCTTGAAAATCTGCCCTTCAAAACAGTAGACTTCTGCTCCTTTAACCCAGGCATCCGGAGAAAGGCCGGCTTTCATGCAGGTATGCCCCAGGAAATCTATGGAATCCATCCCATGCTCAGGCGCAACCTGAGGAAGCAGCAGTCCCTGGCAGTAGCCCTGTTTGACAATGAGCCCGTGTTTGCCGATCTCTACCTTATCCGGAAGTTCTTCCGGAGGGACATTGATTTTCTCAGGTTGAGTCAGTATTGTAACCTCAACAATGATACTATCAAGCTCTTCTCCCACAACCGGAGGAAAACGTGGGTCGCGCGCTGCTGCAGAGATTGCGGAGTCAATGATAGCCTGCTCAAGTGTAGAGTCAGGGTAAGGATGCCCTATACAGCCTCTCAGCATCCCGTTTTCCGTTAGTGTGACAAAAACTCCCCTGTTTTCCCCGAAAACCGGTGGAAGATCCATGCCTGTGTCCCGGGGTCCTGGGACCCTGCCCCCCATTAGAAGCTTTTCAATGGTTTTTCTTGCAAGCTCTACTGCAGCCCTGCCTTCTGTTTCTGTAAGCATGCTTGAACCAACACCTGTAAACTTCATTCTAACCTGTAAATTTAACCCATCAACTATATGTTTGAACTGTAAATGCCAGCCAGCATCGTCAGTAACTATTGGCCACTATTGACGTGACGGTTAACGCGAAGGTTAATGTGACGGTATTTCTGTGACTGGTATGACAGTATGTTTATTGGAGCTGGTTAAAGTACATTTCTGGTATTGCCTGAAGTCCTGAAAAAGGAGATAATTTTTAAAAAGCCAAAAAGGAGGAAAAGTAAAGACCGAAAAAGAGTCGAAAACAAAAAGGTGAAAACAAAATAGTGAAAAAGTTGAAAAATAGAAATAAAGAAATAAGAATAAGACCAGATATTTTAAAGCAAAATTAAAAAGTCCGACAGAGATGTAAGGCAAGAAAGCCTTTTTTGTTGCCGGAACTTGAAGAAAACAGATCTTTAAAGCTTTTTAGCTTCCTGATATTTTTTATAGGCAGCCTTCAGAGCCTCAACTCCGGGCAGCTTTTCTCCTGCAAGGTAATCAATACAGGCTCCTCCACCTGTGCTGATGTGTGAAAAGCGGTGTTCCAGCCCGAGATGTGCGACTTCAACTGAGATATGCCCGCCTCCAATGATTGAGAAATCGGATTTTATGGCAGCTTTTATAATTTCATGAGTCCCGAGGGCAAATTCGTCAATTTCGGAAACTCCGGCAGGACCATTCAGGACAACGGTTTTGGAATTTTGGATTTCGTTTGTATAATCGACAATTGTTTCAAGCCCTATATCATTAATGGGCAGAGAATCGGAATTGAGTTCAGATATAGGCACTTCTACTCTTTTTTTGTTGTCGTTTAAGGCTACATCTTTCGGAAGGCCGATTTTGTCATCGAACTTCGCAAGTAAACCTCTTGCCTTTTCGATCTGGTCTTCGTATCCCTGGGATTTAATGAAGTCCAGGTTGGCTTTTCCGATGTTTACTCCAGAAGCAGCAAGAGCAACGTTTGCAACCACTCCCGTAAGAAGTACTCTATCCGCCCCTCCGTTTGTGAGGACGTTTTCGGTCACTCTCAGGGAGTCGTCCACTTTTGCTCCACCCAGCACGAAAATGCTTGGCCTTTCCCCTCCCTTGACCCCTCTGTCCAGAGACGTAAGTTCTTTTTCCATTACCCTGCCGGCTCCAGATGGAAGGACTTCGGTAAAGCCTACAACAGAGAGGTGAGACCTGTGAGCTACTGCAAAAGCGTCGTTGAGGAAAATATCGACAAAAGGTGACAGTTTTTTAACCATATATGTATTGGCCTGTTCGGCTGGCGTTCTTTCCAGGCTTTCTTCCGAATAAAACCTGACGTTTTCAAGCATAATGACATCCCCGTCTTCCATAGAAGCGATCTGGGTTTTTGCAAAGGTCCCGAAGATGTCATCCACATAAGTAACTTGCCTGCCCAGATACCTGGACAGCAGGTGGGCATGAGGTTTCATCGTAGTGAAATCTTTTTTCCCGGGTCTGCTCTGGTGCGCAAGCAGAACGACTTTTGCGCTTTCAAGGTCTTTAAGAGTCGCAATATGACTCTTGATCCTCATATCGTCCAGAATGTGACCCTGGGTGTCCATAGGAGAGTTCATGTCGACCCTTAAAAGAATCGTCTTTCCGCGTATGTCAAAATCATCGATTGTAAGAAAGTTTCTGGAAGTCATTACCCTCAGCACACCTTTGTAAACAAAATTTTATATATATAAGAGAATAAATCCTAATAGATAAAATTTTAGAGAATCTTATTCTTGTAGTGTTGGTTATCTTTGTCATGGAATTTTTTCCATAAATAAGTTTGTCCTGATCTGTACTTTAGATATAGATTACTATTTTTATATGAAAAATAAGAAAAAAGACAATAAAAACAGGAAAAAATCAGTCATTTCAGAGAAAATGCAATCGGTATTGTAAAGGAATTGACATTTAAATAATATCCAGTTATTTAAAAGGTTATACCATCAGGATAAAAGAATTAGCTAAAGAGGTAAACAATATGGCAGCAGAGGAAGAGGATTGCGGAAACCTTGAAGAAAGAGTTCGAAAAATGGTGGATGCCGGGTACGAGACCGTCGCAAGAGAGGCGGTAGCCTGCATACGATGCCCCCTCCATAAGAGTGCGATAAAAAGAGTGATAGGAAAAGGGTCCTGTAACCCAAAAGTGTTTTTTATAGGAGAAGCTCCGGGAGACGCCGAAAATAAATCCGGAATCCCCTTCTATGGGAGAGCAGGGAAACAGCTGGACAAAATGGTAGAGTATATGAGGCTTTCAGAAGAAGACTGGTTTGTAACGAATACTGTCAAATGTCATCCCCCAGAAAACAGAAAGCCGAAGGTGCACGAGATCGAATGCTGCAAACCCTTCCTTACTGCCCAGATAGCTCTGCTTAATCCTAAACTCATAATTCTCCTTGGCAATACAGCTGAAAGATCGTACTGCCCAAAAAGAAAACTTGAATGGGGAGTTCCGGTTGAACTGGATGGGAGAATAGTCCTGAAACTCTACCACCCGGCAGCGCTGATATATACAGCTTCAAAAATAGAAGTCCAGAGAGCTTTTATTGATAAAAATAGAGAACTCTGGCAGTAAGAGAATAGCGAGAAAGTAGTAATAAATAAGACATCTTATAAAGTCAAGTTCAGGAAGACAGCACGAAAAAAAATCGGCAAGAAGAAGTGCAGAAAAATGTAACAAAAACTGTAGCAGGCAGTTATTGCTCAAAAAATATAAATAAAGCGATCCCGCTATTATTATCTGGATTTACGTTATAATTTGCTTCTTTGCTTTATAACTGCTTTACAACACTTGGGGGTTAAATAATGGCAATGGTGAGAATGACACCTGATATGTTTTCATGTTCGGATGACGAGGGAAACCTCTACATCGAAATCGATATGGTTGGGGTAGATAAAGAGAATATCGAATTGAAAATGGTCGAAGACGGTTTTTTCGTAAGAGCAAAAAGAGAAGAAACCGGGGTAGAATATGCGGGGACTTACGCATTCTGCTACGGGGTAGTTCCTGAGAAGGCTGTTGCAAGATATACTGATGGAAAGCTCTATGTTAAAGTGCCTTACAGGGAAGCTAAAGCAGAGACAGTTGATGTCAAAATTCAGTGAAAAACTGTAATGAAATAGAATAGTACCTTTGATGGAACAGGCTAACAGAACAGATAACTATCGAACTGATAATTATCATAACTAAAACATTAGAGCCGTAACCAAACACTAGAAACTCAATTTTCTAATTCAAGAAAGCCTGATAAAATGGAGATAATATGTATCCTGTAATCGATTATCATAGATGTAATGGGGCTTTAGCCTGCTATGAGGTTTGCCCTGCAGAAGTTTTTGATATTGACGAAATAGATAGGGTAAAAAAGGCGGTTGTAGCTCGCCCGGAAAACTGTATAGAGTGCGAACAATGTGTGGAAGCCTGTCCAGCAGATGCTATCGAACTTGTAGAAGACTGAGTTCAAAGCTCCCTGTCAACAGTTGCCAAGAGTAACAGAACTAAAAGAAGTAGCCGGTCAAAGCTTACAGAAAAGCAAACAGAAACTCAAGAATGCCGGCACTCCTGGAGAGGTAAAAATGCACCCCAGAATTGACTATAATAAATGTGTTGGTTCACTTGAATGTTACGATATTTGCCCCGTGGACGTGTTTGATGCGGAAGAAACGGAAGAAGGAAAAAGGGCGGTAGTGGCACGTCCTGAGGACTGCATAGAGTGTGAACAATGTATAGAGGTCTGTCCCACTGACGCAATCGAACTGGTAGAAGATTAAAAAGATTTAGAGAGGCAAAAGAACTTAGAGAGGTAGAAACTGGATTATAATCGCAAAACATTAGGTGGATCTTTATTCAAAAAATAGGATAAACAAAAAATAAGGTAAAAATTCATAGAAGCGAATAAAAAAATATTTTTTAAAATTTCTTTTTTATTATCAGGAATTAACAGTCATCGGTTCTAATATTCTGTTATTTAACATGACCCACATTTAGAAGTTCTTTTTGCGGAGAAGGAAACAGGAATGGAGCTGCCTGCTGCTATAATTCTTTTTGTTATCTTTACTGCTGTAATAGGTACTGAAGGAACCAGGCTTAGTAAAACCGCAGACCAGTTTGCAGACCTTACCGGACTTGGGGAAGCTCTGGTAGGGGGAGTGCTCATAGGGAGTATTGATTCCCCTGCAGGAGCCATAACCTCAATTACAGCGGCCTACGAGAACCACCCCGAGCTTGCAATCAGCAACGCAGTCGGAAGGTATCCTTGCCCAGACAAAATTTCTTGCTCTTGCCGATATCAGTTACAAGAAAGCAAACCTAGAGCATGCAGCTGCATCCTATCCGAATCTGATGCAGGGTACTCTTCTCATGATAATCGGGTATATTGCCGGAATACGCATGATCTGGGAAGCAGAGAAAAGGGCAATGTGGGTTCCTAAAAGTACGACGTCAACTTACAGGACCTGGTTCTGTATGTGGAAGGCGAGTACCTGAACAAAAAAAGAGTTACAGTAAAGTTTTTCATCCTGGCAGCAGTTGTAGCCTTTTCCGGATTTGTGGTGGCAGAGGCCAGAATAGTAATTGCTGCGGAAACAAAGCTTTCCGAGACCATTGTAGGAGGGCTTTTTACCGGAGTAGCCACCACACTTCCCGAATCATCATTACCTTTACGGCAGTCAGGCAGGGAGCCCTGACTCTGGCAGTAAGCAATATTATAGGAGGCAATACATTTGATGTGCTTTGCGTTGCCTTTTCGGATATAGACTATCTGAATGGCTCCATATACCATGTGCTTGCCAGGAGTCAGCTGCTCATAATCGCCATGACCCTTATGCAGGTTTCAATCCTGGTTATGGGCCTCCTTGACAGGGAAAAGCACGGCATAGCGGGTATAGGCTGGGAGAGCTTCCTGATTATTGTTCATTTTATAGGAGGATATATACTCATTTTTTTCTTCTGAACTCTCTAAAAGGGCAACTGCCTGTCCGGAAAGATTTTTACTGCAGTTTTCCGGAACATCCAGGACAAAAGAGCCGTTATCCCTGTTTTCCAGGGGTACCAGCAAAATTGGCTGTTCTGTGAGGGCATAGATTTTAACCTCACGGCCTTTACAGCTCCATTTTACCTGCCTGACCTTTATCAGGCCGACCTTTTCCAGTAAACAAAGATTGTATGCCAGTGTATTCAGGCGGAGTCCAAGCTCTGATGCAAGTTCACCTGCAGACATCTGCTTTTTCCGAAGTTGATTAAGAATTTGCATAGGAAGAGGCCTTGAAAGAGCTCTTGCAAGCAGAGATACCTCATCCGGCAGCGACGGAACAGGTACGAGGACTAAATCTTCAGTTATGTTCAAACCTTTCAACCCTCTTTCCCGTTCCTTGAGCAAATCACTCAAAATCATTACCTCATTTTTCCTTTAGACCAGATATTTGTGTTGTTTTCAATTTAAAATACTTATTTGCTTTTAATATTAAAACCTCTCCAAAAATTCCAGTGCCATGAAGTAGGCAACCCTGTACTTTTGTTAGTGAACTTAGCCAATCCCTTTTCGGGAGAAGGTGAGGCAGAAAAATCAGCAGCTAAAGTATCATTAACTGAGGTTTCATTGGCAACTAAAGTAGCATTAGCAACTGGAGTAACATTAGTAACTGAAGCATTTCCAAAAACAAGGCTGCCAGGGTTAGATGCATCTACTCCGCTAATAATTTGCCCAAGTGTGGATTCTCCGATTTTGTCCCCGATATTAAGGGTCCTGGCACTTGCATAGTCAATAAGCCAGATACCATCAACCCAGATAACGCTGGTTTCTGTACCCACGAATATCTGTTTGACATTTACTTTCATGACAACAACGTCGTTTTCACCCTGAACATTGTCAAGGGTTACAGTCCATGTACTGTTGCCGTCAGCACCAACCAGGACATTTTGATCAGAAACATGTTGCCCGTCCTTCGTGACTTCAAGCCAGACATTCTCACTGTCAATATCGATTTCCCTGACCTCAAGAGCATAACCATTGCCGAGATCAAGTGTTTCACCAGGTTTAAGGGTGTGCGTTTCATTGCTGTCAAGAATCAAACTGGCAAGCTTGTTAACGTGAGATTGCCAGATCTCATCCTCACTGGAAAATAATGGAACATAATTCTCTCCAGATAAATTGATCAGAGGATACTGCTCATCGGACCAGTTCCCGCATTCATAACCGGTTCCGACAACACTACAGATTGCAGAAGGTTCCGCAGTATTTTCGAAAACAAGACTTCCCAGGTTAGACTCATCTGTTCCATTAATGACTTCCTTTAATGTAAACTCCCCGAGTTTATCTTCTACATTGAGAGTTCTGGCATTTATAAAGTCAATAAGCCATATACCATCGATCCTAACGATGCAATCTTCCGCACCCACGAAGATATTGTTGATATAGACTTTCATGACAATAACGTCGTTTTCACCCTGAACGTTGTCAAGGGCTACATTCCACGTATTGTTGTCATTTGTTTTAACCGGGATAATCTGGTCAGCGATGTATTGTCCGTCTCGGGTTAACTCGAGCCAGACATCCACATAATCACTACTGATCTGCTTAACTTTGAGAGCATAACCTTCACCAAGGTCAATTTTTTCTCCGGGTTTAAGGATATACGTTTCATTGCTGTCAAGAATCAAACTGGCAAGCTTGTTAACATGCGTATCCCGGATATTTCCTTTAGTGGTAAACAGGGGAACATATTTTTCTCCACACAAATCGATTATTGGATATTGTTCATCAGACCAGCTATCACACTCATAGTGAGTAGCTATAACTTTACAGATAGTGGTTCCATTGCTAACATTGTCTGCTGCACTTGCAGTACCTGCGGTAACTGCAATTAATACAGCAAGAGCAGCCAGTAAGACTGTTGTATATTTCTTCATTTTATTGTTTCCTCCGTATTATTTGCGAAACCTTTTAGATTTTGTGGGACCCTCAAAAATCTAGCACAGCTTCCGCTAACATTTGATTGCTAGCGATCAAAATTTGGGAGATGAGATAGCATCTCTCACCAAAGTCCCGGAGGTTTGCAATTATTGCTAGACAAATAAACGTGTAAAGTAAAGAAGCTCTTTTTGTTGTCTTGTTTCTTGTTTTATTTCCGTTTCTTTATGCTCGACAATTTTTCAATCAAATCAAGAAACAGAATAGACATTAGTCGCCTCACCTCTTTCTATTTTTCCGAGTAACTCCTCTGCAGTGTCCCTGACACTCCTATACTCTTCCATATCTTTGCTGATCCGGCGCAAACCCTCGATAGCCTCCGGTCCTCCAAGTTCCCCAAGAGCCCGGACCTCCGCAACCCTAACATCCCATTCCTTTTCAGTTTCCATAGCTTTGAGGAGAGGTTCAACGGCTTCCTGATCTCCAAGTTTTCCCAGACCGTCTGCAGCACTTTGCCTTACTCTATAGTTTTCATCTTCAAGAGAAGAGATCAGGGGATCAACAGCTCGAGAACCCCCGATTTTTATAAGGGAATCTACAATACTCTTTCTTAGCAGCCATGAATCATCCCCAAGAAGAGCAGTAAGAGAATCCACAACCTCAGGGCCTCCAATATTTCCCAGAGCTGCGGCGGCTGCAATCTGAACATTCTGGTTTTTGGCTTGAAGGAGCTCCTCAAGATAAGGAACAGAATCTTTGCTCTCAATCCTTCCAAGAGAACGAGCAGCGACTTCCTGTACCTCGGGATCGCTGTCCCCAAGAGCATCGATAAGAGGTAGCTCTATCTGGACAACTTCCTCTGACTCTATAAAAAAACCCAGGGCAAAAGCGGCTTCCTTTCTTACCTCTGGAGCCTTATCATCCAGCATTTCAATCAGGTAAGGAATAGAAGCAGGATCCCGAAGACCATAATACACCTTTACGGCGTTAGCCCGAGTTGTGGGATTACTGCTGCGCAGAAATTTAGTAAGTTTTCCAAAAAGCTGTTCACTTTCAAATCTGCTAAGGGTATCGGCTGCTGTAGATCCAATATCTTTGTCATCCAAAAGATCTAGAAGAGGATCAACTGCTCTGGAATCTCCGATTTCTCCGAGAGCAAGTACAATTTCCCAGCGTTTACTGTAATCATCACGATTCAGAACTTCGCAAAGAGGCTCAACTGCCCTAGGATCTTTAAATGCTCCAAGAGCACACACTGAACTGTGAACTACCCCTTCATTTTCATCCCTCAGGAGCTCAATAAGAGGTTCAACAGCTTCAGAGGCCCCAAGCCAGCCAAGTGAAGAAGCCGCATTCATGCGAACCTCAGGGGAGGGGTCATCCAGAACTTCAATAAGAGAGTCTGAGGCTTTTTGATCTCCTATTTCTCCAAGGGCACGAGCAGCAAGGCTGCGCACCTGAGGATCATCATCTTTTAGAGCTTTTATCAAAGGGTCCACTGCAGGCTCCCCGATATCAACAAGTGCATAAGATGAAGCATAACTGATATTCTGATCCTTATCCCCGAGACTCTGGATCAGTTTCTCCACCCTTGCTTCAAGAGGATCCTGACCAAGGCAACCGGCACAGATTCCAGAAAACAAAATCAAGAGAATCAAAAGTCTTGCATCCCTGCAACTGAAAAGCTCATGTCGCTCTGTCATATGCATCACCTGCTCTCCTCTTCAGAAGGGATCAGCAGTTCAGCAGAAACCACCTGATTCTGCCACTTTGAGGTTACATTAATCAGGAAGCGATCCTCACTTTCTCCGATTACCACATTCCTGACAGGCATATAGGACTCTCCTGAGGGCTCTCCATGTACGATTTCCACAATCGCATAGGGATAATCCGGCCAGGTCCACAGGGCTGCTTTATCTTGATTTCCCACATAATAAATACCGGAAGATGTGAGCACCGGCTTCCCTGTTCTTTCATTTGTCACTGTAAGGGTTGTGGATACGTCTCTTGCAGAGCCTAATCCTTTATTAATCAGATAGCCGTAGATCCTGTAAATATCAGAAGTGTTCTTGCTCTCCATTTCATATTCTAGTTTCAGGTGGATTTCAGGAAATGGAATTTGTACAAGATAGGTGCCTTCATCAAGAGTCCTACTATTCTCAACAATCTTCACTTTTACCGGGTATTCCCCGGGAAGCGCATACCCAATCCATATACCGACCGAATTGTTTCCAGGAAGAAGGTGAATTGGCTTCTCAAGCGAAACATATTCTACATTCCACGGGTCTTCGGAATCGTTGGGAATAATCAGCCCTAAAGTGGAGTGAGCCACCCCGTTGCCGTCCACAAAAGCATTCTCAACCTCAAGCCACACGTCTACAGGTTTTGAACCGTTGTTCTGAAGCACTATATTCAGCTGTCCGGGTTCCCCAACCCCAAGAGGGGACGCGTTCATGTCTGCGATATACACATCAGCCCCATTTCCGTATTGCCATAAACCCCACAGAGCCAAGATCAGTAAGGCAACTGAAACATATACCAGGATATTTTTCCTCATCTTATTCCCCCTCCATCCCTGTATTCTTCGTCCCCGCATCCTTAATTCTTGAATTATCCTTAAGCTCGTCAGCTATCGAAATACAGTTGGTAAGCCCGTACTTTCTCTTTGTTATTATGCCCCTTCTTTCCAGGTTCATAAGAACCCTGGAAACCTTGGCTTTGGAAAAATCAAGGGAATTTACAAGCTCGTTCTGGAGAATTCTTCCTCCTTTTGCTGCAATCAGTTCAACAGCTTTTCTTTCATCTCCTTCAAGAGCCCGCAAAAGGACGTCGGTAGGACAGATATTAGGCTTATCGGGCAGGAGTTTCTCAACACAGGCATTTTCATGGGAGAACTCAAATCTCCTCTCCAGAATCTCAAATTTGTCTTCCCCAACTTCTTCTGCCGCAAAATTGAGAGCCTTTACATGGGCTGCGGGACCGGTTACGGAGAAAACCGGATCCTGAAGCCCGGAAGACCGCAGAACCTGAGCCAGAGCCAGACCTCCTATGAACCCTGAAAAAAGAAGAATATACGCTTCTTTTACCGTATACACATAAGGAATATCCACAACCTTGAACGTGTCTCCTTCAAGCTGGATCACCACAGGTGTGTCTTCAAGAAGAAGATCAATGGCGATAATGCTTGATAAGAGCAGGATACCTACAGCCAGCACGAATCTTTTTCGTTCCTGGATCGTACTACCACCTCATTTACTACCTCCAGTATGTACGAAACAAATGTTATATTTTTAGTTTGACCTGAACCCGAGACGTCTCAGAATTCTGAGACCACTGGCAATGAATGACGAAAATATTTTCATACATACATATTAAAAAAATCAGAGTATCTACCGCACAGGAGACAAAAAATAGGCGAAAAGTAGGCCGAACTGATAGATAAATAGGGCATGTGAAAGGTGAGTAAATGAATATGACAACAAACAGACAGGTGATGGAGAAGTTAAGAAAAATAGAGAGAAAAAAGACAGGGGCTGAGAACAAATAATCAGTTAGACAAGTTTTTTCTTCAAACTATCAATTTTACTTAAAAGTATATGTTTTTCTTAAAAGTATCAGTTTTCCTCAAAGCATCACTTTTTCTTCAATGTAAGCCTCATGTCCACTGCAAAAGCTCCCTTTCCCTCTTCCAGAACCATCATGGGATTGATTTCAAACTCTTCGATTTCCGGAAAATCGCACACAAGCTTCGAGACTCTTATAATGGCATCCACCAGGGCATCAATATCAGAAGGTTTTGCACCCCGAGCTCCTGCAAGAAGAGGATAGGTCTTTATCCCTGTAATCATCTCCCTGGCTTCCTTTTCATTCACAGGGGCAATGGCAAACATCACATCCTTGAGAATTTCCACATAAACTCCTCCAAGCCCGAACATCAACATGGGCCCAAAGGTCGGGTCGCGGATCATTCCGATAATTATTTCTTTTCCGCCTGAGAGCATTTGCTGCAGCTGGATACCCTCAAGGACTGCATCCGGCCTTTTTTCAGGAATCGTTCCCATCATTTCCCTGTAAGCAGCTCTTACCTCATCCCCGTTTTGCAGTGAGAGCCTGATCCCGCCCACATCCGATTTATGGGAAATCTGTAGAGAAACGACCTTCATAACAAGAGGATAACCTATCTCCTCTGCAGCTTTTACGGCTTCCTCTTCAGTCTTTGCAAAGGCAGTCTGTACTACAGGAATGCCGTAAGCTTTCAGGATGCCAAAAGATTCAAGGCCAAGAGTTTGCCGTTCAGCCTCTCGTGCAGCTTTAATAATTTCAACTGCCAGAGTCCTATCCGAACCGGATTCAGAAAAGGCGAGGTCTACCTGTTTCATAACCATATGATGTCCTCAGAACAGTTATTCTTTAAGAGAAATAATTTAATGGACAAGTTATAAAATGTGCGTGCCTTATCTTAAAGCTGAAAAGTTTTTTTTCCACATAAAAAGAAAGAGTGATCAGGTTCCAGAAGAAAGATAACTCTATTGGCTACGAAAAAAAATTTAACCAATAGACTAAAAAAACAGCTAATTAAAGAACAGCTCCGACGGCTGCCGGCGGCCCGGTAAAAGAGATAATAAAAAAGGCTTGAAAAATAGCATCCTTAAAAGAAATTAAAAAAGGCAAAGGAAAAATTCCTTTACCATCAGATTGGTACTGAGCTGTGTAATTTTACTTCGGTTTCGCAGATTTCTTTTGTGTCCCTTGCAATGGTCAGTTCTTCATTGGTCGGGATAACAAGAACCCTTACTTTTGCATCCGGAGTACTGATATCGATTTCCTGGCCTCTGATCTTGTTCTTTTCTTCATCGATCTTTATTCCAAGACCATCAAGACCGGTAAGAATTCTCTTTCTGATACTTGCGCTGTTTTCTCCGATACCTGCAGTAAAGACTATTGCATCTGCACCATTAAGCACGGCTGAATACTCACCTATGACCTTCTTAATCTTATATGCAAAGATTTCAAGGGCAAGTTCGGCTCTCTGGTTGCCTTTCGAAGCTGCTTCATCGAGGTCCCTGAAGTCATTGCTGAGCCCGGAAACTCCAAGCACACCTGACTTTTTGTTCATAAGGGTATCGATTTCTCTGGTTGTAAGGCCTTCCTTTTCCATCACGAAAGGAACAACTGCAGGGTCAATCGAACCGCATCTGGTACCCATTGCAACTCCCTCAAGCGGAGTAAAGCCCATTGTGGTCTCAACGGATTTTCCGCCTTTAACAGCCGTAATGCTTGATCCGTTCCCGAGGTGGCAGGTGATGACCTTGACATCCTGTTCGGGTTTTCCGAGCATAGCGGCAGCCCTTCTGGCAACGTAAAAGTGGGAAGTGCCGTGGAAGCCGTATTTCCTGATCCCATGCTTTTCGTACAGTGCGTATGGCAGAGCATACATGTAAGCATATGCCGGGATTGTCTGGTGGAATGCTGTATCAAAGACAGCGACCATTGGGACGCCGGGCATGATCTCCTGACAGGCAGAAATTCCCATCATGTTTGGAGGGTTGTGGAGAGGAGCAAGTTCAAAGCAGTCCTTGATTGCCTTTTCTACTCCCTCGTCAATCAAAGCTGAGGAGGTGAACTTTTCCCCACCGTGCACAACCCTGTGCCCGACTGCATTGATCTCTTCCATGCTTTTAATGACACCGAACTCAGAATCCGTGAGAGCCTTGACAACTTCTTCGAGGGCGAACTTGTGAGTGGGGAGGTCGGTCTGCTTTTCCAACTTCTTGCCGTCAAACCTCTTCTGAGTGATGATTGAGTTGTCGATGCCTATCCTCTCACAGAGCCCTACTGCAAGAGGGGACTCATCTGTCATATCAATTAATTGGTATTTGAGAGAAGAACTCCCTGCGTTTATAACCAGTACTTTCATGCGTAAACTCCAGTTCAATCCATTATTTTTCAAGTTACATTTAGAGTTTCCAGATAAAATATCAATATATATGAAGTTAATAAAACGCTTCTTAAATGATTTCGATTATTTGTCCTGTGCTGCAACCTGCACACAGGTAATTGCAACGGCATTGACAATGTCTTCGTCACTGCAGCCTCTTGATAGATCATTAATCGGTTTTACCAGTTCCTGGGTAATAGGTACATAGGCTTCAGCTTTGGCAAGCCTCTGTCAATCTTGTATGCAATATTTCCAGCATGTTTGACCTGAACCCGGAACGTCTCAGAATTCCGAGACCACCGGCAGTAGGTAACGAAAATGTTTAGAGAGGAGATGTTGAAAACTAAAAGAATTAATCAGGAAAATACCCTTTTTGAGCAAAGTTTACTGCTAGAACAATGAATTAATCCTTTTGAGTAAAGCTTACTTCGATAACCTATAAATTAGCTTTTTTGAATGAAGCTCATTCTATAACTTATAAATAAGTCTGCTTGAGCGAGTGAAGCGAGTGAAACAGACCTCATGCTGTTGCAATTACATCGCAACTCCCATGAAATCTCCGATTTCATGTGATCCCGAAGCAAAACTCGGGGAGCGAAGCGAGAAAACGGACAGCGCACTGCAGAGCCGCAACTTTGCCGGGAAAAAAGAGAACGAAAGGTAAAGAAGAAATCCTCTACCCTCAGACATTTATAGATGCGCGTAACTTGACCTCTGTCTCACAGATTTCTTTTGTGTCCCTTGCAATTGTAAGTTCTTCATTGGTCGGGATGACAAGTATCCTTATTTTGGAATCAGGGGTGGCGATATCGATTTCCTGGCCTCTTATTTTGTTCTTTTCCTGATCGACCTTTATGCCGAAGTTTTCAAGGCCGGAAAGGATTCTATTCCTGATGCTTGCGCTGTTTTCTCCGATGCCTGCGGTAAAGACAATTGCATCCGGGTAGTCAAGAACGGCTGAATACTCACCTATGACTTTCTTGACCTTGTATGAGAAAACTTCGAGGGCAAGTTCGGCTCTCTCATTGCCATGGGAAGCTGCTTCGTCAAGTTCTCTGAAGTCGTTGCTGACTCCGGAGATTCCGAGTACACCGGACTTTTTGTTCATAAGGGTGTCAACTTCTCTGGGTGTAAGGTCTTCTTTTTCCATCATGAAAGGAACGACTGCGGGGTCAATGGAACCGCACCTGGTACCCATCGCAACACCTTCAAGCGGGGTAAAGCCCATGGTAGTCTCAACAGATTTTCCGCCTTTAACAGCCGTAATGCTTGAACCGTTCCCCATGTGGCAGGTGATGATCTTGGTCTCTTCTAAGGGCTTTCCGAGCATAGCAGCTGCCCTTCTGGAAACATAGTAGTGCGAGGTGCCGTGGAAACCGTATTTCCTGATCCCATATTTTTCGTACATGCTGTATGGCAGAGCATAGATGTAGGCATAATTGGGTATCGTTGTGTGGAACGTAGTGTCAAAAACAGCAACATTGGGGGTCCCGGGCATGAGCTCAATAGATGCTTCGATCCCCATCATGTTTGGTGGGTTGTGCAGAGGAGCGAGTTCAAAGGTGTCCCTGATAGCCTTTTCCACTTCGTCGTCGATTAAAACCGACCTGGTGAATTTTTCACCTCCGTGAACGACCCTGTGCCCTACAGCGTTGATTTCAGTCATGCTCTTGATGACGCCGTATTCCGGGTCGAGAAGGGTATCAATGGCTGCATGCAGAGCTACTTTGTGGTTCGGATAGTCTTGGTGTTCTGCTTGATACTTCTTGCCGTCGAACCTCTTCATTGTAATGATACCATCTGAAAAAGTTACTCTCTCGACAAGACCTGTTGCAAGCACCGATTCAGTGGTCATGTCAATTAGCTGATACTTGAGAGACGAACTCCCACAATTTATAACCAGTACTTTCATGTGTAAACCCCAGTTCAATCCATTACTTTTCGTTTACATTTAGAGTTTCCGGATAAAATATTACTATATATGAAAGTTAATAAAACGCTTCCTAAACGTTTTCGATTATTTGTCCTGTGCTGCAGCCTGCACACAGGTAATGGCAGCGGCACCGACAATATCTTCGTCACTGCAGCCTCTGGACAGGTCATTAATTGGCTTTGCAAGTCCCTGAGTAATAGGGCCATATGCTTCAGCTTTGGCAAGTCTCTGGGCAATCTTGTATGCAATATTTCCAGCGTTCAGGTCAGGGAAAATAAAGACATTTGCTTTGCCTGCTACAGGGCTTCCTGGAGCCTTTGAAGCTGCAACCTTGGGAACAATTGCTGCATCTACCTGGAGCTCACCGTCGATTGCGACATCAGGTGCAAGTTCCTGTGCACGCTTTGTAGCAGCGATAGTAGCCTGTGTCAGCGGGCTGTTTGCGCTTCCTTTGGTGGAATAGGAAAGCATTGCAACATATGGCGTGTCCTGTACCAGAAGTTCGAAGGTCTTTGCAGAGCTCACAGCAATGTTCGCAACATCTTCTACGCTTGGCATTTCAACCATGCCCGAATCAGCAAAGAGGAATGTTCCGTTAGACCCAAATTCGCAGTCAGGTACTGCAATAATGAAGAAAGCAGATGCAAGAGCTGCGCCCGGAGCAGTCTTAACTATCTGGACAGCAGGTCTCAGGGTGTCTGAAGAAGAGTGGGCAGCTCCTGATACTACTCCGTCTACTTCCCCGAGTTTGGCCATCATAACAGCGAAATAAACGTAATCGCTCATAATTTCAGCTGCACTTTCGGGGGTTACACCTTTGTGCTTTCTCAACTCGTAGAAAGCGTTAACGTATTCATCTTTTCTCTCATAGGTTTTAGGATTCACAATTCTTGCTTTTGAGAGATCCAGATCTCCTGCGAGCGCCTTAATATCGGCCTCATCACCGACAAGGACAACTTTTGCAATACCTCTTTCAAGGATCTTGGCAGCTGCCTGGAGGGTTCTTATATCTTCAGTTTCAGGTAAAGCAATTGTTTTGTTAAGTATCTTTGCTCTTTCACTGATTTTATCCAAGAATGTTACCAATCAACCAACCTCCTATATAATTAGAGTAATTAAATTAGCTGGGTCTTGATATATAAATTTACGTAAAAAACATAGAAGAATATATAAAAAATAAAAGATATATATTTCTAGAGTTAATATATACATTTTTATTAAATATTTTATCTTAAAATATATGAAGCTTGAAAGCGGTTTCTGCTGATATTCACCAGAACTTGAAAGAATTATTATGAATATAAATGATAAATAGATATAAAAGAATTCCGGAATGAAACGAATGAAAATATTGGGAATTTCAGGAAGCCCGCGAAAGGGCCAGAACTGTGAGAAAATGATTGCAGTCGCTCTCGAAATTGCAAAAGAGAACGGATTTGAAACAGACACAGTATTTATCTCTACATCAGAGGTCGCTCCCTGCAAAGCTTGCGGGGCGTGCAGAGAAGAAGATTGCTGCGTGATTGATGACAGTATGGAAGAAATTTATGAGAAAATGAGAACAGCAGACGGCATAATTGTTGCAGCTCCCGTATATATGGGAAATTACCCTGCACAGCTCAAAGCTCTTTTTGACAGGAGTGTCCTGCTCCGCCGAAAAGACTTTGCACTCAAAAATAAAGTGGGAGCAGCTCTTTCAGTTGGAGGTTCAAGAAACGGAGGACAGGAGAAAACCATTCAGTCCATTCATGACTGGATGCACATTCACGGCATGATTGTCGTTGGCGATAATTCACACTTCGGCGGAATTATCTGGAATCCGGCGGAAGAAGACCCCATAGGTATGCAAACAGTTTCCGAAACTGCAAAAAAGTTATGCGACGTCCTGAAATTAATTCAGAGAAATAGGTAAAAGATAAACAACAAATTAACTAAATTAAATAAGTTAATGTAAAATAAAAGAAAAAATATGTTTTTTGAGAAGGAAACTGGCCAGACGAACAGATATATATATTTTAGAAAGATATGTTTAAATAAATGCTCGAAATCTTCAGGAACAAAAAAGATATCAAGCAGAATAAGTTCAGATTCCTGAAGATTTATTTTTTGCAAAAAAGAATTTGAAGTACAAAAAATTTCCTAGAGGCGCGAACATTTGGAAGTTAAACCAGAGTCCAGATATAGATTCCTTAGCATAAGAGAATACCCCAAGATAACTGAGTATATCACCAGGTTTGATACTGAAGCTACCAGGGTCAACTCAATTGCTATTTTAATCGGACTCCTGACAGGCCTCGTAATAGGAGTTTATGACCGCACTCTCCAGTACAGTAATACTCTTTTTGGAATGCAGCAGGGATTCTCTTTACACGAGTTCCCATACTATTATGTAATACTCATGCCTGCTCTCGGAGGGCTGCTGGTGGGGTTAATTTCCCATTATCTGATAAAAACAAAATATGGCGTCGAAGGGCTTATAGAAACTGTAACTCTCCGAGGAGCAAGGATTAAACTCAGGGACTCTTTCCTGGAGGTCTTTACTTCAATAATCACTATCAGCTCTGGAGGTGCCCTTGGCAAGGAAGCTCCCGGGGTTCTTGCCGGAGCCGGAACAGGCGCTCTTGTGGGGAGAATCATGAAGAGCCCGGAAAGACAGCTCCAGACCCTTCTCGGCTGCGGAGCTGCCGGTGGAATTGCAGCTGCATTCAGTGCCCCGCTTGCAGGCGTGGTTTTTGTAGTGGAGGTAATTTACGGAGAACTCGAAACCAGAACCTTTATTCCCATAGTTATCTCCTCGGTCTTTGCAACCCTTGTCTCAAGTACGCTTTTCGGGATAAAACCTATTCAAATCTCTCCTTACCAGCTTGTCAGTCCTTATAAAGAACTCGGACTCTACCTTATACTCGGACTCCTTGCAGGGCTTATCTCTACACTCCTGATCCGGACACTTTACTATGCAAAAGACCTTTTTTCGGAAATCCCTCTCCATCCCGTTTTCAAGCCTGCCCTTGGAGGGCTTGCAGTAGGTGCAATCGGACTCTTTTACCCCCGCGTCCTGGGAATGGGCTATGACGTAATTATGGATGCCCTGAACAACCAGTTTACCTTCAAGCTCCTGCTAATTCTGCTCTTCTTAAAGATCCTTGCCTTTTCTCTGACTCTTGCCTCCGGAGGGTCGGGAGGAACAATTGTTCCTTCCCTTTTTGCAGGCGCTATGTTAGGAGGAGCCTTCGGGACAGCCGCAAACATACTTTTCCCCGGGACAATAGCCGAATCAGGAGCCTATGCAATGGTCGGGATGGGAGCCGTTTTTGCAGGGACTGCCAGAGCTCCCCTTACTGCTATCCTTATCTTATTTGAAATCACCAGGGACTACAGCCTTATCCTTCCCCTCATGTTTGCCTGTGTTCTGAGCAACGTGATGTCAAATGCAATGCATCCGGAGTCTATTTTCACGGAAGGGCTCCGCAGAAGAGGATTTAAGATCAGGAAAGGCAGGGAAGTGGATATCATGGTCTCCATGCTTGTAAAAGATGCCATGGTCACACATGTCCAGACAGTTTCCGAAGAAAAGAACGTGGGCACCCTCATCGCCCTCATGCAGGCAAGCCGCCACGCCGGTTTTCCTGTCCTTGACTCCAAAGGCAAACTCTCGGGGATAGTTACACTCTCAGACCTCCGGAGCAAAGTAAAGTACGGGGAAGTCGACAAAAAGATAGGGGATATCGCCACCCACGATGTGGAAATCGCCTATCCCGACGAAACCCTTGAAGCCGTCCTCAAACGCCTTGGCTCAAAACAAATAGGCAGGCTCCCTGTCGTGGACCGCCGGGATAAAACAAAGCTTCTGGGACTTATCACCCGGAGTGATATCGTGAACTCATATAACAAGAAAGTTGTCGAAAAAGTCCGGGACACAGACTGAGAGCAGTAAATAAAATAGTGCACTAAAAAATCCTTAAAAGCTTACAGTCTAGAAATTTCCTCAAGGTATAGTAGCTTTTTTGTAGGAGCCTGTTTATAATCATAATGGGGATGGAGTAGAACAACTAAACTGGATGATACGCTAGATGGTATATTTTTAGACTATCAGGATAGGTCATTTAATTTTCGAATAAGGTTCTTTACTAAAAAGTATAATCTAGAGCACTTTCTCAGTGTACTGTTACAGAGATTATTTTGAATAGTCAAGCTAAACGACAAAACGTGACAGTTCTTTTGCTGACAAGCAAGGCTTGGGCCGCGAGAACTCACAACAACTCTTGAGATATTTGAACCGAAAAGTGGCGGATCATGGCGGTATGTCCAAAAAGATCAGGAAGGCAATGAATATGCATTTCATGGGGTGAACCACGAGGTAACAGCACCTGAGAGAATTATCAGTACCTTTGAGTTTGAAGGACTTCCTGAAAAAGGGCATGTTATCCTCGATACAGCGAGATTTGAAGCATTGCCAGGCAACAGGACAGAACTGATATCTCAATCTGTCTTCCAGAAGGTTGAAGACCATGATGGGATGCTCCAATCAGGCATGGAGGAAGGCGTCAATGACTCTTGCGATCAACTTGACGAACTGCTGGAAAGGATGCAAAAAACAGGACTTCCACCAAAATGAAAAAATCTATTAAAGTGATAAATCAGGAGAAAATACATGCAAAAAATTACCCCGTTTTTATGGTTCGACAGCCAGGCTGAGGAGGCGGTTAACTTTTATACCTCCGTTTTCAAGAATTCAAAAATATTGAGCACTACGCGCTACGGAGAAGCAGAGCCTGGCTTGAAGGGAGGTGTAATGTCCATGACATTCCAGCTTGAAGGACAGGAATTCATCGCTCTAAATGGCGGCCCGGAATTTACTTTCTCACCAGCTATATCGTTTTTCGTCAATTGCGAAACGCAGGAAGAAGTAGATGAGTTGTGGGAGAAGCTCTCCGAGGACGGAGAAAAACAGGGGCCTGCATGGATTAAAGACAGATACGGCGTTTCATGGCAAATCGTTCCCACTGTCTTGGGCGAGCTATTGAGTGACCCTGATCCTGAAAAATCAAGAAGAGTTATGGAAGCAATGCTTCAGATGGATAAAATTGACATAAAAAAACTAAAACAGGCGCATAAGGGACAATAAACTGGGCAACTGAGAGTATGAGGAGCATAAAAGTTTGTAAAGCCGCATAAGTTTAACTCTAAAGATAATGCATCTGTTTGAATGCATCTGTCTGATTCTTTTTGAATGGTCACCTTACCTCAAGAAGACGGTTGCAAGCTTTGCCGAAAATAAACATTTTGATGAAAGTACTTTTGATGAAAGCACATTTGATCAAAAGCCTATTAAAATAAATGAAAGATAGGGGGTCCAGCATAGCAGATAATAACAATGCAGTCCTGGGCAGGTAACCTGAAAAACCATATCCCGAACTCAGGAAACTTGACCGACTGGTGGGGAAATGGAAAACTGAAGGGCAGACAAGGGAAATGCTGTCCAAATCGTCAGTCAGGATATGCGGAACGGATATTTATGAATGGCTACCGGGCGGATTTTTTCTTATTCACCGCGTGGATGTGCGTATGGGAGACGAGGAGGTGAAGTCAGTCGAGGTCATCAGTTATGATCACTCGAGCCAGACGTATCCCATGCATTCTTTCGACAATAAGGGCAATTATGATCTATTGCAAGGAAGTGTGCACGATAATACTTTGATTATTACAGGAAAATCAATTCGTTTCACTGGCGTGTTTAGCGACAAAGGCGACACCATAACGGGCATCTGGGAGATGTTAACTGCTAGCTCAAGCTGGTTACCCTGGATGGATTTGAAGTTAACCAGAGTAGAAGATCTAACGGCATACCCATTTGATACAGGTTCCACCTCTAAAAACAGGGAAGAGAAAAGAGAGCCCGCTCTCACGGATAGAGAGGTTACAGGCAACTATGCTCCTGTTAATGGTCTTAACATGTATTATGAAGTCCATGGAACCGGCAGACCGTTAATTCTGCTTCATGGCGGCGTTGGTGCGAGCAAAATGTTCGATCCGGTCCTGCCAAAACTTTCCGAAAGCAGGCAGGTCATGCCGTCCATGTGCAGGCGCATGGACATACAGCAGATATTGACAGGCCACTCAGATTTGAATTGATGGCTGAGGATGTTGCAGCACTGATGAAGCATTTGGGTATCGAAAAAGCAGACTTTACGGGTTACTCTCTTGGCGCAGGCGTAGCACTGCAAATAGCTATCCGTCACCCGGATTTAATTCACAAGATAGTAGTGATCTCGGCTCCGGTTAAGCAGAGTGGATGGTATCCCGAGGTTCTGGATCTCATGGCACAGATGGGTCCCGATACTGCAAAATCTATCAAGCAGACTCAGCTCTATCAGTTTTATCCCGATACTGACTGGGAAGCGCTCTTTACCAAACTCGGCGACCTTGTCAGGCAGGACTTTGACTGGTCGAAAGAAATAACTGCGATCAAATCACCCGTAATGATCGTCTTCGCGGATGCGGACAGCGTCCGTATGGCGCATATTATGGAATTCTTTGCACAATTTGGCGGCGGGCAGCGGGATGTCGGCCTGGACAGGGCTCTGAGACCTCAGGCACAGCTCGCTATTCTGCCAGGCACAACGCACTACGACATTCTCTCTTTCCCTATGCTGGCTGCAATTATTACACGGTTTCTTGACTCGCCCATGCCAGAAGGGATGTGAAAAATGCCATCGACTGCACTAATTATAGACCATACAAAACAGGAGAAGAACAGGAGAAAAACAGGGCAAGAAAAAAGAGAATTTACTAACAAATCCGCAAATTGCGAACTCATAATCTTCTAATTAACATTAATAATTAAAAAGAGGGGGAAACTACTATTTCAGACAATGACACGCAATTAGAACAGCAACCCAAACCTGACTCTGCACTCAAACGCCTGGAAGGGCTGGTCGGCACGTGGAGTATAAAAGGTCGTACTCTTGATTCTAAAACCGATAATGTATCTGCACTTACTACTTTTGAATGGCTGCCTGGAGGATTCTTTTTAAAACAGAGTTTCGAGGCTGATTTTATGGGCATGAAAATCCAGAGCCTTGAACTCATTTACTATGATCTGGAGAACGATACATTCCCTTCACTTGTCTATTCTAATCTGGCAGGAGTGCCGATTCCATACAGATATGACATTAAGGGCAAAGATGTGATAATCACGACGGATCTGGGTGGAGGGGCAAAAATGACGGGCAAAATAAGCGAAGACGGTAACACCTTTTCAGGCGGCTGGAGACCGAACCCGGGAAAAGAAAGTTCCGGAAATGTAGCTTATGACTTTATTGGAACCCGTATAAAGTAGATTGCCTGCTAATTGAAACTTCGGTGAGAGCAGTTTTGAAGGAATAGGGGTGAGTGTTATAAGAAAAGTTGTAATGTTTAATCGAATCTCTATTGATGGCTTTTTTGCCGGACCGAACGGAGAAATCGACTGGTTTATAGTGGACCCTGAACTTGACAAAGCATTGCACGAAATGGGCCAACCTGATACAGATCTACCTGGTACGGTTTTACTTGGCAGAGTGACCTACCAGCTATTCGAAAGCTTCTGGCCAAAGGTGGCTGCCGACCCGGAGGCTCCCGAAGAAGCACGAGCTACTGCTGAAGAATTAAACCGGATGACCAAAGTTGTTTTTTCGAAAACTTTGAAAGAGGTTTCCTGGCAGAACACCAGACTAGTTAAAGGCAATGTTACGGAAGAAGTAAGCAGATTAAAACAGGAAAAAGGCTCTGACATCCTGATATTTGGCAGTGGCACGATTGTACAGCAGCTTACTTCCGAAGGATTAATTGATGAATATTTATTGGCGGTAACCCCGGTTGTTCTGGGAGCAGGAAAACCGCTGTTTAAAGGCGTTAAAAAATTAAATTTTAAGCTTTTGGAAACAAAGAATTTCAAATCCGGAAATGTTTTGCTTCACTATGAAACTGAAAAAAGAACACCCAGTTCTCCAGCTAAGAGAAATGACTGATTGACTGATTATAGGACTGATTACAGAACAAAATTATGTAATTTTGAGTGGGTAACTAAAATATGCAAAATATTAAGGAGTCGTCTGATGTGGGGGAAACCTTATGAAAGCCAGTACTCAGAAAATAGCACCGTGCTTAACCTTTAACGACCAGGCTGAAGAGGCAGCGAATTTCTATGTCTCGATTTTCTCTGCCGTATTTGAAAACTCAAAGATTCTGAATATTGCTCGTTTTAGCAAAGAAGAACTTGAAGCCCTTTCGTACCTGCCCGAGGATATCCGGCCCGGACCTGCAGGCAGCGTAAGAACCATTAGATTCCTGCTCAATGGGCAGGAAATTGAAGCAGTTAATGGAGGAAACTTTTTCAATTTTTGTGAGGGCATGTCTCTGTATGTCAGATGCGAAGACCAAAAAGAAATAGACTGGCTCTGGGAAAAGCTGTCCGAAGGCGGAGAGAAAAGTCAATGCGGCTGGCTTAAAGACAAATACGGAGTATCGTGGCAGATCGCACCTGCCATTGTAGACGAAATGCTGAGTGATCCTGACCCTGAAAAATCGAATAGGGTTATCATTGCAATTTACGGAATGAAAAAATACGATATTGAAGCCCTGAAACGGGCATATGAAGGACGGTGAAGGAACGCATGAAGGAAGGACAGGTTTTGTATATAAATCCAGACGGCTTGCCCAAAAATCCGGCTTTTACCAACGTAATTGTCGTAACCGGTCAGGTTAAGACAATTTATATAGGGGGGCAAGACGCAGTAGACGCTTCCGGGGCAATCATCGGAAAAGGTGACATCAAGAAGCAGACGGAACAGGTTTTAGCCAACCTGCAGACGGCATTAAAGGCTGGTGGCGCTGAACTGGAGCATATTGTCAAGTGGAATGTGTATATAGTCCAGGGGCAACCACTTCAACCAGGTTTTGAAGCATTTCAGCAATTCTGGAGTCAAAGACCCAACCTTCCAGCCATTACCGCCATGTTCGTATCGGAGCTGGCAAACCCGGATTTTCTGGTAGAAATGGATGCTATTGCTGTTGTTCCTCAGTGATCCGCGGAACGATAGTCCAGAATAGAAAATATGGGTTAAGATTATGCGAATACGATAGGAATAGTCAGAAAATATGATGGGAATAGTCAAAGACATAATAGGAATAGTCAGAAGAAATTAACGTTATTTCCATGAATGCTTCAGAAATTCTCAGGCTTCGGCTCCACAATAGCGGGCTAACGGATTCTCCGTTTAAAAGTGCAGCTGATGCAGTTTCACATTTAGGTGCCGTGCAAGCACAGGATTTTGCTGCTGCGAAATGGGCGCTCGGGCTTCGTATTAAAAATTCAACTGATGAGGATATTGAAAAAGCTTTTAATGAAGGCAAGATCCTGCGAACCCATGTAATGCGCCCTACATGGCATTTTGTCATGCCGGAAGATATCCGCTGGATGCTTGAATTGACTGCACCGCGAGTGAAAGCGCTCCTTGCGCATTACAATCGAAAACTCGAACTCGATGACGCGTTTTTTGCCAGAAGCAATGTCGCGATTACCAGAGCGTTGCAGGACCACACATACCTTACTCGACAAGAGCTTAAGACGATATTAGCGAATATAGGCATCGAGACTGATGTTCAACGTCTGGCCCACATCATTATGTGGGCAGAGCTGGACGGATTGATTTGCAGCGGACCACGGCGCGGGAAACAATTTACTTACGCACTTCTTGAAGAACGCGTGGAAAAAGCAAAAAAACTGAATCGAGAACGGGCTCTCGCTAAACTTGCACTCAATTATTTTACAAGCCACGGGCCAGCCCAGCTGAAGGACTTTTCCTGGTGGTCAGGTCTTACCGTTAAAGATGCGAGATGTGCCCTTGATCTAATCAAATCAAAGTTAGAGCAAGCAACTCTTGACGGCAAAACATATTGGTTTCCTACTCACACAGAAGTGACAACACCGAAGTCACCATCCGCGTTTTTACTATCAATTTATGATGAGTACACAATTGCCTACAAAGATAGGGAAGATATCAGTGAGACTCGAGATATTGAGAGAATGATTTCGATGGGTAATGCTTTGACCGCAGTCATCATTTTGAATGGCAGAGTGGCAGGCACCTGGAATAGAGCTTTGAAGAAAAGTACGGTTGAAATCAGGCTAAATCCGTTTCGGAAATTGAACGAAGACGAGCAGGAGGCATTGGAATCAGAGGTTGCACGGTATGGAAAATTCATGGAACTTCCTGCAGTTCTCATTTAAATAATCAGGCACAATATACAGCCTTTGGTGCTATCAGCATCAAGGAAATCGAAGAATTCATAGTGTGTTATATTGAGTTCGTTTCTTTTTTGGTAAATGGTTCGTATTATTTCTTCAATAGTAGTGGTTTGTTGTTGGTAGGTTCGAATCGGGCTTGTTGGACAACCGTTTTCGGTGATGTGTATGGGAACCGATGTGGATATTTCGCCGGTTGCTAGACTTACAGTTCTAAAGCTTGTTAGCACACCTGCCACAGCGTCTTTTATGGTCAGGTTTGGAGGAAGAGGGCGAAAAACGCCAGGGTAAAAGTCGAAGCCAACATAGTCTAAAGCATCTAGAAAGGCAGGGTTGCTTGAGCTTAAAGAGGCTATTTCTTTCCAGAAGTCATCGGTGGGATTGAAAGAGGGTACTGCATTGAAGCCAACCTGTAGTAGCCTGCTTTTTGTGCTTCATCGCTGGCGGCTATAATGCCTTCGATAAGTGCTTTTCGGACGTTCAAAAAGCTGCCGTCACCTCCTGTTGCTGCGTGAGGATTATTTGGTTCCTCAGTAATTTGGATTTTTGCAAGCAAAGAACCGTATTCGCGTATTATACTGCGTATGAAGTTTGTCCAGTTAAGCATATTGTTTTCGTTAGTGCGGTAGCAGATGCAGGATACCAACGTCACAAAACCGCTGTGGCCTGAGGAGAAGGTCGATTTGAAGACCCTTATCGAATGTGCAACAATCAACGGAGCATATGCCGCTTTCCTGGAGAATGAGACTGGTTCCCTGGAGGTCGGTAAGATGGCCGATTTGATAGTCCTCGACAAAGATCTCTTCAAGCTGCCGCCGGAGGATATCAACAAGGTCAGGGTATTGAATACCATACTGGAGGGCAGAGAGGTCTACGGGTCCTTAGATGAGAATGATACAATATCGGTAGAAGGAGTTTATAAAAACAGCTCTCTACAAAAGCAGCCATCTTAAAATGCCGACACGGTCGGTAGATACTTCACCTGATATGCAGGAGTCTCGAGATATCGGAGTCTTATCCCTCCTGCCAAATTTTTGTGTCATTTTGGGTAGTCATTCTCTCATCTATTTACTTATAAACTGCTTTGCCCAAGACTTGATATCCACCTTTATTCTTTATGAATACCTGCAGCTTACAACGGGGTGCGCCCTCGCAATTTTAACTAAGAAACTAGATACAATAAAAACACTACTGATGATTATAATACAGATAATTTTATAAATATCAAAAATGAAAATAATCTGTAACATGTATGGGGGTTAGTTAATGAGCAGATTTTTGATTTTATCGGCCACGTTGCTAGTTTTTTTAAGCATCTTGGTAACACCGGCATTATCAACAGATAATGCTACTCAAGGAACAGATAATGCTACTCAAAAGAATGCTACTCAAAAGATTCCACTGTTAGGCGAGAAGTTTCCAAATATGACAGTACAGACGACTACAGGAACGATGACTTTGCCGGATGCTTATGCAGGCAAATGGTTCGTCCTTTTCAGCCATCCTGGGGATTTCACGCCTGTATGCACCACTGAGTTTGTGGCTTTCGCCAAGAGGCATGAGCAGTTCAGGGAGAACAATACAGAGCTAATAGGGCTTTCCATAGATCAGGTTCAGGCCCATATGAAGTGGATTGAGTGGATCAACAATACTCTGATGACGAACATAACATTTCCGATAATAGCCGATGGCACCGGGAGCGTTGCCACACAGCTCGGCATGATCCACCCTGCTAAGGGAACCAACACAGTCAGAGCAGTATTCATAGTAGATCCCACAGGAACTGTTAGGACAATACTGTATTATCCCCAGGAAGTGGGCAGAAACATGGATGAGATCCTGAGGACTGTTAAAGCCCTGCAGGTCTCAGACCAGAACAAGGTCGCTATGCCTGCCAACTGGCCGAACAATGAACTGATAGGTGATAACGTCATAGTACCACCACCCACAAATGAGACGACAAAGGCTACACGCGTCACAGGCAATAATATGACTTGCTTCGATTGGTGGCTCTGCTATAAGAAAGTGCCCTATTGATATCCCTACATAGCCTTGCAGAACACAAAGCTATATTTTTTGGCATGAAAATACCTGAGGATATCTTCCTCACGTACTCTCTATGTCCTCTTTTCCCATAATTGCGAATATTCCACTAATTATTGTTAATGGGGATATGGATTCCTAACTTCCAATTTCCAGTTTTGATGTTACCGGTATCTTTCGTGGTTTTTTTATCGGGGGGATAGGTGAGGAGATAGGCTGGACGGGATATGCAACTGACCCATTGCAGGATCGGTGGAACGCATTGGAAACCGGTATCATTTTGGGGACAGTATGGGCAGTATGGCACATTACTCCCTTCCTTCAAACCCACTACACTCCAATCTGGGTGGCAGGGAAAAATGCGGCTACGGTTGTGCTACGAGTTCTTATTGTCTGGATTTACAACAGTCTGGGAAAAGCGTATTCGCAGCAATCTCATTCCATGCCATGAGCAATGTTAGTGAACTTGTCTTGTTTCCAATTTACGGTTCATATTACGACCCCTTCATTGCGTTTATCGTTATGACAGTCGCGACTGCAATTGTCATATTCTTATGGGGTCCAGAAACGTTAGTCCGGTACAGATACTCCCGCTCAGTGGTTTGAAGCAGTAGGCTAAATATTTGTGGGGATATAAGTAAGGAGTTGATTTATAACATAATGTTTATAAAAAATAAAGGGTAAAAATCAGACTTAGAAGATTTTCTACAGAACCTGATTACCGAAGGGGAGTGCATAAGGACGAAAAGTATACCCGGTGAAAGAAATAACGGTTACAGGAGTGGCTATGCTCCCGTAAATGGCCTTAAAATGTATTATGAGATCCACGGCACAGGCAGTTCACTTGTCCTGCTTCACGGTGCATTGTCAGCAACCGGGACATCTTTCGGAAAGCTTCTCCCGTCCCTTGCCAGGAAACGACAGGTCATTACAATCGAACAGCAGGCTCATGGACACACGGCTGATATCAGTCGCCCTCTGACCGTCAGGCAAATGGCAGACGATACAGTCGCTCTTCTCAGATAGCTCAATATCAAGAATGCCGATTTCTTCAGCTATAGCATGGGAGCCGGCATAGCCCTGCGTATTGCAATCCATTACCCGGATCTGGTAAGTAAGCTCGTGGTCGCTTCGGTTACCTACAACAACAGCGGATTTCGTCCCGGGCTCCTGACAGGAATGGAGAAATTGAAGCCCGAAGACCTGACTGGGACATCCTGGCAGGATGAATACATCCGTATAACTCCGAATCCGGAAGACTGGCCCACTCTGGTCGACAAGCTGAAACAGCTGGATCTGCATATCCCGGACTTGCCTGCCGGGGCGATTCGGTCGATAAAGGCACCCACTCTGGTCATAATAGGGGATTCGGATATTGTCCGCCCCGAGCGCTCTGTAGAGATGTTACGATTGCTCGGTGGCGTTCCTGAAGACATCTCCATCCTTCCACAATCACGACTTGCTGTGTTTCCCAACACCACCGACATCGAACTTGTGGATCGTTCAAATTGGCTTATCCCGATAGTTACGGAGTTTCTTGATGCTCCCATGCCAGAGGCCAGGTGAGCATGACTTCTCAGCTGCATGAACTGCAAACAAAGAGAAAACAGGGCGGTCGAGACTGGCATCTTCATGATGAATTTTGAAGATTTAGAAGATCTTTATTAAATAAGTGGGGATAGAGACTATGCTACAGTTCTCAGTAATTGATGCTCCCTCCATCCTGGGGCTTAAACCTACAGGAGTTGAAACTTTACCGGAAGCGTTGAAGAATGCCGGATTAATCCAGGGTTTACGGGCAGGATATGCGGGTCGAGTTGATGCCCCTCCCTACAAACCAGAAAGAGATAGGGACACACTTCTTCTGAATCCGTATTCGATCAAAGAATTTTCTTTACGCCTGGCCGAAAAGGTTGCCGACGTGCGAAGAAAAGGGCGGTTTCCCGTTGTGCTCGGAGGAGATTGCAGCATTCTAATTGGTTGTATGTTAGCTTTACGGCGTTCAGGTAAATATGGACTTTTTTTTATTGATGGTCACGCCGATTTTTATCAACCTGAGGCTGAGCCAAATGGTGAGGTTGCCTCTATGGAATTGGCCATCGTTTCCGGCAGAGGCCCAAACATTCTAACCGACATAGACGGACTTAAGCCACTCGTGCGAGACGAAGACATCATCGCATTCGGTTACCGTGATACTGAAGAACAGAAGGAACACGCCAGTCAGGATATTCGAGAGACTTCGATAAACGCTTTTAGCCTGGAGCAGGTGCGCGCTCTGGGAAGCGATATAGCTGCTCAAAAAGCTCTTGAGAGGCTACAAAAAGATCAACTTAACGGGTTCTGGATTCACCTTGATGCTGATGTGCTGGACAATGCGATCATGCCGGCGGTGGATTATCCCCTACCGGACGGCGGTTTGCAATGGGATGAATTGAGTGCTCTGTTGAGAGCTTTAATGACATCAGGTCAGGCAGTGGGTATAACAATTACCATCTTCAATCCCACGCTCGATCCGAGTGGTTCGATTGCTAATCAATTCACGCAGAGCATTATTATGGGCTTTTCGTAAGTTGGCAGGGAAATGCTACATTTATCATCTGTGCCACCACCCAGCAAGAGGTTATAGCCAACTGCTCAAGCTGGCTGGTTATTGAAGGTGCTCTGCATCTGAAGAAGTCATTAGATAAAGGCTCTGCGACGATATGCTCAGAGATCTTACTGGTCTCTCACGTTTTCAGTTTGCAGTGCTCCCAGGCGCCATTCACATTATGCTTCATTGGACGTGCCGCGATTGGCTGTTTTCGATGATCAAAGAGTTTCTTGACACACCTATCCCGGGAAAAACGTGACTGCGACTAATCTCGTCATCACTTTAAGCTGGATACATGGCAGTGGCAAAGTCCGTGACGGCCACCAGGTAATGAATATCAAATTTTGGCTCAATGACAGTTTTGATTGAACAATAGCCAGCAGTAGCCAATAGAGATGCATAAAAAATAATTTATATGAAATATTTTTACCTGACCAGTAATTGCATGAGGTTTGTTATATGGTACATAGGCAATTTCCGATAAATGATCCAGAGCGCCGGAAATGGCAGGACCCGGAAAAGATTTTGATCGACATCGGCCTGAAGCCGAGTATGACATTCGTGGACGTGGGATGCGGTGACGGGTACTTTGCCATACCTGCAGCGAGGATAGTAGGGCAGGAAGGAAAAGTGATCGCAGTAGATATCGACAAAGGTTCCATAATGCGACTCCAGCAGAAAGCAGCGGAAGAGGGACTCGGACATTTGTCAGCCAAAGTGCAGGCTGCGGAGGAGACCATCGCCTGCGAGGGATGTGCCGATTTTGTCTTCTTTGGGATAGATCTCCATGATTTTGCCGACCCGGCACAGGTGATCGGGAATGCAAAGCGGATGCTCCGACCATCAGGATTGTTAGTCGACCTCGATTGGAAACCCGAGCCGATGTCATTTGGCCCGCCACTGGAAAAGAGGTTCTCCATCGGTAAAGCTCAGCAACTAATCGAGTCTGCCGGGTTTCATGTGACATCGGTAAAAGAGGCTGGGCCGTATCATTACATCATTATTGCCAGGTTGTAAGGAACGACATCGAGGCAACCCGTGGAACTGATCGAGGTCCATGCTCAAAGGCAGGCTCTCTGGGGATCAAAGGCCAGAACTGGTAGGGGGCCGGATGGGGTGATGCGCGAAGAAGTCCAAGAGAGCTCTAGCTATTTCATGTGGGTTCTGCATCTCAGCCTGTGCATTGCACCTGGAAGGACAAAAACGCGGACATGCGGCAACCTCTCCAAAAGCAACCGGTGCGTTTCCCCAAAACGGGATCAAAAACGGGATCAGAGAATTTTTCTATCGCTATCGAGGACGGAGAGAAACGGTTGAGTGATTCGCCCCCGCGATGGTAGACAGTGTGCTGTATTGGTGATCCAGAATTGGCTCGGTCAACAATGATCGGAAAGAGTCCGCAATGGGAGCACCGTGAATAATAAATAGGCATGCTGCTAACCCCTCCCGGACATTTAGATTGATCCTATTAAGAATTCAGTGACCAGGCGCACAAACAATTAAGGTGCTGTTCTCATAGCGATGTGCTGCTGCCCCGGCATGACGACAATTCTGCTATTGGGTAATGCTGCATGCAATGTCTCCGTTGTTGTCCTGAGAAAGTCAGGACTTTCGCTACCTTGCAGGAGCATAGTAGGAACAGTTAGGTTCTCGAAACGCTGGGGGTCGAGTATATAGTCCTCATCAGCGAATTCACGAAGGATGGTATGAGCCGCCGCTAACCTGCCTGCCCAAACTGGCTCGTTTCGCAATGATTCGAGTTGATCCTCCGGTACACCAACAAGCTCGCGGAAGAATAATACCAGGGCTTTCTCCTGATTCCCTGAATCAAGCAGCGACTGGATTCGTCTCCGAACATCAGGTGGATATAAAGGCCCATCTAAACGAAAGGATGGCTCATAGAGTACCAGTTTGTTGAGATTAGTGACGCGGAGAGCTGCTTCCAGACAAATCAATGCGCCGTACGAGTGACCCAGAAGATTCACCGGCTCCCGGATAGAACTCACTACCGCGGCTATGTCTTCATATTCACGCTCGATGGAGTAGACTGCCGAATCTCCACTCTGACCGCGGCCACGCCGGTCAAGGGCATAAACGGTAAATTTTTGCTCCAGCATTGGAAGGACAGACGCCCAGCGCGTGTGATCTGCACTTGTGCCATGCACCAAAACCAGAGCAGGTCCTATCCAACTTCGCTCGTAAGCAATAAGCGTTCCATCTTTAGACCTCACTTTGTCCATATGCATCACCCCTTAGAAATATCGCTATACATCCAACTGTCCCATGCACTAAAGTACCTTTGCACACGAATTTATACATTGGTGGAATTTGAGGGCTGACCGCCTGAGGATATTCAGTCAATCCAGGCACCTGTGCTGGTTATAGTATACTAATTGCAAACTAAAAAGAAAAAACATGGCAGAAAAAACTCATTACCTAATCCTCAAATCATAAAGTAGTGGTAACGGATAAAACCAGAACAATAGTTTGGCAGGCATTGTCCTGGCCGAGTACAGTTGTTCATATTCATAAAGTCAACGCCGGTATTAATGGCCATGGCCTGGCGGTTGGCAAAACAGACAACTGTATTCCGTTTGCGATAGAGTATGAAGTGGCACTGACGGCGAACTGGGATATTAAAAAGGTATCGATTAAATCATTACTGGATGAGCGTATTATTAAACTCGTGCATAAGGGGGACCAGTGGTATGACGCCATGGGTAAGCATCTAGTCGAGTTTGATGGCGTAAAAATGGTGGATATTTCGATCTCACCGTTTACAAATACTCTGCCAATCAAAAGGCTGCAGTTTGAGAGTAAGCGGCCGCAAAGAGTAGATATTATTTACTTTGATGAAAACAAGTTTTCACTACGGAGGCTACAACAAATTTACAGCCGGGTAGATGAGCGGACCTACCGCTACCAGGATGTTGAACTGCCAGATTTTGTATCCGATATCGTAGTAGATGATGAAGGGCTGGTGATTGATTTTCAGAAGATGTTCAGACGCGTCTGAAAATGAATCGGCCAATTAAGAGTGCAAACATCCCAATCTGATTCGCTGAGCAGTGTCGGAGAAAAATGAAATAAGCTATTTAGAAGATTACAGGTCGTGAACACCAGCACATATACGGATGAGTCTCCGGGTCAGGTTTGCCGGAGCTTAAAAACCCTCACAGGGAGACTAATAATGTTAACCTTACCAGAGTACAGCACTGAGAAAGACCAGTATCTCGATATTGGAGCTGTTCCGGTGGTTAAAACGGGGTATTGACAGGCTGCAAGTATCATTATAGAAATCATCAGAAAATCTCTCCCTAAAGGAGGGTTTTCTACCTGATCCCTTTCTATCTCTTACGATGGGAGGCAAAATCGGCATATAAATGCTCATTTATCAGTACCGCACAAAATGAGCTTCTCACTCAATCAAAGTAAATTAAGCCATCCAGGAGACTACGAGCGTGAATATCGGTGAATCGTCTAAAAGGTCACCTCCAGGATTCTTCTTGCTAGTTTTCGCTCTTTCTATTCCATTCTGGTTGGTTGGCTCCATGGCCAAACAGGGACTTCCGCTTCCGATAAATCTCCCTGTAAGTGCGCTCATGTTCGTTTGTCCGCTCATAGCAGCTTTGATCCTTGTGTATAGAGAAAATAAACTTGATGGAATAAAACAGCTATTGAAAAAGACCCTCGACTACAGGAGAATCAAACCAAAAATCTGGTATCTGCCTATCCTTTTGCTGATGCCGGTCATTATGTTGCTATCTTATGGGGTGATGCGCTTGATCGGGCGACCACTCCCAGAACCGCAGATTCCATTTCCGGCAATACCGTTATTTTTTATCCTGTTCTTAATACCTGCTGTATGTGAAGAGGCGGGCTGGATGGGATATGCCGTCGATCCCGTGCAGTATCGCTGGAGCGCATTAAGAGCTGGAATTATCATGGGGTCGGTGTGGGGATTATGGCATGTCGTAGGTTGGTATTTTCAAGCCCACCATACTTTAACATGGACCGCAGGACAATTTCTCTCTACAGTAGCACTTCGAATTATTATTGTCTGGCTTTATAACAATACCAGGGGAAGTGTGCTTGCGGCGGTCCTTTTTCACGATATGATGAATGTCAGCGAGTTCCTGTTCCCAAATTATGGTTCACATTACGACCCCGTTATTACCGGAGTGATCACCGCAATCGCGGCTGTGATTGTGACGTTCTTATGGGGCCCAAAGACGTTAGCTCGATACAGGTATGCCTGATCAGCAACTTAGGGGGCTATTCTCACAGTGGAGTATCAAGAAAAGACAAAGTGCTTTCTATCAGCAAATACTCCTGGAAATCCGGCTCAGCTGGATACTCCAAATCGCTAATAGACTTGCAGACGGTATGGAATGTAAAACAGTTACTATGGACGATTGAGGGAATTACCTGAAATTTGGCCCGACCGGGAAGTCTGCCTGAGTATAACTTCTCCAGAATAATCATTGCATCAACCAACTGGATTATTCTCTTGAGCTTCCTGAAGGCGAAACTGGTATTATACAACAAAGGCACGGGCTTGCAGGCAGTCAACGGAGGCGAATGCCTGCGCAAGAAATGCAGGAAAAAGAGAAAAACACCACAAAACACTACCTATTTATGCAGTAAAGCGAGATAATAAATAAACCGATCGTCTGTTTATTTAAGGGGAAACAATGGCCCGAACCATCGAACCAGAAAAATTGGCTTTGAAACGCAGAGAGATCCTGGATACAGCCCAACGACTGGTGTTAACCAAGGGGTACGAGAAGATGTCGATAAAGGATGTTCTGGACGAGCTCCAGATTTCCAGTGGGGCTTTCCATCACTACTTCGACTCGCGAGGTGCGCTGCTGGAGGCGCTTACCGAACGGATACAGGAAGAGACGGAAAAGCCGCTCCTCCCCATCGTTCATGATCCGCACCTGTCTGCCATCGAAAAACTCCAGGGCTTCTTTGCCACACTCGACCGTTTGAGAATCGCTCAGAAAGCTGATGTTGTTAAATTGCTACGCGTCTGGTATACCGACGACAACGCCATCGTCCGCCAGAAAGTGGACGATGCGGTTTTCAAACAGCGTGCGCCTCTGCTGACCACGATAGTTCTTCAGGGCATCCAGGAAGATGTCTTCACAACCGCCTATCCTGATCAGGCGGGTGAAGTTATCCTGTCTCTTGTACAGGGCATGGGAAATACCCATGCCAAGTTACTGCTATCGTTGGAGCAGGAGTGCGACGAGCGGCGCTGCGTTGAGGACATCGTCTCAGTCCATGCAGCCTATATGGATGCGATTGAGCGCGTGCTGGGTGCGCCCCCAAATTCCCTATACCGCGCTGACGTCGAAGCGGTGAAGGTGTGGGTGGCGGCGCTGCGGGGTAACGACTGTGCGTGAGAGAGCTCTGACCTGCCTGGTCATGAAATTACAGAAAATAATGAACGAAGGAGCTTACGTATGAGACAAAAACAATCCAGTACCACAGCCGAGGGCATGGCCCTGGTGCGTGCTATCGAGGCGTCAAGGCCGGAAGGCAAACGAATTTGCTATGATCCGATTGCCCGTTCAATGGTACCCGGATATAAGTTTTTCCTCAGCAAACTGATAATTGATTCGGCCTGTACGGACGATTCTTCCCTGGAGCAATCGAGTTCATCGTCGCACGAGAAAGATACGTCGAGGATTTCCTCAAGGCGTGCCTAAGCAAAGGCCTCGATCAGGTTGTCATCCTGGGAGCCGGGTTCGATACCCGTGCGTACCGGATTGAGGGAATTGAGAAGACGAGGGTGTTCGAAGTCGATCACCCTGCCACGCAGGCTCTCAAGCTGAAGCGGTTGAAGAAGGTCATCGACCCTCTGCCTGACCACGTCACATTCGTTCCGATAGATTTCAATACCCAGAAGCTTGACGAGCGCCTGCCTGCAAGCGGCTATGACGAGCATGGGAAAACGCTGTTTATCTGGCAGGGCGTGACCATGTACCTTACTCCGGAAGGAATTGACAGCACTCTCGCTTTCATCGCCAACCATTCCGGATCGGGCAGCTCTGTGATCTTTGACTATTTCACCAACGAAACCCTACACAACATGAAGACGGCGCGGACGCGGTGGGTAACACGGAAGATCGGAGAGAGGCTGATTTTCGGGATCGATCAAGGCCAGATTGAGCCGTTCCTGACCCAGCGCGGCTTCTGCGATGTTCACAATGTGGACGCCGAAGAACTAAAACGCCTCTATTTTATCGGCCCAAACGCCGGTCGAGCGATTAGCAAAGGTGTTGACATTGTATCGGCAAGGGTGAACAAGACCGGAGACTAATCTCCTTTAATAAAAGGTATCATAGTGGCACGAACAGTCAAAGAACAGGAATATGCCGAGAAGCGGAGTGGCATCCTAGACGCTGTGCAACGGCTGGTGTATTCCAGAGGCAATGAGCAGATGACGATCCGGGATATCCTAGGTTATGTAAGTATCTCCAGCGTATTAAAGATGTAACTGAAGGAGGTTGATTCATGATAGCAAGTTTGAACATCAAAGCATTCGGTGCGCTTGTTGCAAGTGAGCCGATTTTTAATAAGGGTCTAGTCCGCCAGGAGGGAATAGTATGAAGCGCCCCACTGAACCACGCATTCCACCCGTCGACATGGAGTCGATGACCGAGAGTCAGCGCGCCCTCGCTGGGATCGGCGCGTCAAACGTCATTCGGACGCTTGTTCGCCACGAGGATCTGTTCACGTCGTGGGGCCCGCTTGGTGAGATGTTGCTTGTCAGAGGTCGACTGTCCCCCAGGGATCGCGAGTTGGCGATCCTGCGGGTTGCACTTCGCACCGAGTGCGAGTACGAATGGGCGAACCACACCCTGGGCGCGCTCGGTACCGGTGCCACTGAGGCCGAGATCGAGGCGCTGTCCAATGAGTCGGCATCGTGGTCGGACGCCGACGCTGCGCTTTTCCGTGCAGTCGACGAGCTGTGCTCGGACGACTGCGTGTCGGATGACACCTGGGCGGCGTTGAAAGCTACCCGTGACGACATGGAGATCATTGAAATCCTCTTCGTAGTCGGGTTCTACAGGATGATGGCTGGCTTCTTGAACTCGGCCGGCGTGCAGCCTGAGCCAGGCAAGCCGCGCCTCGGGCAGCTGCCGGTCCCTCAGCGAACGCCAGCGCCCAGGCGGTCCGAGACAGATGTTACGGGTGGGGCAACTACCACCAAGGGGAGGCGTACAGCAGTAGACGGAACATGGCAGGTTGTCTTTCACCATCCGGCCGCCGACCTTGATCTCACGCTCGTGATAGACACGAGTAACGGGGAGATTTCCGGCTCGGCGACAAGCCCGTCGCAGGGGACGAGCGTGCAGATCGTCGATGGTAAGGTCGAAGGTAACCGATTCTCTTTCAAGGCACCAATGACCACGCCGCTGCGGATGGATATCGAGTTCGAAGGGATTGTGGAAGGCGACTCGATCTCGGGCTATGTCACGATCCAAGGCACCGGGACCTTTCCCTTCGATGGAACTCGCGTTTGAGTCCTGCTGAAACATTAGAGGTCGGCTATGAACGAAAATGATCAAAAGCTGGCTTCAGCGGGAGGTCCTGTCGAGGCGACCGTCTTCTACATTTTCAGCGCCCTTTTGTTCCCTGTCACTCTGACCGGTTACGTAATCTGGATCAGCAAGGGCATTCTCATGGGGAACACATCGGGAGTTTCGAGGACAGCGCAAGGGCCGCTTTTTGCGCGCTGGCTCCAGCACAATCTGGGCACTAGGCGAGATGAACCGGCTAACCGGTTGATGATGGTGCTACCAGGTGTCCCTCCTCTGGGCCTACGTCTCGTGGCGGGTCCACTGCTGCTCGCTCATCGTGTGAGCGGCTATGTGCCGAAGGCCTTCAGATATCCCTTCGAGGGCGATATTCCCATGCAGTACGAGGCCTCTGCCCGACAAACATTCTTCGATATTGTTGTCGATCGTTATCTCGCTGACATCGCACAGCTTGTCATACTTGGCGCAGGCTTCGATACACGTGCGTTCAGACTGCCTAAGGATACATCGGTCCGATCATTCGAGGTCGATGCCCCGAAAACACAGGCGATCAAATGCGCAATGCTGGGGAAAGCAGGCATTGATTCGGCTGGGGTCACGTTTGTAGCTGCCGACTTTGAGAAGGAGGACTGGCTCATCCGGCTCGTGGATGCCGGTTTCGACACTGGCAAACCGACCCTTTTCCTTTGGGAGGGTGTGATAATGTACCTGGACCGGGAAGCCGTCGAGGCCACCCTTCGCAAGATTGCCGGTACCGCTAAGGGCAGCGTTGTCGCTTTTGACTACTTCACGACAGAGCCTCTCGAGTCGCAAACACTCTATTGGCGCTACGCGAGAGCAACGACCAAAGCTGCAGGCGAACCATTGAAGTTCGGGGTCGATAGCACGCCCCCTTCGAGAGAGCGCCTCGCCGAGTTACTTCGGTCTTGTAGTCTCTCACTTGGCGAGCAGCGCACACTGGGGCAAGAGACGAAAAGGAAGCGCGCATGGGGCGGCTTTGCAACTGCCATTGTAAAGTAAGCGGTAACTGCTAAGGCCCGAGAAGGCAATCCGAGGGTGACCACTTAGGTGCTAGACTTTCGTGAAAAGATATGATGGCTAATGCGAGTGACTGGCGAGTAGCATATTTTCGGGATTGGCGAAAGTCAGATTGAGCCGTTCCTGACCCAGTGAGGCTTCCGCGACGTCAATACAGATGCCGATGAGTTAAAACGGCTCTATTTCACCGGCCCGAAAGCGGGGCGCACGACTACTAAAGGTGTTGACATTACGTCGGCAAGGGTGAATAAAAATGACCATTGGAAAAGTTCACTTCACGCAAGAAAAAGAAACAATGCTCATGACTCTGTATGCCCGGGCTATGCAGAGCCAATGGGAGGACCCCATCTTGCCGGACCAATGGGCAGAGGACGCAGTTCGCTGCATTGATTACGATTTCAGCAAATTCAAAGTGGGCAAGATCGGGGCGATGATTACCGCAATTCGGGCGAAGAATTTCGATCTGTTGACGACTCAGTATGTCGCGGATCACCCTGATGCAACGGTGCTGCATCTGGGCTGCGGCATGGACAGTCGTATCTTCCGCATCGACCCGCCTGCCAGTGTGGACTGACCGGTCATTTCCCTACCGGACAGATGGTGTTTGATGCTCTCAACCCATTTGCTGCAAAAAATATCACAAACATCGGTGGAACCGGCGCGTCCTACAAATGGGGGCTCGGTGATCCCCAGGATATTAAGAAACTTGAGCCAAAGCTCAACCTTATCAAGGAGTTCAGGACGTCTGAACTGGTCGCATACTCCAGGCTGCCGTTAGCGATGCATGCGATTGTTCGCGTTATGGATACTATTCCCACTCTACGGAGAATGAATCGTGTGCTTCTTTACCGATTTTAGCCCAGCTGGATGATTTCAAAGCGAAATTTTACAGGATTGATCAGCTAGTTGCCAAGTCCATATACGTGAAGAATGAACTTCGGCAAAGAGGGAGCTTTCGTATGAGACAAAAACAATCCAGTAGTACTGCCGAGAGCATGGCCCTTATACGTACCAAAAAGAAAAAGGCCACCTTGAGGCTTCTCCAGACAACACATTTTTTGTAATAATTATAGCTTGCTTGCAATAAGCATACCCTGCGAGTTTAGTGAAAAATAGATTGCCATTAGGTTTACAAATTGTCGGGCCGAGATAGGGCGAGGGCAAAGTTCTGGATAATAGCAAATAAGTTTCGGCAAGCTACTCGGTAGCATTTAAAAACATCCGATTAGTGAACTACCCCTCCCTGCCTGATGGCGAGGAAGGGGCTTCTTGCTTCATCCCTTGAACTACTGTTCACAAGTCCACAAGCCCATCCCCGTAGTTCCTACGGTGTCAGATAACTATAAGATTTTGATCTTGCAGAGAGAATTTTTTGATATTGATTGCAGCATTTATGTCTCTATCATGCTTTGTTTTGCAATCGGGACATACCCATTCTCTATCCTTTAATGTCAATTCTGAATTATGATAACCGCAAACATTACATATCTGGGGAGAGGGCTCAAATTTTCCGATCCTTAGAATAGTCTTTCCTAACCATTCAGCTTTATACTCTAATTTTGTTACAAAACTACTCCACGAAGCATCGGAAATAGATTGAGCCAGACAATGATTTTTTACCATACCTTTTACGTTCAGAGTTTCCAGTGCAATAGCTTGGTTCTCACTGATAAGTTTAGAAGAGATTTGGTGCTGGAAATTGTTTCTCTGATTGCTTATTTTCTCATGGATTTTAGAAAGACGTTGCCTAGCTTTGTTTCGGTTATTAGAACCTTTAACTTTCTTTGAAACTCTCTTTGCAAACATTTCATCTTTAAGAGAATTTTGAGGTATTAGGATTCTCAACTTTTTCTCCATTAGAAAGAATTGCAAAATCTTTTATACCTACATCTATGCCTATTGTATTTGATTCTGATATTTCTTGTTTTTCAGGTGTTTCTTTTCCATCGTCAACAAGAATACTTATGAAATATTTTCCTGTACTTGATTTAGAGATAGTTGCAGTTTTCATTTCACCTTCAAATCTTCTGTGAAGAACTGCATTTACTTCTCCAATTTTGGGAAGTTTGATAATATTTCTATCAAAATTTACCGTGTAATGTTGTGGCATTTGATAGGACTGCACTGGATTTTTCTTAGATTTGAACTTTGGGAATCCAGTTTTTTCTCTAAAGAATTTTGTAAATGCTGATTCTACATTTACCAAAGAGGCGAGTAGAGCCTGTGAATTAGCTTTTTTCAACCATTCGTTAGAAGGCTTTATTTCGTGAACTAAAATCTTTTGTAAGTCGAATCTTGATATTGATTTATTTGATTGTTGATATGTTTTTATCTTCTGTTCTAAAGCCCAATTATAGACAAATCTACATGCGCCAAAATGAACTTTGATTAGTTCTTTCTGATCATTGTCTGGGTAGATTCGGTATTTATAGGCTTTTAACATAATAAATATTATATGTTTTAGAGAGATAAATAGATTTTGTTAAACTTGCTTTGTCGGGAAGTTGACGGCTTTCATCCCCCACCTGTCGCTTCGCTCCGAGGAAGGGGACTTCCCGCCTTAAAGTTAAATTTCTCTGATAGGGCTATCCCCCCATAGAAACGCATATTCCTTTTCTGACTATACCGATACTTTTTGCTGGGTTTTTTATCGGCGCTGCTGGTGAAGAACTGGGCTGGACTGGATATGCCATCGATCCCATGCAAAAACGATGGAATGCACTAACAACCAGCATCATTTTAGGACTGATGTGGTCGACATGGCATTACCCGTCGATGATTCAACAGGGCCGTGACCTGACATGGATAGCATGGGGGATACCATTGGTATGCGAATCCTGATTGTCTGGTTCTTAAATAACACCGGAAAGAGCGTTTTTACAGCCATCCTCTTTCATGCAATAGCCATACCGGCAGGATTTTGTTTCCAATCGACCAGACTCACAACCCACTGGTTGACTACCCGGGTGTACACTATTCGATCATTATAGTTATGGCTTTGATCGTGACATTCCTGTGAGGTCCAAAAACGTTAGCTCAGTACAGGTATGGCCGCTCAGCGGCTTGAAGTCTCTACGCTAATATTTGGGGAAAGATAAGGAGCAGTTTTATAACAGAATGTTTATAAAAAATATAGGGTAAAAATCAAACTTAGAACATTTCTACAGATGAACTGCAAAAGGGGAGTGTATCAGGACGAAAAGCATGCCCGATAAAAGAAATAACGGCATCAAAAGCGGCTATGCTTCCGTGAACGGGCTCGATATGTATTATGAAATCTGTGGCGCAGGCAGACCACTGGTTCTTCTCCATGGCTCTTTGACAACAATTGAGACCTCGTTTGGGAAGTTTATACCATTCTTTGCAAAGACTCGACAGGTGATTGCAATCGAGCAGCAGGGACATGGGCATACCGCCGACGTCGACCGCCCGTTGACATATGAACAAATGGCTGAGGATACAATAGAACTCCTCCGACAGCTCAGGATAGAAAAAGCTGACTTCTTCGGATATAGCATGGGTGCAGCTATCGCCCTGCAGATTGCTATTCAGCACCCTTATCTGATGCGCAAACTTGCAGTTATCGCTCCCGCTTACAGTAATGACGGGCTCTACCCCGAAGTGCTCGAAGGAGAAGAGAAACTGAAGCCCGAAGATCTCAACGGGACAGAATGGCAAAAAGCCTATGCGAGGATTGCACCAAATCCGGAACACTGGCCCGTTCTGATTGCTAAAGAGCAACAACTCACGCGAGATTTTAAGGGCTGGACAGCTGATGAGGTTCAGGCAATTAAGGCCCCTACCCTGATCATAATAGGGGATTCCGATATTGTTCGTCCGGAGCATGCAGTTGAAATGTTCCGGCTGCTCGGAGGAGGGGTAGCTGGTGACCTTACCGGTCTTCCGCGTTCCAGGCTTGCCGTACTCCCGGGCACAACCCACATCACACTGATAGAACGTGCCGAGTGGCTGCTTCCGATGATCGGAGAATTTCTGGACTTACCAATGCCGGAGGAAAAGTGATCGACTATTCCGGATGGCCGAAGACAGGTTGTAGTTTGCAAATAAAAAAAAGCCCCCTGACAAAAGGACAGAAATGAAAAGCGGAAATCTTTTTTAAAAACAATGTGGGGGATCTTGTGCAAGAGATTGAGAGAAACTCAAACGAAGGACTGGAAAATTACCTGAAAAACATGATATTCGAAGACAGAATAGCTGAGGACAGAAAAGAAATATACGATTACTATGTAGAACTTTCCGCCAGGGAAATATTACCAATTACACGCCGGCTCTTCGAAGAAAATCTTACTCTGGTTCATGAATTCAAAATTTCACAACTTGTAGAAAAAGAAAAACGCCTTATAATTTACGGGGAGGCAGGCTTGGGAAAGACAAGCACCCTTAAATGGCTCAATTACATTTTTGCTAGGGACTGCTTTGAGGGAAAACAGGAATATATCCCGCTGTATGTCACTCTTGATTCCTATTGTAAAGGATCTTTTTATGATTACTTGAAAACGAAAGCAAAGCAAAAAGGAATTTTCGGACCTGATTTCAGGAAATTACTCGAAGGGAAAGCCCTGCTGCTTCTGGACGGGCTGGACCTGCTCGCACTTTCAGATAAATTTTCTCCACTTGAAGAGATTTCCAATTTTGTTTCCGATTATGAAGACTGTCGATATGTTATTGCTTCAAGACACGGACCATCGGGAAGCATAAAGAGTGCATTTGCAGTCTGCGAGCTTGAAAAATTATCGGATGAGAAAATAAGGATATTTATAGAGAATTATATCCCTAATAAAAGACGTGCAAAACTTTTGAAAACTGGAATCCTTAATAGAATCAATTCATATCCCTTTATCCGAAACCCACTTTTACTTATGCTCTGGACAAGGATTTCAATTGATCGAATGGAGAGTGCCGGAAATAACAGACCGGCTCAGGAACTTGCTCCCTTTGATTCTGATTTTATTCATTCCAATCGGGCAGAGCTTTACCTGGCTTTCATTTCAGAGCTATTCAGGAGTTACAGAATAAAAAAGGAGACCCTCAGTTCTGAAAACACACTCTCCCGGAAAATAACAAACTCAGGAGAAGTCGATATCGTAAGGGAGAGGATTGAAAATTTTCTAATGGATCTGGCATTCAAGCTCCAGTGCAGGAAAAAGATTTCCTGTAAGTACAGCTACGCCCTTGAACTGGCAGAAAAATATGCGAAACACGATATATGTGGTGGAAAACAGGCCAGAAAAACAGAAGCAAAAGAACTTCTTAAAACATGTTTTGAACTCGAGATCCTTACCAGAAGCTATTCTGAAGTAAGATTCGGAATAGATAGGGCTTTTCAGGAATACTTTGCGGCTTTAAAGTTGAAAACATACCTTGAAAAAGGAGTGGATATTTCAGAAACGTTCAAGCAGCCAGCATGGGAAAATGTGATCATTCTTACTTCGAAGATTGTAGAATCGGGAAATGAACTGGTAAACTCCTTAGTTTCAAGCAGGAATTTAGATCTTGCCTCGAAATGTATAGGAAAAGCCAGCCCTGAAACAAAAGAAAAATTATGCTCAGAACTTGCCAGCAGACTCGACAGTAGATATACAGTGGAGAAAATGAGAGCAATTCAGAGCCTCGGAAGGCTGGGAGCCTGCGGGATCGAAGCCAGTTCAAAAGTACTTGATAACAAGGATGTAGGGGTGAAAAGAGAAGCTGTAAGAACTCTTGGAAAAACAAAATCCGAGATAGCGCTTGCCCACCTTACAGCTGCACTTGGAGATGAGAATTTTTCCGTGAGGATAGAAGCTGTAAAAGCTCTCAGTGCGATAGGGTCCGAAAGAGCCATCGAACTGCTTACAAACGTACTTGGAGATAGGAACCGAGCTGTCCGTCTGGAAGCTACGGACGCGCTTGTGAAGATAGGGTCAAAAAGTGCACTGGAAGTTCTTGTTTCCGCACTTGGGGCAAAAGATGACTTTGTTCGTCTTGGGGCTATAGGGGCTCTTGGCAGGGCAAACCCGCGAGAAGCGGCGGATCCTCTCATAAAAGCGTTTCAGGAAGAAGATAAACTCGTTAGGCTGGGAGCTGCCGAAGCTCTGGGGCAAATGGGATCGGAAAGAGCAGTAGAACCATTCCTGGCTGCCCTGAAGGATGAAGACGAATTTGTACGATGGATGGCTACAAAAGCTCTTGGAAAAATAAAATCGGACAAAATTTCAGATAGCTTCACGGATATACTTGGTGACAAAAGCCGTTTCGTCCGAAGGGAAGCCGCAAAAGCTCTCGGAGTGGTGGGTTCGGAAAAAACACTTGACCACCTTGTCTCCGCACTTTCGGATGAGGATGAATTCGTAAGAAAGGCGGCTGCTGAAGCCATCGGAGAGAGAGGAAATGAAATAGCAGGCTCAGAAACAGCTGCTGAAGCCCTGATAAAAATGCTCAATGATGAAAGCCATTTCGTTCGCCTGGAAGCGGCAAAGGCACTGGGAACGGTAAGGTTCAGGGAAGCTATTTTCCCACTTCTTTTTGTGCTGGGAGATGAAAACCGCTTTGTCCGGAAAGAAGCCGCAAAGGCACTCGGGCAACTTGAATCCGAAAGAGTTCTTGAGTTACTTATCCAGGCAGTTGAATCCGAGAATCAGTTTGTCAGGCAAGGCGCGGTAAGGGCCCTTGGACAGATAAACTCTAACGGGAACCCGAACCAGATACCGGGTAAGATCTTCGATTCTCTGGATAGTGCCTTTGAGGATGAAGATAAGCTTGTACGTAGAGAAGCAGCCAGATCCCTGGAAAATATATCCAAAAATATGCCTGAAAGAGCCTTTGAATCCCTGATTAATGCGCTTGATGACGAAGACGATGAGGTAAGGAGAGTCCTGGCAGGTGTACTGAAATGCCTTGATTCCGAAAAAGCCGTTCCTCACCTGGTCAGCGCTCTCAAATCCCATGACCCTATTGTGAGGAGGTTTGCAGCTGAAGCACTTGGACAGATAAAGTCCGAAAAAACCCTGGAGCCCCTGGTAGATACAATGCTTTTCGATTCAACCGGATTTGTAAAAGGGGAAGCTGCCCGGTCTCTTGGAAAAATAGGTTCCAGAAAAGCCATAGAACCTCTTATTGACGCACTCCTTGATGAAAACAATGAAGGCAAATGGGGAGCTGCCGAAGCATTGGGCATGATTAAAGCTGAAACTGCAGTCGTTCCTCTTATTCTTGCTCTTGATGATAAAGACGATTTCACAAGGCTGGCTGCTGCAAAGGCTCTTGGAAGGATAAAACCGAAAAAAGCTATCGAGCCACTGATCAGCACGCTTTACGACTGGAACCGCTTTGTAAAAGCAGAAGCTGCCGGAGCTCTCATGAAAATCTGTACAAAAGCGGACGAAGAGAGGATGCAGACATTACTTGATTCGGAAAATGAACTTGCAGCAAACCTTGCTTTTGAAATCCTGGAAGAAATTGAAATAGAGGAGTTGTCAAAAACCATGCTGTTTCCGGACTTGCAGTAGCTCCAAAAAAGGAACAGATTTGAATAAAACGATCAAATAATTTACAGAAATTTAAAAAATCGGTTTGAAAAAACGCCATTTTAAAAATATCGGAGCCAGAAAAATGGAAAGAAATCTCAGGAAAAACTTTCTTGACACCCTCCATGGAAATCCGGTTGACAGGGTTCCTGCCCTTTCTGTTACCCAGACCGGAACCGTAGAATTGATGGATATGACCGGAGCAGCCTGGCCGAAAGCACACTCCGACCCTGAAAAGATGGCAGCACTCGCCCTTGCAGGTCACGAGATTGCAGGCCTTGAAGCCGTACGCTATCCCTATTGCCTGACAGTGATTGCAGAAATTATGGGCTGCGGTGTGAGGATGGGCACAAAAGATATCCAGCCCTCGGTCCTGTCCTACCCTTTCTCAAAAGGGCCCGAAAACCTCAGAGTGCCTGAGAACCTGCTCGAAAAAGGAAGAATTCCCACCATCCTGAAAGCGACAGAAATCCTCGCAGCCCGTAACGGGAATGGAAAACGAAGTGAAATTCCTCTCATTGCAGGCATGGAAGGTCCTCTGACAGTTTTTACTCATCTTGCCGAAGTTAAAAACTGCCTTATCTGGGCACTAAAAAAGCCCGACTATTTTGATATGTTCATGGAAACCTGTACTGAACTCTGTATTGAGTATGCAAACTCGCTTTTTGAACGCAGTGCAGATGCCCTCTGTATGCCCGACGGTGGAATAGCCGGCTCAAGAATGATGCCCCCTTCAGTCCTTGAAAATTCGGTCAAACCCTTCTACAAACACCTTTGCAGAAAAGTAAACGGCCCTGTAATTCTTCATATCTGCGGCGATGTCGGTGATTCCCTGAAAACTCTTTCGGAATGCGGTTTCGAAGCCGTCAGCATAGAAGAAAAAGTCAGTTTGAAAGCTGCAAAAGAGGCAATTAGCGGTAGGGCAAGGTTGATCGGAAATGTCTCTCCCTCAAGAACTCTGCTTTTTGGAACCCCGGAAATCGTGAAAGAAGAAGCAAAAGATTGTCTTTCCGCAGGTGTGGATATTCTTGCCCCGGGCTGCGGGATCGCACCGAGAACTCCGCTTGCAAATATAAGGGCACTTGTGGAAGCGAGAGATGAATGGTATAAAGAAAAGGATTGAAAAAACTATGAGAAGCAGGTAAAATATAGGGTGAAAATAGTGATATTGGATCATAGGAGCTAACTTAAAGGACCTCTAACCAGTAAAACACTATTAACCAGTAAAACAGTATTCGTTATATCAAACCGTTTTTTTGTCCCTTCCGACAAAGGAGAGTGTCCTTTCTCGTGAAAAAAACAGAAGAAACAATTTCATTATTGACAAACCCAGCGAGGTCAGAGGGGTATTCTTCGAATATCTCTTCCTCGTTTAAAATTTTCTCCCAGGCATCCCTTTTTTCTTCAAGGAAAACGGAGAACTTGTTTTTTTAGCCATACCACTTGTTTTTTTAGCCATACCATATATTCTCTTCATTTGTTTGTTAGTATGATCGGCATTCAAAGAGCTTAACTTTTCTCCTGTCCAAAAACAATAAACCGGTCACTCAACTATCTCCAGATTACCCCACGTTTCAGGCTCATAAGGCCAGGCCCTTGCCGGCCAGCGTCCGGTTGCGATACCCGATCCCCAGTCGAGAACTGCAAATCCCAGTTCGGCAGGAAGCTGCTCTACGTTGATATCTCCGGGGTCAGCGCTTCGAAGTGGTACCACCCATTCCTGCACCCAGAATCCATCAGAGTAATTACCGGCAACCATACCATTCTCTTCCTCTCTGGCACCTCCGCTATAATGGGCATCTGCAAAGTTACCGGGTCCGTACACTTTAGCACCGTTGTATTTGTAATCATCACGTCCGGTTGACAGATTGTGGTCATGAGAGTTTCCGTCCTGTTCGAAATGTATGTCCATAGAATTTTGCCATACCGGATCACCTTCCCATTTTATGAGGATATACAGGTTTTCACTATCATGTTTGGCTGCTATTGTGTATTCAACGTCTTCGGATGTGAAATTCACCTCTTGTGTCTCCTGCCATTTATCTTCAGGAGTGTAATACCCGTCTACAACAGGGATTGAACCATAGGATGCAGTTATATTTGATTCAACATGGGATGTGTCAGTGTACTCATGATCGAAAGGTAATGTGTTTTCAGTAGACTGACCGCAGGCCTCAGTAGAAAAACCACTGCTGAATACCATAGCCATTGGAATAGCTGCGATTATGATATTTATTACCAGGGGAATACCAACTAGGGCAAATATCACCCGTTTCATTGACATCCTGTGTGCTTCGGAAAATCCTACAAAAAGTATATAGAAGGCGTAGTAGGTGAAAAGTATAACTACAGCCATCAGGAAAACAATTGATACTATGTCAAACAGCCCTCCCTCCAATCCATTTTTTTCTGCAATATGCAGTATCAGCATCATAATGCCTATTGAGGGAAGGATGAACACCGAAGCTGACAGGTAGTAGCAAAATACCCGCAGGGTTGTTTTAAAGTTGCCATTTGCGCCGCATATCATGAGCAGAATATGATATGTGAATGCATTCAGAGGAACGGATATGGCCATAACGAATAAAGAAAACACAAACGCTCCTGCAGTCACTAAAATGATGCAGGAAAGGTCCATTTCTGACAGATAATCAGCGAATGTTAGCATTATGATGGGTGTGGACAACAGCGATGCAATGAATATGGTAAAAATCATGAAATTCAGAGGCTCTTTGAAACTTCCGGATGTGGGCATCTCTTTGAAGAAGTCTCGAGGTTGTGTGAGAATATATTTAGTCGTATTGAACCATTCTTTGAGATAACCTGAGATAGAGAACATTTTGAATTCCACCAATATCTATTGAAATTTTTAAATTTTCTTCATGTCTTTGAAAGTCAGTAAAAACAAATGGTAGCTACTAATGCCAGCGCTGAGAAAACATTGGGTTTCATCCTTGTTGCTCCTGTTATCATTGAAAGTCTGGATATTGAGAACTATTGCGGAAACAATTTTATTAAAATTGCACAGTTCTTGAAAAGATTTACACATTCCCACTATAAAAAATATCGTCTAACGTTTTAAATAAAAACAGTTTTTTTAAATAAAAAGGAAAGTACTATTTTTCAATTAATATTTTTTATAAAAATAATAAGTCTTTGTGTAAAAAAGGCAGAGAGTGAGGCAAATCAGTGTACATTGGTTTCCCATATAACAAAACTAAACCATATAATTTTGAAAGATTTTCAGGTTATATTATCGCAGTACAAGATTTACCTACGTTTACAGTTCCTACGCTTAGCGAATATCTGTAAAACTTTTTCTAAGGCTCTATTCAACCAGAAAAGCTGCGATAAGAGTTAAAGCCAAAAGGGCTTTCTCATCAATTATTATAAAAATTAGTTAATTTTAAGTATAATTATATTATAGGTAATAATAAATTATGAAATTGAACAAATTCTAAACTAAAATAGTAATATTAATTATTTTTTAGCCTATCTTCAGTATCCAAATATAGATCATTCAAAATTAAAACAATATATCTGGGGGGGGATTATGACAGAGAATGAATACTTGAAAAGATGTAGCAGGTGTATATTGCCCGAAACGACACCAAACATTACTTTTGATAAAGATGGTGTTTGTAATTTTTGCCATTCTCACGTAAAGGTCCAGTACGAAGGGGAATCAAAACTTAAAGAATTATTGTACTCGCATCGCAAAGAGAGCAACAAATATGACTGCGTTATAGGAGTCAGCGGCGGAAGGGATAGCAGTTACGCACTCCTCAAACTTGCAAAAGATTATAACCTGAAAGTTCTGGCAGTTAATTACGAAAATCCATTTACTGACCCTCAGGCTAAAACCAATATTGAAAATGCTGTAGAAGCGTTGAACGTTGATGTTGTTAGTTTCAAATTGAAGAATAATATTCATGAAAAAACATTTAAACATAATTTTACTTCGTGGCTTCGCAAACCATCTCCTGCATCCATACCTATGATGTGTATTGCCTGTAAATTAATTCTTCCAAATATAATTAAATATGCAAAAAAGTATGATGTGAAATGTGTAGTTACAGGGGGTAATCCGTATGAATATATATCTTTTAAAAGGGAGTTACTGAATGTTTCAACAGATGAAAATTACATGAATCTCTTAACAAAAAGTTTTGGTATAAAAGGGTTTGGAGGAGTAGCTAACGAAATGTTAAAAAATCCTCTTTACTGCCATCCAATGTGTATTCCCACAATGATAACAGGATTTTTGTATGGAAACCCTTACAGCTTCGGACCCAGATTTTTGTCCCCGGATATTGAGTTTATAGATATATTTCACTACATTCCCTGGCAAGAAGAGGAAGTTTTGTCAAGAATTAAGCAGGAATTGAACTGGGAAAGCCCTAAAAGATTCAGTTCATCATGGAGATTTGACTGCACTGTAAGTCATTTAAAGGATCTAATGTATATGAAAACGCTTAATATGACCGAAAAAGACGATTTTTATGCTAAAATGGTTAGAGAAGATCTAATTACTCGTGAGGAAGCGCTCATAAGATTAAAAGATGAAAACAAATTGCACATGAATGAAATACGGAAACTACTTGATAGCACTGGAATCAACGACCTTTCTCATTTACAAACCGATAAAAAGGACATAATTCTAAAGGAATTAATGGCCGAAAAAATCGGATAATTTTTCTTTAAATATTACAAATATTCTGACCCATACAACCAAAAAGGAATTCAGGCAGTTTATCCAATAAAATCCCGGGTATTTAAGAAATCCTGGGAATTTAAGTATTCTACTGAATTTCCGCGATTAAAGGCATGTGATCGCTTAGAGTTATCCAATCTTCATATTTACCGATAGAAAAAGATTTCCTGCTATTAATAAAATCGACAGACGTAAATATATAATCGATATGATAAGGAGTTTTTTTATTTTTCCTGAAATATAGTGTAGGATCTCTCAGTCCCAAACTTTACTTTTGTTAATGCGTGATACATACTGGAAATTTCAAACTGATTTAGCAGATTAATTACATCGGTAAGTGTCCCATGAAGAGGATATTTAGGGTGCTCACTATCCCAGATGACATTCCAGTTGAAATCGCCTGCAACAATTGTTGGAGACTTGAACATGGTTTTATAAAAGTTCAACGACTGCCAGACTTCTCCAATATACCTTCTTCTCGGATCCTCTTTATTGTTCTGTGACCAGACAGCAATAAGATTTATTTCTCTATCTTTATGCACTTTGACCGGAAGGACATACCTGTAGCTTTCACAATATGACTCATGAATTGCAAATTCAAAGTCATTGAAACTAAAAACAGCCAGGCCCTTATTTTTGTTATCGCCTATCCATAAAACATCGTTATAGAACTTGTTTTTGAACTTGTCCGGATGCTCACATTCTGGAACTATTAATAAGTCAGGCTCATAAGGAAGAATTTGCTCGTATTTCTTTCTGAAAGCCATGTTACAATTCCAGGTTATAATTCTCATATTAACACCATTAACGCGATTACTGACCACTAAAAATCTTCAGCTACAAATAGAGTAAGATATCTCTTAAAAGTAAGAAATACCAAGACAAAAAGTTTGTTCTTTTGATTGAACTTATCCTAAAACTTAAAATTGCTTATCTAAATAACAGGATTAAAAACGGCAAAAGCCTGAAAAGGACTCAAACGAAGCAGAATTGAACGGTACCTGAAGAACTCTTTTACACATTCGTTTTATTGTGTTATTAATTTTCAAATTTATCTTTCTTCTCTTCTTTTTGGGTAGAGCCGCCAGACAAGCTGGCGGGGTTTCCTATATTATGCGAATTTAGAAACCCTTTTCGGGATAAGAGAAATTTCTGATCCATACAACTTTATTCACTATACTAAACCATTCTTGTCCCGCCCGAACTTCGCTTCGGGATCGCGGAAAATCGAAGATATTCTGGGAGTTGAGGTGTAATAACAGCACGAGGTCCTTTTCGCTTCGCTCAAGAGGACTAATTAAAATCTAGACCTGTAAAATGTTATTCGCTATACCAAACCGTTCTTGTCCCGCTCGCAGGCGAGCGGTCTCTCCCACGAAAAAAAAGCAATTTCACCATCAACAAACCCGGTGAGACTCCTGCCTTTAATGTTAGATTCATGAATGGAGAGGGAAAAAAGACAATAGTTTGAAGAAAAATCAAAATATTTTCCATTCGAAAAACAAACTATTAATAAATGTAAAAATTAGTGTATAGTAAAGCAAGACTATTATATAGTGATACTCTAAAAATAAATATTTCACGAAAGTTGTTCAGATAGGAAGAGGCAATATATGACAAATGTCCCCACCCTTGACGGAATTTTATTGTTTGTTTTTGTTCTGACATTTATTCCATTTTGGACTGCCTTTGTGATATGCTATGTGGTTTATAGACGATTGGGAATAGGTCTTTTGGGCGGATTAACCGGAATTATTTCTTTTGTCCTTACTGCATACCTGCTGGATTCTGCTCTCTGGATACGCGGGATCATTGCAGGAGTATTTGGAGGCATTATTCTGGTAATAGCGCTTTCAAGACATTATAAACCCATAATTCCTAATTTTAGAGTTGACAATAGAACTGTTGCTTACACATTGGTAATAGTGGGGCTAATTTTATCAATTTATTTATACTATTCATCTGAAAAAGCTGATCTGGAATTTTGTATAGACGACCCTTCAGATGATGTCAGTTACTCTGGTTATACAGAACCTAAACTTGCCGGGCATGACAACATTGACATATTACGGCTGAAATCGCGTGTTGTCGAAGACTCTGTGCTTCTGGAGATGGAACTTGCGGGAGAGATTGATGAGAATAGTACTGCAGAATATACTTATTATATAGCTACTCAGGAACAGAGTCTCTGGACTCTCACTATAGATGAAAAAGATATGGAAAAGGAAGGCAATATTCTTCGAGCATATATTCCAGTCGAATCCTTCAAAAATCGAAAAATCTTTCATGTAGTTGCCGTTGCTTCTGAATATGATATGTCTACTGATTTAAATCTGAATGACAGTTGTTCTAACAGGGGAGACTTTTGGGAAATTCTGAGGATATTGACCTCTTAATTAGACTTTGTAGAAATTCTGATATATCCAATCCGCAAATACTAATTATATTTTCTTCATTTCAGTGCAATTATGCTATCTGTTTTTGCTTCTCAAGGAACTCCTTCAGTGTATCAAATCTCTCAGTAAGTACTAATTACTCCATCAATTCCGTATCCTCATGCGAATACGCCGGCGCACAGCAGCAGAGAATTTTCAGCTCCTTTTTATCGGCGTTCCTGATTCTGTGCGGAGTTCCCGGCCGGATACAGATTGTATCTCCTGCACGGACTTCAAACTCCTGGCCGCCCAGGGTCATTACCCCGCTGCCTTCCGTGATATGATAGATTTCTTCGGTTAGCCGGTGTTTGTGAAGCGATGTTTTTCCTCCGGCAGGCACAGTGGCTTCGGCAAGGCTCTGTTTTGAGTTGCCGTGAACTGCAGGGTGCATGAGCTCACGGATTATTGAACCGTCTTTTGTAATGTAGGGTTCTACTTTTTCATATTCGGTTTTTAGTTTCATTCAAAACTACTGGAACTGGCAACTATATAATAATTTTTATTTCAAAGAGGAGGTGAAGGTTCATCTTCCTGTAAAAACTCAGAAAAGAGCATAGGGCAGTCAGGGATTTTCTCGGCATCTATCATAATCAGATTGAGATAGAAAGGTCCACCGCGCTTAATATCTATAGGAGCCGAATCTACGAATTCCCGGATGTCAGCGGGATGTTCCAGATAAAACTTCTCGAGTTCCGGACGGTTCAGGTTTTCTTTGCAGGGAAGACCCACTGCGTAGATTCTGGAATCTAAAAGGTCTTTGGCTCCTGCATCCAGAACAAGTACAAAAAATGAGTAGAGGCCGTGAGGTAGATCAAGCATATATCTGGCATCTGCTTCAAGCTCGGATAATAAAAGGTTCCTGGTTGTTTTCCTGTATACCATCAGGATCAGTACCTTGTCTCTGGAAAGAAGTTCCTGGACCGTGTCCGGCAGGAAGAGGTTTCCAAAGACGAATTCGCAGTCTTCATAAGTCGAAGCCGTAAAATCGTTTCTAACAAACAGCAGGCCATCCTGGTCAGAAAGTGAATAACCCATATTACCTTCAAGGTCAATTATCGGATACTTACCTGCAGAAGTATCCTGCCAGAATCTGTCAAGAGCCTTATCCTCTATTCGGGACAACAGATGTATACATTTTCCAACAGCAATGCTTTCCAACACTAAACCCCCTGATACCCTGGCTCATTTTCAGCCAGGCTTCCCCGAGTTTACAAAATCCATTTGTCGAATAAAAGATTGCAAAATACTATCCTAGAGTAATATATAAATAGCATTATATAAATGCATAGCCATGAAAATGTATCGAAGAACTCAGAATTCAAGAAAACAAGTTCGGAAAATAAATCCAGAGAATAAATAAGGGGAACAAATTCAATGCAAATCCAGTAAAACGTAAATTCGAAAAAATGTATAGATGAAGCGAAATCAAAATCAGTTCATAGCCCTTTTATCACAAATAAGGGATCTTTAAACTTCACTTGACCTTTTCCGCTCTCTTTTTAAGAGCACTGTTCATATCTCCGAAACTGCGTACCGTACCTTTCTCTATAGACCACGAAACGCTGATAAAAGGAATTGCAATTCCACTAAATTTCTCTTTCTGTATGAAACGTACCCTGTGACCTGAGATCTCTTCAAGGATGAAGCTGTGCTCCCCATCCAGCAGCCCGGGGAAAAAGAAATTTCCTTTCCAGGTAAACTCTTTTCTTGGCTCCAGGCAGATGATCCTTGGATGAAGAGTCACACCTTTTTCCCACTCAGGCTTCATATGAACTTTAATTTTGCTTCCAACTTTCGCCTCTCCACTGATTTCCTTTATATAAGGGTTCCACTGGGGATAGGCTGCAAAATCCATAAGAATCTGCCAGATGCGGTCTGCAGAAGCGAAGATTTCAATTTCCGTGCTTATTTCTTTTTTGAACCTGATAGTTGCAACTCCTGTCTCATTTTTCCTGCTTTTTCCTAGTCTATCGAAGGCAAACTTCATAATTCTGCTTATTTTAGTCTAACCTGGAGTCAGGAGAGATAAGAGTCAAAAGAGACGAGAGTCGGAAAAGATAAAATGAGATGAAGAACCAAACAAGTAATTCTAAACAACTAACTCAAAACAATTTACTCAAAATCATTTATCTAATAGTCTTTTAAGATCTCCCAGTCCTTTAAGATCTCCCGAATAATTTTCTCTTTATTTTTCGCCTTGCGCTTCCTGACATCTGTTCAAGGATAATTGGAGTGGGCGTGTTTTTGCCTGCAGGGGCAACTTTTCCTTCCCTGATTGCCTTCAGTATGGCTTCCACAGTGTTCTCAGAAGCGTCGATTTCAGTATATGCCTGCCCTACCATTTCGGGAATGTGGGAATCACTTCCTGCAACTCCCGGTATTCCAAGCCTTTTTGCCTCAGCCAGGGCTTTTCGGTTGGCTGAATTGAAAAGACAGCGAGAATTAAAGACCTCAACTGCATCGATATCAAGCCCTTCAAAACTTCCTATCCCGTGGGAACTGCGCTTGAACGGGTGAGGAATAATAACCGTGCCTCCAAGTTTCCTTGCCTGTCGGATCGTTTCTTCCGGGCTTAACAGAGGCTCAATGTTTTCCCTGATCCCGAGAACCAGGATATGTCCTTTTGAGGAACTCACTTCCACTCCCGGAATTACTGTAATTTCAAGCCCGAGTTCCAGAGTTTTTTCCGCACAGGCAAGCCCGCCTTCCACGGTATCGTGATCACAGATAGCAAACCCGTCAAGTCCTCTTTTGCGGGCAATCTCAATGATATCCCTGTGGCTTGAATTACTATCTCTCGAATGCTCGGAATGTACGTGAAGATCGAATTTCATGATAATATAAAAAATGCCAGTTGAATTTATATAAATTTTGAAACGGAAGTGAGAAAAAGAGAAAGAAAGCATACTCTAAGATTCCCTGAGTCACAAGAAGATAGCGAAAAATAATTAAAAAGGAATATGAGAAAATAGTGTGAAAAAGTAGTGTGAAAAAGTGGTGTGAAAAAATAACATGAAAAAAATAATCAACGAACGGTTGTGGGATTTCAGGATGTTAGGTTCACACTTTAAAGAAAAGAGGTGCTGCCTCCAGAAAGAAAAACCCGTCCGCGTTTGTAGTTACGGCAGGATAAAATAAAAGCCTTTCGTTTAAGTACGAACAAATTGAGATTTAAACAAAATCAAGTTAAAACCTATAAGAGGGTCTTCTTAAAAACAACTTTTCAAGATATCTTTAAAATCTTTTCTAGAACCATATGTTAACAAAAATTAACAGAAAAAAGCCAAGACTCTATAAATTGAATTCGGAAAAGGAGGAATAACGAACGGGCACGCTTATTTAAAAAATCTGGTGTAGGGGTAGTTTAGGATATTAGGAGGGTCTGATATTTCCAGTAGACACCCGTTCGCAAATAAACAAACGACTTTAGAGTATAAAGGTCTTTCGTAAGCATACGAACAATATTCAAATTATACAAAAAAATTTCTGAAAAGAAAAATATTGGCAAACATGAGGGTAATATATTAATGATTTTTATAAAATTGGAAAAGTTTATTATTAGTTCATAACCCTCTGAAAAAGCACTAAAAATCTTATTTAACCTACTCATCAGGACCTAGCTCCAGAGATTTTATCCTGTTAATTATATCTTCTCTGGCTTCATAATCCACTGAAATTTGTTCTCCATACTCAACCCTGTGTACAATGCCTTCATCGTACAGCCAGGAGAGAATCGACATCCCTTTTTCAGAATTAGGTAGAGAAAAAGAGTAGAAAGACCATGCAGGGAGATGTTTGGTTATTTCAGCTTTTAACTCCTGCATGCCGATTTTCTTTTTTGCAGAAACAAATACGGGATTGGGAGCCATGTAGCCAATTTCTTCCATAACAGCTTCAAGTTCGGACTCTTCAAGCAGGTCTATTTTGTTAAGCACCGTGATTACGGGAACTCCCTGAATGCGGTCCCATAGTGTGTCGTGGGACGTGGAAAGTTTCTGCAGAATTATATCAGGTCTTTCACTTACATCAACTACCAGCAGGATGAGGTCAGAGAGAAAAATCTCATCAAGGGTGGATTTGAAAGCATCGACCAGCCAGTGCGGAAGCTCCTCTATGAATCCAACGGTATCCGTCAAAAGAGCTTTTCTTCCGCCAAGATCAAGGGCTCGGGTAGTGGGCACAAGGGTTGTAAAAAGCATATTCTGGGCTTCAACACTTTCATCAACAATAGCATTGAAAAGGGTGCTTTTTCCGGCATTGGTGTAACCTGCAAGGGCTACAAGAGAAAAACCTTTCCTGTGCCGGAAAGCCCGCAGGGACTCATCATCTTTTCCGGCAGACTCAAGTTCCTCTTCAATCCTTGTTATTCTTTTCTTTAAATCCTGTTCGTAGGCGTCCTCATAATCCCCAAGCCCCATGAAACCTGCCCTTTCTTCTTTTTTAACAAGGGAAACAATGGCTCTTGCTCTCGGGATCTCATACCTGAGTCTGGCAAGTTCAACCTGTAACTTGGAGCGGCGCGTGGTAGCTCTTTTTGCAAAGATCTCAAGGATAAGCTGGAACTTGTCTATTACCTGGCACCCGCAGATTTCCGAGATATTAAAAAGCTGAATTGTGGAAAGCCTGTTATAGAAAATTACCTTTCCGGCTCTCCTCTGTTTCACAAGTTCGGCAAGTTCTTCTATCTTTCCTTTCCCGAGCTGGTACCTGGAATCAGGAAACCTTGTCTGAGTAAGCTGCCCGACCGGGACATAGCCTGCGGCTCTTGCAAGCTCTCTTAATTCCTCAAAGAGATATTCACTGCGTTCAGGGTCTGCCCGCGGGTTTGTCCTTTTTACCAGAACTACCCGGCTTTCGGTTTCGGTTTTCTTTTCTGCTGGAATTTTTACGCCTCAATATTAAGTTCTTTAATGAGTAAATTTCGAGCACTCAGAGAGATGTGGTGAGCAAGTTCGATAGCTCTTCTCTCAGCCATGGACTCCTGGTACTTAAACGGCCGGGAAAACATGCTTTCGGGAACCCAGAGGGGCTGGTTATACATGTCCCCTTTTTCTGCCACAATCGTACCCTCAAAGGAAAGCTGGTTAGCCGTATCCTCAATTAACTGAACGACATCAAGAAGACCCGGAGCTCTTTTGAGCCAGACGGGTAGAATTTTCACCTGTTTTACCTTTTCGATATGGTCAGCAGAAACAGTGAGAGCTGCTGCTGCACATACCATATAATAGCCGCCTTCTATCCTGTGCCTGCCCGAAATGTCCACTGCGATAATGTCCCACATTTTATACTTCACCCTCTTTACGGGATGAAAACCCGATCACGAACTCTTTTGAGAACGGTGAGTATGTTTATTCAGATAAATAATAAAGCCAGTAACAGCCGATAACAGCTGTTAGTAGCCAGTAATAGGCACAACGGTAAGGCCTATAATGTTCACTCGGTTTTGCTTGAAGAAACAATACAAAGAGAGGCAATATAGGTCAATACAGAAATACAGAACAATTACAAAATCACATTTTGACCCTGCTTATATCCAGATACTCGACTTCTTCGCCTTTCTCGACTGCAAAAAGCATTCTTTTGCGTACACTGTTTGCAAGCCGGACAGCCCCGGACATAACCGGCAGCCTGAACTCGTAATCTTCAGGAATAACATTTACAAGGTACTCGGAATGAGGGATTTTTTCTATTGATTCGACTTTTCTGTAGACCCTGAAATGGGTTCCGAACTTAAAGCCTGTCTTTACCACATGTCCTGAGTCACGGAGGGCTTTATAAGCACCGTATTTTCTCAGGAAAGAGCCTTCAATTTCCGAGACTTTTTCAACAAACTCATCGAATGAAAAGACCTTTCCTTTCCTGTCCCTGACAACTATGACCCCTCTGGAAAAGAGGTAGAGGGACTCAACAAGGGAAAGCTGCAGCCTTTCAGAGTCGAGCATTTTTCCGTAGAAGCCTCTGGCATAAAGAGCTGCGGAAACCTCGGCATCCCAGGCAATTACCCTGTCTTCAAGGAAGGTTGCATCGGTTTTGACTTCTGGGAACGGCTCAGGCATCTCTCCTTTCGGAGAAGCGGACTTAATCTCGTAAAAGGTAAGGTCACTTTCTTCGTCCACGACAGCAAGGATAAACTGCTTGTGTACGTTTTCTGCCGAAGCAACCGATTCCTGCAAAAGCTTCACAGGGAGAAGCTGCCTTTCGGAAAGGACATGAACAAATATTTTTGCCGCACTTTTTCCGGGATGGCTGCCTCTCGGGTATACCCTGAAGTCTGCAGCTGAAGGCTGGACGTAAAATCCTCGCTCTTTGAGGTCCTTATAAACGATATACTTAAGTTCGAAATTCTGCTGCCTCAGAGAAGCCTGTTCGAAAAAGACCCTGAAATCAAGCAGTTTTCCTTCAAGCTCGATATCGAGTTTTCCTCTGGACTGAAGGTATGCAGCCTCCACAAGTGAGAGTTCAAGTCCGTCATCTCTGGGACGCCCGAAATAACCTGTTTTGTAAAGTTCGGCCAACGCTTCCTTTCCTGCGAGGACCCGGTCCCCTTTAAGTTGTGTTTTCAATAGATTCACCTGAAAAGAAAATAAGATGAAAATAAGTTTTATAAGAATTTATTTTGTAAGATTTTGGCTTTTAACAATCTAATTTACGCCGGACTGGATTGTCATTCTGACTTTTAAAAATCCAGCCATTAATAAACGGTGTATAATAATCTGGCTTAATATAATATTGTTTTTTCTACCTTCAAAAGCCGATTACCCACAGCCTCCGATGCTTGCTGACAAACTCAGTACCATGAGATGCAGATATTACAAGCGAACAATATATCGCCTCATGTCTTTCGGTAGAAAATCAGGCTATATTTGCTTATCTGAATAGATATTTAAAGAGAAGCCCCGGATTCCTTGAATTTACGGGCAGCTTCGACAAGCGAGCCTGCAAGTTCTCTGTATGCAACCCCATGCAGGTGAGCGTAAGAGCCAAGGGTGTTGTTGACAATAAGCCCGTCCCTGTCACCTTTTATCCCGGTGCCGCGTGAGAGGGTTATTGCAAATTCCGCGTTATCAGGAATTTCCCGGATTTCTGAATGATGAAACTCATGCCCTTTGAAGCTGTTGCCTTTTTTCCCTATAAGGCAGTCCTTCTCAAGAGTCCCTATATTGTAACTGACAACCCTTGTCTGCCCCATAATTGTGTGGCCCGGAAGCGCTCCAACCATTGAATAGGTTGACTCGGGCATGGAGGCATCGTGATAAGTGCCTTTTCCGGGAACTCCGGTACTGATTTTTTCCGTAAGGTACATGAGCCCGCCGCATTCGGCATATATGGGCATACCTGCAGCAGAAGCTTCTCTGATGGCTGTCCTCATGGACTCATTGGCTTCAAGTCCGGCTGCAAAAAGTTCGGGGTAGCCCCCTCCTATGTAGAGGCCGTCAACATCAGGAAGTGAGGGGTCATTTACAGGACTGAAGTAAACAATCTCCGCACCTGCAAGTTCCAGCAGGTCAATATTGTCGCGGTAGTAAAAATTAAAAGCTTCATCAAGGGCAACCCCTATTTTCGGCCTGGGATAGTCTGCACTTGCATCGGGAGAAAAAATACTGTTTTCCTGGACTGTCAGGGGGCTTGCACTTCCTGCGATTTCCAAAAAGCGATCCACATCAATTCCTTTATTGATAATCTCTTCAATGCCGTGAAGCCTGTTCTCAAACCCTCCGTCTCCAAGCCTCCGCCTGCCTTCAAGAGCTGGCATAAGCCCGAGGTGGCGCATGGAAATCTGCATTGAGGGGTCCCTTGGAATTATTCCTATTACCGGCACGCCGGTATAGTATTCTATTGCCTCTTTTGCCTTCTGTGCGTGGCGTCGACCTCCGATATTGTTGAGGATTACCCCTGCAATTTCCACATCAGGGTCGAAATTCTTATAACCGCTTATAAGGGCAGCAGCGGAACGGGTGATGCTACGGGCATTGATTACGAAAACTACAGGGCATTTAAGGATCTTCGCAATCTGAGCAGTGCTCCCGAGGTCGCTTAAACTCTCAAAACCCTCGAAAAGCCCGCGGACACCTTCGATAATTGCAATATCAGCACCACCTCCGGTTTCACAGGCGTGGGTATAGACATCAAGAATCCCATGCTCATCCATCAGGTATCCGTCAAGGTTTCTGCAGAACCTGCCCGTGATCTCGGTGTGGTAACTGGGATCGATATAGTCAAGGGCGACCTTGAATGGCTGGACTTTATACCCTTTTGAGACAAGGGCAGCCATAAGCCCCATGGAAATTGTGGTCTTGCCTGAGGAAGAACGGTCTGCGGAAATAAGGACTCTGGGAATGCTCCCTACCTCTTTTCTGCCTGGCTGGTTGCTGTGGGACATGCTTTTCAATACCCCTTATTGGGTTCTCTTTTTATTGCGGTACAGGTAGTTTTGTGGTTTATACTGGTTTTTATAATTTATTTCTAATTATTCAGTTCTTTCCAGTTCTTTCCGGTCCTTTCCAGTTTACTTTGTCATTTCCCTTAATCGCTCATCGCTCAGGTGGTCCGCCATGACCTTCTTTTCGTTTTCCAGGATTGCCTTCCCAAGCTGGCGGTAGACCTCAGCAATATCGGAGTCAGGAGCTTTTTCCATGACAGAGTAACCTTCCCTTTCCCAGTCCTGCACTGCCTGCCGCTTTGGAATGAAAGCCATTAACTGGCTGCCGATTTCCTCGGAAAACTTCCTGACAATCTCCTCTTCTCTGCTCGCGTTTCTGGAATTGCAGATTACCCCGCTAAGAGGCATCCCTATTTTGGAAAGCCCTTTGCAAATGTTATTTGCTGCATAAAGGGGCATGTATTCTCCTGAGGTCAGGACGTATGCCTCATTTACAAAACCCTTCCTGACAGGGGCAACAAATCCCCCACATACGATATCTCCAGGCACATCGTAAATGATGAGATCCTGTTCTTTCAAAAGGTCTCCTGAGACGCTTTTCAGTTTCTGGATTGCAACTATAATCCCGCGCCCTGCACAGCCTATACCGGGTTCAGGACCTCCGGCTTCCACGCATTTGACGCCTGCATACCCTTCAAAGACAATATCTTTTTCCTTTACATCCACACCTTCACGGAGGAGGTCGAGAATGGTCGGAATTCTCCGCCCTCCGAGAAGGGTTATTGAGGAGTCGCTTTTAGGGTCGCAGCCTATGATCATGACTTTCTTACCAGCTTCCGCACAGGCAGCTGCAACGTTTGAAGCAGTGCTTGATTTACCTATGCCGCCCTTTCCGTAAATTGCAATGATCTTTTGTTTTTTCAAAGAATCTCCCTCCCGTTATCTAATTTAGTCTGGATTTATCCTGAAACTCTGGCCTATATTCTGAAATTCTGGATTTATCCTTAGTATCCGGTTTTTACCTGACTCTTTCTTTTCAGGCTTCCTTTGCAACTTCTCTTAATGTGGCTCCGAACTCGGATTCCACTATCTCGCTGACTCCGAGGGTCTTTGGGTGGAGGTCGATCTCAACCATAACATGCTCATGCCCAATCTCTTTTAGGGGAAGGACCTGCCTCGGACCGTTCGTAATAGAGATCAATTCCATCTGCCGCAGGTTATCCATAGGGATTGCGTGCGGAACACCTGTGATAACCGCAAAATCGTAATCGCTGTATTTTTCCTTTATGAGCTCATTGACCTTTTCCCCGGCAACCGGGTACTCATCCATGCCGCCGATGATTTCATGGATTTCAACCCCGTGAGCTATGAAGTCTCGCATAATATATTCGGCATGCTGCCTGACCCTCGGAAGCCCGAGTTCGGGATCGATATTTGCCATATTGACCAGGTTTTCCTTTTTCCCGAGGGTCTCTGCAACCTCATTAACCGCAAGGGTGATATCTGCAAACATATAGCCTGTTTCCTTTTTTGCATTCATTATTACGAGCCCTTTTTTTCCTTCCTTGAGGAGCTCGATCAGCCGCTTTGCAACCTTATATTTAAGGTCTCCTCTGGAAGGAGCAAGGTACTCTTTGCTTGCAGCCCCGAACTTCTTTTCAACCTCCGTGGCCTTTATAAGGAGGTATTCCTGGCGCTCGAACTCTTTATGGTCAATTATCCCGGCATCAAGAGCGGATTCAAGGGCAAAAAGCACACCTTTTGTATTATTGTGATAACCTGCGTGCACTTCGACTTCAATAACAGGGATATCCGGGTTTGCTTCGAGTACGGCTTCGTGCATTTCCTCTCCTATTATCATGCTTGCACAGGTGCCGACAACTCCCAGGATTTTCGGGTTAAAGAGTTCGATAGACTTGTTAATAACCTGTACAAGCCGGTCATGGCCTCCGAAAACAAAGCCGTTTTCATCAAGTCCTGTAGTAACTACATGGATGCCGTCCTCTTCAAGCAGTCTCGCATGTTTGAAGGAACAGCCTGGAGGACCATGCAGGATTGCAACATCGACATTTAAGTCCCTGAGGGTATAAAGAGCCGCAACGATTGAACTTGGGCGGGGGTGAATGATTGAAATCTCTTTTTGAGTCATAATAAATCCTCTTTTTGATTCTACGAATGTTGATATGAGTTTCACCCGGGAGAATCCGGAAGCCCGCTAGACTGTGAACCCCACCTGAACGGGAAAAAGTATCCGGAAACAGGATCATTTGAAATTAAATAGATGTCAGTTAAATAGTGATAAGAGTTAAACAAGCTATGGAAACGAATACAGATTGGAAGACCCTGTATAAAATTGTATCATAAAAAATCCGGTGAAAAGCCCGCAGCCTGAACCGCAAATCCTGCCTGTTTTCCAGATCCGGGAGCGGGAGCTTAGAAGGAACAACCTGCGCAAAACAATCTGCATTGTAGATCACCCTGGAGACAGCACTCAGCGGAAACATTTCACTGAAGAAAGGATTATATCTTCTGTTCCTGCAAGTTCCGAAGCTTTCGATAACCCTTCAGGAAGGCTGCCTGCATAAGAAGCATTATCAGCAGTTACCTCCCCCATTCTCTGCCCGACGAGTATGATATGTCTGCACTTTGTACCGAATTTTTCTACAAACCCCTGTACTGAGGCAGGAGGTAACCCTTCACAGACCTGTGAGGCTTCTTCTCCGAGGACAAGGATTATACTTTTCTTTTTTTCGTCCTTTTTCTTCAGAAGAGCATACTCAAGAGCCTTTTCCGCAGAAAGGATATCCATTCCGGAGTTTGAGTTGTCGATCAGAGCAGTTCCGTTAAGCTCTTTTTCCTGCATCCTGCCTGAAAGCCCTCTGAATTGCTCGAGCACGCAAACAATATCTTTTATCTCAATCCCAAGTTCGAGAGCTGAAACAGAGGCTGCAACAAAAGCTGTCCTGTATGCCGAATTGTTATATCCCGGGCGCAGGGAAGCTGAAAAGATTTCTTCGCCTGTCCTGAGAAAGTGCAGGGTCGAGCCTGGAACTTCGTTAGTGTTTAACGTTTCTTCAGTTTCCAGAACAAAGTCAGGAGTCTCAGAAATCTCTGGATGCGCCTCTGAATAAAAGGGGTCTTTAAAGGTGAGAATCTTTGCCTGGCTTCCTTTTGCAGCTTCAAGGACTTTTTTGGCCCCTGCATTGAGAAGAAGGGTGCTTCCTGATTTTGCATTAAGGATAAGCTGAAGTTTTGCATCACTTGCAAGGGCAGTATTATTTGCAATCCCGTAATCAGGGGAGATAGTAGTCAGGATCCCGAAATCTGCAGTACCCGTACCTCCGATAGAGATTTCAAAGATGAAAAAATTCGGCCTGACTCCTGCCTCAAGGCTTTTTTCAATGGCTGTCAGGATACTTCCCGGAGTAATACTCAAGCCCCTGTGAACTAGAGAAGGAGAGCCTTTTTCCCAGGCTTCAAGCCCGCGTGAGGTATGGAGCACGACTTTAAACCTGCGGGAGAGCATGTCAGCCAGCAGGGATGCAGTACTCGTTTTTGCTTTTACGCCTGTTACTTCAATTATCCTTGTTCCTGAGAGCTCAAGGCTATCCTGCAGGATTTTCCCTACGGCTTCGTGATGTGAAAGAACAGCTTTTCCTTCCGCTCTGGCTTCCGCTAACATGGAATAGGCGGGATTGAGATGTACGGGCACTACCAGAAAATCAAATTCGGAGATGGGGAGGGGAACTTTTGAACAGCGGATGCCGTACTTCTCCTCAAGCTCCCCTAGAAGCGCCTGATCTACGGTCCCGTAAACGTCCACCCCGGAAACATCATTTCCGAGGGCTGCAAGCTTTTTTGCGATTGGAATGCCGCCGTGAGTAAGGTCGAGCACGGCGAGCTTCTTCCGCAGCAGGCCCATAATAAAACCGGACCCAAGTCTTCAAATCTACAGGGACTCCTGGACCCTCTTAAAGACGAGGTCAGCGATCAGTTCGTCAGCACCGAGTGGCTTTGCATAGCTGAGGGGGACTTCTTTTCCATCGATTTCAATGGTTCCGCAGCCATTTTTATCCAGACCAAGGATATTCGGAATGTCCTTTGTGATATGAACGCCGGATGCCAGGAAAACAGGTACTGCTGCAATCTTTGTTACTCCTGTACCCGAAAAGCCTGCAATTGCTTCTTCGAGGGTTGGTTCGCTGTTTTCCATAAATCCTGCTCTGACAATAACATCAGAGTGCTTCTGTGCGATGAAATCTGCGATCTGGCTAACTACTTCCTTGTTGTAAGGAAGCTTGCTCCCGTGGCCGATGGCCAGGATTCCGAGTTTCTCAGTCATTTTTAAAACCTCTTCTGAGCTAAGATCAATATTATCAGAATTTGTTTAACACAATTATTCTAATTTGTAACATCATAGAGTTTAACATAGTTAGGATTTATCCGATATAACATCTTCGTTTCTACAGTTAATATGTCATAATTACTTGAAGAAGTAAGCCGGTACTGTTTTACAGTAGAAAGATGAAGGAATTTTTAAGATAGTTTAGACAGTGGGCATACAAAAAGGACTGCTATATGAGAGGCTACACGAGAGGAGATCGAAAGTACTCTCTAATTGTCTTAAGCTAGTCTATCATTAAAAATCAAAGTTGCGCTAGCGCACCCGCTGCAAGCAACGGGGTATGTTCGCGATGCCGTCAAAATTTCGTTATAGTAGACAATAACCCTAAACAATTTAGTTTGAGCAGAAATTAACAGCCTGAAAATGGAATTGATACATCATATTTTCATTAACGGTTATCGGGGAAGTTTTCCATCCCTACAGCAAGCTAGCGGGGTATTCGACTGAAATAAAAGACCTGTTCAATGCGTATAATCCCGATATCATCGATCTCAAAGCTTCTGAAATTAAACTTCACCAGCCGGAAATTCAGGACGCCGATGCAAAGAAAAAGGCACAGGAGAACCTGACTGATATTGCCAGGTCAACTTATTCCGGAGAACTAAACGAATACATAGAAAATGTCCGCAGAGTCCATGAGCAGATAATCGGTACTATGAACACTGACACCCTTCTGAGAGCCGAGGGAAACAAAGATACTATGGTACACACTGATCGAGAGAGTATCTGACTGATGATTTACAGGTAGACTTAGCAAAAAATGAACCGTCCATATTACCTTGAGTAATATCACCGTCATCGTTTTATACAAGAAGTTACATATTATATATTGTTCACAAGGAACTTAGCTGTAAAATGAAGTAAATTCAGGACAGTCTGAAAGCTGATCCCGTAATAATACTTCATTGACGCGTAGCTATAAGGTGAAGCAAATTCAGGACGGCTTGAAAACCGATCCCGTAATATCCTTCGCTTATGGCGTAAACTGCGAGATGAAGCAAATTCAGGACAGAGTAAAATCTGATCCGTAATAAACTTCATTGTTGCAGACCAAACCTTGTGAACTCTTTACTCCTCTTTTAATCAAAGTTAAAACGTATATATGTTGTTTCCTCTTCTTTTACTGCTTTTACCAGCTTTTCGTTTTAGATATTTAACAAGCAACTTCATGATACTGTTTTGAGACAAAATGAACATAATTCTTGCAACAGATACTTCCATACCATCCTAAAAACCGGCGGGCAGACGGCAGTCGTACTTCCGGACAATGTCTTGTTTGAAGGTGAAACAGGAGAGACAATTCGCAAAAAAACTCCTTGAGACCACATACCTGTACACAGACCTGCGCCTGCTAACAGGTATCTTTTATGTAAACGGCGTAAAGGCAAACGTGCTTTTCTTTGAAGCAAAACCCGCAGCTAAAGAGTCCTGGACAAAAGAGGTGTGGATCTAGATTACCGCACAAATGTGCACCACACATTAAAGAAGAACCTGATGAAATATTTGGATCTGGAAGACCTCATTCAATGCTACAACCCGGAAAATCGCTTTAGCCGCAAGGAGACCTGGAGCGAAGAATCTCCCGAAGGCAGGTTCCGGAAATTCAGCTATGAGGAAATCGTAGCTAGGGATAAGACGAATCTGGATATTTTCTGGCTCAAAGAACCTTGTTGATCTTGACAACCTTCCGGACTCTGATATTCTCGCAAACGAAATTATTGAGAATATGGAAGATTCCCTGGCAAGTTTTAAAGAAATTATGGCTACAGTCAATGGAGAAAGTGAAGATAATTAAAAAAATTCCGAATATGCCTGAAGATAAAAGAATGTTCTGATATTCTTTTGTCTGAAGATTAAAGAATATTCTAATTTTCTTTTTATCCTCGTCAGATCCAAAAATTCAGATGTTTTTCAATAAAATGTTGTGGTGGAATCCACCACTTATATTACTGTGATATTTCATGTTGTTCTGAGAAATTATATAAATAGATATCATTGCTTTCCGCACCATCAACGTAGTTCTTGTCCATTCCCCATACAATAGTGTTATTGTATACTTCTGGGGTCGTATAAACGTCTTCAAGATAGCCGTATACCAATGTGTTTTGTCCTGTAGTTATGTTATATACATATACTCCAGGTTTGCCTTCATAATCATCAACAACTTTATTGTATACAATTTTATCATTTTGTATGGCAATATGTGTCCCTGTACTGGCTCCGTATTCATTTCCATCTGGATCGGTGTCAAGTTGATGCGTAACGTCTATAGTTTCATTTGTTGACGTATCGTACATCGCAATATATCCCTGATGATTATACACGTCAGCCCAGATTACTTTAGTACCCCAAATATGAGGTATATTTGGATCTCCATATGAAGTGACAGTTACTTTTTCCTTCGTATTGATGTCATACATTCTGATAGTTATATCTGCTTCTGGATCCTCTGAGTATGAGTAATACACCACTTTTGTGTCATATATGTCGGGATTACTTCCGTTTCCGATTTTAGTTTGTGTGGATGTAGACATGTTCATCAGATACACACTATCATTTGCACTCCAGACTATTCTGTCGCCGTAAATAGCAGGTTTGCTATATTGGTCCACGTCCTGTGTAATGTAAGTTTTTGTGGCTGTAGGAATATCGTACACAGCAAGCCTTGGTGTTCCGCTGCTTTCATCATGCCACACTAATTTGTTGTCGTAAATATCTGGACTGGATGCTCCAGAAGAGCTAACCTTAATGTCTGTTCCGTCGGTCAGGTTGTATAGATGAATAACAACCCCATTTGTCCATACTACCTCGTTACCATAAATAGCAGGATCGTATCCTGTGCCAATTTTCGTAATTTGAGCCGCTGAAGCTGCGGCTGAGATTAAAATCAAAAAAACAAAAACCAGGAATGCTGAAGCTAAAGTTACCGAATATAGCTTTCTCTTATTTTTCATTTATTTTCCCCCAGGTAGCTTTATTTTTCAAAGTTAATGTACAGTTTATATGATTCGGATATTTTTCAGGTTCTGTAATAATATCTGAATCATCTATTACCAAAGTCAAATTAATCCAAATCTAGAGTATTTACCCAAAATTATGTGATAAATTAGTAAAGAAACTAAATAATTATATAATTTTACGAATAAAATATTTTTCAACCTTTGTTACATATCGATTTTTGCTATGAAATAAAATTACAGACTTCAATTCAATATTAAAAAATTGCTTTAAGACCTGAGGTAAATGAATTAAAAGTAAGCAATAATGGCTTTCAACATCTCTTCCTCTAGAGAAGTTGTGAAAACTCAAAATATAAAAATCAATTTTCCTGATTATTTTTTCAACCCTTTTACCAGCTCTGCAATATTCCCCACGAATTCCAGACCCGCATTCCTCCCTGTCCCCGAATAGATAAGCTCCGTGCCGGAACCATTTTTCCTTAAAAGAGCCACATTGATACGGGAGTTTAGCGACTCATTAACCTTCGCCGTCATTTCTCCCAGTTTTGGAGCCGGAAGCTCGACACCTTCTGATCTATCCGCATCGATGTCGAGCTGATAGACATTACTTTCCAGTCTCATCCGAATATTATCTTTTGTCACATTGAGTACGGTGACCTTTGCCCCGGAATAAGTTGTAAATTTGTATAACTTTTTATCGTACAAAAAGCCGAAGATGTAACCCGTGAAATAACTGTCGAACCAGGGTATTTTCGCTATTGAGCCAGAAAGCGATATTCCTTCCCGGTCGAAGTGGTTGGTCTGCATCCATATCCAGGAGGAAGGCATTGAAATGCCCCATCATTTTCGATATAGCCCCTGCCACCTGTGAGATCTGTCCTTACGCCATCAGCCTCGATGAACCCCTCGATGGCGTGGTCCATGCTCAATATGCCATGATAGCACTCCATGCCCGGCACGAATGCATACCAGCCCATCACTCCAGGGGACAGCAGCGTCACAGGCCAGGGGTATGTGTCCCTGAAACTGATGCGGGCAGTGATCGGGTTTCCACCCTGTTCGAGGTTGAGAATCATTCCATCAGTGCTAAAAAAAGATCCTCCAATGGTGAGCTCGAACTTTCTATCACTCGCCTTAAGGTCATCGAGCGAATATCTGAAATAGCGCATTTTCTGTGATCTGGCATCCAGAAGCATGACAAAAGCGTGGGACTTCAACTGGTCTTTCACTGTGGAAACGCCAGGGATGACAGCATAAGAGTTCTTTTCACTACGGTCTACCATCTTAAAGTACCAGCCCTCGAAAAAGTCCTTCTTTTTTCCCTTGCCGTGGAATATCCCCGGTTTCCAGATATCGAGCATCATATATGGCAGGAGGGTTGTCTTTAAATTCCTATGGATTAAGAAAAGAAATAGAAATAAGGAAAGCTAAAAAAAAGATAAATTCTCTTTAAAAACAATTTTCTTTAAAAACAAAGGCCATTTAAATTTGCTTTATAGACCAGGTTTAGACATTTTTTACTGTTCCGGCGGCCTGACCTCCTCAGGGAACCATTCCTGGATATCTGCAGGCATATTGTTCCTTACATGTCTGAGCTCACCTTCACCCATGTGCCTGTACATGACACGCAAAACCCCACGGATAACCTCAGCCGGATTTACACCTGAATCAAGCCCGAACTGCTCGTGCACCCTTCTTGCAAACTCCTCTTTTTTGAATTTCTCAGGTTTATCCCTGGGTGTCCAGCCGTCATAATACATTCCTTTAATTACAAGAGGCAGCTGTGCTGCGAGCTGAACTGCTTCTTCCATCGGAAGTCTGTCTCTGAGTGCATGCAATGTGCCCCTGAGAGCTTCATATGCACTGTTCTTACTCTGCCATTGTAACTGTTCAAGAATATCCTTCAGCCAGACATTTGTCAGTTCAATACTGTTATCAAGACTTGTTACACCTGTACTCGTTCCATCTCCCCCTTATGCAGTAAAAATCAATATCATTCGACAGAATTAATTTATGGATTGTATTTATATAATAATATCTGAGAATAAAATTCAAAAAAGAATAAAGGATTAAAACCTGCCGAATCTGTTGGCGCGATCTTAAATAGACTTAGTACCACTGACAGCTTTCTTTGCACGGGTTATTTCACTTTCCTGAAAAGAAACCCTATCAAAATACAGGAAGGCACCAGCCCTGCACAGCATGTTGAAACAGAAAGATTGAAACCATAATAGGCAGAATAAACCACTTTCTAGTCTCTTTTAAGCCAAGTATGGCTCCAGTGAGAGAAAATATAGCTGCATTGGCTTCAAGATAACTTTCTATATCCCATTCGTGATCAAACTCTTTAATCCTTTTCGAAATCTCGTAATTAGTTTCACCTGCATAAAACCGGACCGTTGCTACGATTTCAGAGTCGATAACCTCATTAATTTCTCGGGGGTGTTGGCCCTTACCCTGTCTCCCCTAACAAGAGCCTCATATTCGGTCATCAGTTAAATTCCCCCTTTGCAATAGACCTGGATAAATCCGGAATGAAATATATATTAAAGTTGAAAACTAGAGTTAAAAATTAAAGTTAAAAATTGAAGAAATGATTAAGGCTTATCCAGACCTTAAACATTTTTAATTTAATTGAAAGCCTTTAATACATTCTCTGTTCTTCTCTCCTGAGAAAAAATGTCGTCGAAATCTCCACGCAGAGCTCTCAAGGCATATTTTTCCACATCAATTTCCTGTTTCGTGCGAATACCGAATCTTCTGAGAAAGGGTATCGGAGGAGCCCAGCCCTGTACAGCGTACTGGAACAGGAAAGTTGTAGCTATCAAAGACAGGATAAACCATTTTCTGCTCCTGCTTAAACCGAGTACCAATCCAATCATAGAAATTACAGCCGCACGGGTTTCAACATGGCGCCCTATATCCCACTCATTATCGAGTTCTTCTATCCTTTTTGAAATCTCATAGTCAGTTTTACCTGCGTAGAACCTGACTGTCGCTGCGATTTCACGATCAATTGCCTCGTTAATCTCAGGAGAAGTGTTGGCCCTTACCCTGTCTCCCCTTACGAATTCTCTAAAATCAGTTATCACATGAAATTCCCCCTCTTCATAAAGCTCTACACATAAAGTATATTTTCAGGATTTACAGTCTACCCTGATACTATGACCGGGAATACCTGTTACTAAAAGAGGGTGGAGATATGATCATATAAAGTTAATCAGAAAAATTTAATTTCGATACTTGTTTTTCAGAGAAAAAAATCCGGCTTACGTTTACTCTTTTAACGCCAGCCTGCAAGAAGGTTTAAAACCGGGCAAAGGTTTTACTCACTTCTGTTTTAGAACTCTATCAGACCATTAGGGTAGTATATAATATACGCTCCCTGAAAATACACGCCACCTGGATGCATGTATCCGTTTGACCCGCTCCAGTCAAAGTTAAGCCAGTACTGAGTTAAATTCCCATCTTCAAGCACCCTTTCTGAGTACCAGATATTTTCGGCATAGGGGTATCGTTCTGCGATATAATCCAGTATACCGTAAGCAGTATCCATGTTATCCCCTATGTAAAGTTCAGGATAAGCGTGACCATAAGATTCATTATACGCAGTAACTATTCTAGTATTGAAGCCCATATTTTTCAAAAGAGCAGACATAACAATGCAATAGTCATCGCAGTCTCCTATATACCCGCTGTCGATGGTCTGTGAAGCCCCGAAGAAAAACTCAGCATTTTTATCGTACCTGTAATGCCAGTTTTTGTTTACGTAAATGAAAACATCACAGGCGTCTTCTATGTTATACCCTGAAGTTTTTCCTGTGATATTGAAGACCTCTGCACCTATCTTTTCCTCTCCTGAGCCTATAGCTCTCTGGAAGTTAAGAGACAACAGCCTGTATTCTTTTGAATAAACAGCACGAGATTTCTCTTCGGAGTATACGGGCACTTCAGGTATCTTCTGAGAGACCGGACTTTCTAAGCTTTCCTCGCTTCCGGTAGCATTAACATCTATGGTTTCAAAACCTTCCTCCGGAACAGCCTCCTCAGGTATCAATTTATTCACTTCATCGGCAACAAGATCCTCTTTAAGGTTATCAATATCTATGCAGCCGGCTGTCAGGAAGAGAAAAAAAACGAGGAATATAAATATTAAGGCCTTCAGACGGCCCATAAAATCAGCTCCAGAAGTACTATGGGTTATGCAGGTTAATAAACTTCCCTAAATATGACAAAATAGTCTATTTCAAGTTCTGTCACTAATTTATGATTTGCATACCAGCATTTACATTCCCCTTTTTCGTTTTAAGAATATACCGCACTTAGGGTAGTCAATGCCCTCACAATATTTACCATTGGGAGTGAAATGAGAGCATGAAGAACGATACTTACATTTGGGATGAAAAAATTTGGACAAAATCCCTATATATCGACACCCCCAAGTACATAGCTTCTAATATGCCTGTGTACAAAACATTGTATTGCTCTCTTTTCAGGCCTGGATCTGCTCTGTTTCGTTACCTGGTATGCCTGCATGTCCTGAAGCTACCTCGGTTATCCTGAAGTATGGAAGCCCTTTAACTGCAAGCTGAGCCATTGAGTATTCGATATCGGAAGTGTACTCCTTAATCCTGAGAGGACTGGCTATGGCATTGAGCAGTTCTTCAAGACTGGGACTATTTGACTTCCACGTCCCGTCACTCTGTGTTTCAGCGGTAAAAATTTTCCATTCTATTTTTACAGACATTAGTATTCTCCCCATTAAATAACTTACTATGTCAAGCTCTTTGCTCAAAAAATAAATCAAAACTAATCAGATTTAAATAGTTTTATATGTTTGCGAGTATAATCTTTTAATATCCATATAACCTGACTTTTCTCTTTCCGAAACCTGGAACTATTGACCGTGAAAGAAAAAAAATGCAAAACAGTCTAAAAGGAACTGTGGACCGCTGTCCTGCAACTCAGATCAGTAAGTGTACAGACTAAGCAGGTGTACAGATTGAAAAAGAGATTTTACAGTAGAGACTCCTTTAATCTCAAGTAATCTATAAAGCTAGGGAGCAAAAATATTTGCTTTAAAGCATGATTTCTGCCCTTAAAAAAGGAATTCCATATGCGATTCTGCTGCCTCATAAATGATTCAGAAAATTCAGAACAATCCCGGAGAATTCTTCAGGTTTTTCCATATTTGGCACATGGGCACTATCGCAAATTATAATCTTTTTTGCTCCTTTAATTTCGTTTGCAAGCAGGTTAGAGGCACGCAGGATTTCAGGATTATCAAGAGAACCAGCCATAATTAACGCAGGAATATTGATCTCAGCAAGCCGTCCGGCAGCCTGAGGATTGAGTGGGTTGAGCGGATTGGCATCAGCTATTGCCCATATGCCGTTCTCGACTACAATCCTGTGTTATTAGGCCCTGTCTTTCTCTTTCCTGATCCTTTCATAGACCTTTTTAGCAGACTTTTTCAGCAGGTAGTTCAGGCTTTCTTTTGAGATCGGTTTTGATTTTTTAACTATCATTACCGGTTTTCTGGAGTGCCTGGCAATCCTCTGCGAGAGAGTCCCAAGTAAAGAGATCTTGAATCTCTCGCTCGAGTCCCCGATAATTGTCAGGTCATAACCGTTTGAAACCTCAAGTATGGCGTCCTCGACAGAATACCTTTCGAGCAGTTTGAAACTTACAGGTATCGAAGGAATCTTTTTGACCAGCTCTGAAAGTTCTTCAGCAATTTTTGCCTTCCTGTCCTGGTCTTCGTCAGGGCTGACAATACTAATTATTTTCATTGAAGCGCCTGTATTTGTAGCAATCTTTTTTGCCAGAGAAAGCCCGTATACGGAATTTTCTCTTCCATTATAGGCTACAAGGATCCTTTTAATATTGTCAGGCAGGTGTCCTTTTAAGAGAGCAATCTGGCTTTTCGAGGACAGGAGAACATCGTTTGTTACATCTCCGAAAGAGTACTGGAACCTCTTTGATCCGGGCCAGCCCATTATAATTATATCAGCATTCTCTATTTCAGCCTGTTCAATAATTGAGTTTGAGATCCTGTGGTCGAAAGCAACAATGTACTCCCTTTTATTTCCGAACTTTGCAGGATACTGCTCAAAGTCTTCCTGAAAACGGCAGTCCATCTCTATCTGTTTCTCATGGTAGGCTTCCTGAGCTATCTGCAAGCTGGTCTGACCCGGAACTTCGATTACATGCAGGCAGATAATCTCATTGCCCAGGAGGTCTGCCAGTTTAAGAAGGTCCCGTTCATGTCCAGGATTTGAAACCGGTACAAGTACCCTGCCAACAGGCTTTGGTTCAGGGCTCACTCTCTCGACATTATTCTCCAGCAGGTCAAAGAGGTTGTATGCTGGCATAGCCTTCTCTTTTCCATAGAACATGTACCAGGCTGCTCCGGCAAATATCATCAAGACGGAAAACAATAAAGGTAAACCGCCAAGAAGAGGCAACAGCAGTAAGCTCCCCACCACCCCGAAGATCTGTGTGAAAGGGAAAAAGGGATCGCGAAACGTCGGTTCATATCCGGGCAGAGTACGTTTCCTCAGGATAATTACTGCCGCATTCAGCAGAATGAATATCAAAATGTTAAAAGCTCCGCCCAGTCTTGCCAGCTGCTCTATATCAAACAAAAACAGAAGCGCGACCATTACAGACCCTGTAACCAGGATGGCATTGTAAGGAGTCTCATATTTTTTATGGATCATGACAAACCATTCTGGCATCAGTGCGTCTCTGCTCATTGCGAAAGGGAACCTGGAAGATGACAGTATGGCTCCATTAGCTGTTGAAAGCGTTGCAAGCAGGGCGGCAAAGGCAATAAATAGTTTCCCGGAATCGCCTGCAATCAAGCCTGCAATATCTGCCAGTGGAGTGACTGTTGATGCAGTCCCTTCAGAACCTGAGAAACCTACGACTACAGCCATTATGCCTACATAGAACAGGGTTACTATAACCGCTGAAGCGATGAAAGCCCTCGGCAAGTTCTTTGACGGATTTTTCACCTCTTCAGCGACAGCAGAAGCTTCTGCCAGTCCAAGATAAGAGATGAAAATGATCCCTGTTGTAGTGATTATCGAGGTTATCCCATGTGAAGCTACCGGGAAGAAATTATCCGGCTTAACCATGAAAGATACTTTGCCAATGAATATAACCAGTATTACCAGCAAAATCACGACGATAATATTTTGCAGGGAACCACTGCTTTTTGCCCCGCGGTAATTAATTATTAAAAGGAGCACTCCTGTAACAGCCGCTACCAGATAGATCGGCAGGGGATAAAAGACCTGAGAGTACTCTGCAAGTCCTATTAGGGCAAAAGTGCCTTTAAACACCAGTGCCAGCCAGGAGCCGAGACCGATTACTGCACCGAATGCGGCTCCCATAGTTCTGCTGATATAGTAATAGCTCCCGCCTGCTGAAGGCATGCCTGTTGCCAGCTCTGTCATACTGATGGCTGTGGCTATGGAAATCAGCCCGCCAAGCAAAAACGAAATTATTGCTCCTGAACCTGCATTCGCCATGGCAATTCCGGGAAGAAGGAATATTCCTGCCCCTATCATTGTCCCGGTGCCTATTGCAAAAGTTGAGAAAAAACCCAGGCTGCGCCCCAGCCTTTCCGTTGTTTCAATCGGCGCCATTTATATCCCCGTCTTTTCAGGACTCTCGAACCGAGAAATCAAATCCTGTACAAACATATATGTTACAGTTGCGTTTACAATGTTGAGCATGCACTTCCGCATCGTGCATCCAGGCAGGTGAAGAGAGTTCAAATTCCTGCTTAATGGATCCTGCTTTCGAATAAAAATCTCCGAAAAACGTCATTGTCCTCCTGCAGTACAGTTTTAATCTCTGTTTTGGCGGATCATGTATTACAATTATTTATAGGAAGAAGGAATCCTTCGATGTTCAAAAGGCTTTGATTCGTGTTTTTATGATCTTGTTTTCGAATAGTACATATAACTATCCGTCAGAGGCGAATTTAAGTTCCGATTCTCATTTTAATGGATATACTTGCGAATCAGTTATTTTCTGCGTCTATAACTTATTATTTTTTTTACTTTCGTCTCCTTGGTCTCGGGCATAATGATGACTTCCAGAGTACCTCTGCCTGCACTGTTCTCTTACCCTTCTTGATCCGTTACCGGATCAAGATAAGTTAAGGTAAAAAAATCGGTTCCCGTTTCCTGAACAGCGAGGAAGTGGAAGGAATATTCTTTTGAAAGCCTTGTATCGAACGCGATCGTCGTGAGTCGGCTCCAAAGATTGAGCTTCGTATTGAATACTTTCGAAAACATAATTTTTTACGTACTACTATATAATACTTTTTTAGTTATGTTATACTCAGGGGATGACTCATAATTCCATTACTCCTTTGAGGATCATTAGTTCTGGAATTCCCCAAATAATATTTAGATTAGACGTTACTTTTGGGAACTTTGAGAGGACTTGTCCTGAATAAAACTGAATACTGTAAAAACAAGAGGATTTTTTACTCTATGTCAGGGTAATAATATTCTCTTAAACATTCTCCAAATATCTTTTTGGACTTTTCAAATCCTTCATATATTCCATCTAGATGGTCTGGAGAATAATTTGGTTTTTCTTTAACAACAATCGTATCTATAATAAGATTAAATCTATCCTGAAGGCTCTGTACCTTTGCAACAGGATCTTCGTCCGGGACTGAAGAAAGAAACTTTTCTACATTCTCTTCAAAAGTATCTTTAGCCATCTCCAGACCTTCATTTATCCCTTCTTTATAATCAGAGTAAGCTCGTCTATCCTTATTTCTCTCAATTAAATCGCTAAACTTTCTAACTGTCTTTTTAATTCTTTGCTGATTCAAATTTGCCACCTCCCTGCAAAAAACAGAAAATTAAAAAATAAGTAAGAAAAACTCAAATCCCTGTATTAATAAAATCCTTATATTAATGAGTCTTAATTGGGTATTTGTTTACTATTATTTATGCTTATTCTGGTTTCAGTCGTTGTTTTGTAAAGTTATCATTACAACAGAGAACCCGATTAAAGAGTCTCTGAAAACATCGCATTTATGATTTTTTTGCTCCCTGATTTTAATGTATCTTTTTGCGAATTCTTTACCAAATAGTTACAATTTGAAATTTACTCATATAAACAATATAAAGGAACAATATCGAGAGATAACACCGACTGAAGCCGGGTATTATTAAAACGGAGCTTTGAGCTTCAATCAGGGTTATAGAATTCTTTTATGAATTCTCCAAACAATTCTTTGGATCTTTCGAATCCCTCGTATATTCCATCCAGATAATCCCGAGAATAATTTGGTTTTTCTTTAACAACGATTGAATCTATAATCAGGTTAAATCTATTCTGATGGCTCTCTATCTCTATAACGTGGCCTCCGTCCACATCAGGTGAGAGAAATTTTTCCGCATTTTCATTAAAAGTACTTTTAGCAATTTGTAAACCTTTGTTTACCCCTTCTTTAAAATCCGAGTACGCTCGTCCATCCTTGCTCCTCTCGATTAGATCACCAAATCTTCTAACTGTCTTATTGATTTTTTGCTGATCCAATTTTTACCCCTTCTAATTAAAAGATAAAAAGATTCTTTTCCAATAACAAGAACCCCAATCTCTACTTTGTCGGATCCGTCCTCAAATGAGATCTGACATCTCTACAGATACAGAAATAATATCGTGGTTCTAACTAATCCACTCCCGAATAATGGATATATTTATTGAGATTTATATTATTTTAGATTTAATTCTTTAAAAATGAACCTGATAGAGAATTGATAATCAACGTGAGAAAAATAAGAGCTGCCGTTATTACTTATTTCTTAGTAGATATTATTTCTTAGTAGATATTGCTCGTATCGCTTCAAAGAGTCGGAGGCTTTTATCCAATTCCGGCTCTGGTCATGGTTACGGTATACCCGCCTCCAGGCCACTCCCAGGCTCCGGAAATAAGATTGTCATTATCACTGATCTTACCCGTAAAAATTACCGGAGATCTGACATCTCCTCCCCTGATGATCAGGGAGTTGTTTTCCAGTTCCCATTAACGTTCAAAGGCATTGCCTGTGTTGTCAAAGTAGTGAGATTTAAGAGTCCTGGTCGGCTCATCATAACCGATAACTCTATGCCCCTGATATTCTGTCCTTTATATTCAAGATTAATGTGTTGAACAAGGAAAAAGCCGCCTTCCATCCATTCAAAGGAAACCTGTCTGTTTATCTCGGAATCTGACCCGAACTCAAAACCCGTTTTTCCTTCTTATTTGGATCTTTTAGAACAGGTCAGAGAGTGCGTTACAGTGAAAGAATAGAAAACACAGAGTTGCCTCTAACAGGCAAATACATAAGTCGAAATCTAAAGTAAGCTGGCTGAGAACCGGTTGAAAATCAGAGGATAAAAGGTAAAGCTACAAAACAGAGATATAAGGATGAGCTGAAGAATAGTGCTTTCAAGCTCTATCAAAACATAAAGATTACAGGGGCTTTTTCATTAATTTTCCAGAGGAAAAGCCTCCTGTATGAAATCTCCAAATACTTTTTTCGACTTCTCAAATCCGGTATATATACCATCCAGACGCTCTTCAGAGCAGTTTGGCTTTTTTGGCAGGATAATCCCATCTAAAAGACGATTAAAATTGTCCTGCAAGCTCTTTACTTTTTGAGCCTGATCTTCATCCAGACCCAATAGAGAGAATTTTTCTACATTTTCTTCGAAGGTATATCTGGCTATATCCAGGCCTTTATTCACTCCTTCTTTAAAGTCTGAATAAGCCTGATAGTCCTTATTTCTTTCAATAGAATTATTGAATTTTCTGACCAGATTTTTTATTTTTTGTGCAGTCAAAACTCATCGCTTCCTTTTTTAATTGACTCTAATCTAAAAATGCATTTTCTGAGTTTGTGTTCAGGTTATTCTTTAAGATATAGATGTCGAAATTCGACTTTATAGAAAAGCGAAATTATCAGTTATCATAATAAATTTCAAACTAAACCTTTTTAGACCTCAGGCTATAAAATTCCAAGCCATTAAAATGAGATTCCATATATAAAAATAGTACTCACAAATATATTAAGTTATGGAATGGAAATTCAAGTTAATTAAATCTTTTAAAGGGACATTTATTTTGCGGATTCTTGAAATCTGGTTCCTATTTTAGTTGATCTTGTTTTGTGAATTTTTCTTTATAATAGCTTCAATGACTCGGAAGGTACCAAGAGATCAGAGAATTATAAGGTCAATAAGGTTAGAGAATTATATCGGTGACAATAAAGCGTATATAATTTAACGTATTTTTCGAATTATTTGAATAATTTATTATATATTGTGAAAATAGCACTTGAAAGATATCCTTTTTTTATATATCCGGTGCTGTCATGTGTGCCGGAATGGGCAGGTCGATTATAAAAAAGTTGTGATAATTCTATGCCTGCAATGTCTATATGCTTATAAAATAGATAGCTTAATGGTATAATTAGTAATAAGGATATGGCACATGAAATTAAAACAGCTGAACCATAAGATACTACAGGGTACAGGATAAGGAACAATGCACAGGTGAAACTGCTTATCACCAGGAAATGTACCAGATACATAGAATAAGATATCTTGCCGAGGAATACCGGCACTCGGGAAGAAAAAATGCTTTGCAAATCCCGGCTATTCAATAAGACATACAATACCATGCCTGCACCTATGATATGATAGGTTACTTTTGGCGTTTCGAAGAAGCCGTTATCGAGAAATCCGTATAAAGAACCGTCTGTCAGAGGGCTTATAGGGTACGATCCTAAAAACAGCCCCGATATCAACACAATAGATAGTATTATTTTATTACCTGTTTTAAATATTGGGATCTTACTGTTGAACACATCTGCGAAAACCATCCCTATTACAAAAGCCAGATAGTAAGAGTTCACGAAAAGTACGGCTGAAGCAAGATAGAATGTCCATCGACTGCGTAGAGACCCGAAAAGCAGCGCCATTGTGAAAACAAGCATAGACCCGTAAAATTCGATTGTCATTGTCCATAAAACCGGGTTATAGTGAATAGTACCGCCCAAGAAAAACGAGTTCCATACAGCCTGCTTAATTGCATCGAGGATATCAGGAGTAAACGTCCAGTACCCGCGGTAGTTACTGCCTGCGGAAACTGCCATGGTTTCAATATAATAACGGTATGATCCGGTTGATGCTAACAAGTACGATAACATAACTGCCGCAAATACCGGGACAAATAATCGTATATATCGGCGCATTGCGCTGTTTATAATTACATTATTATCCCTTGTTTTAAAAAATTTCTGGGTTAATACGTAACCGCTCAGGACGAAGAAAATGCACACTGAAAAGTTACCCGCGCCAATTAACCCCAGTGGTGTGGTCGAAAAGAGGTGGTCAAGATTTCCGAAATGCGAGGGCAGCTCACTACCATAGATCATCGCCGGGGCTAATGCGACAAAGAAATGCATTATCATAACATTAACCGCAGCTATACCGCGCAGCCCATCAAGATAGCTGATCTTCTCGGTCACGTTTATCACTTAATGAGTATTAAAAGAGCATTTTATTAAACTTCTTCTATGCAACTTTTATAGTAAGGCCTATGCAGTCCACAGGGTAAAGCTCAATTACCGCACGCAACCTTGCCCTTCATGACATTACCCGGATACATTCAACAAGTCTGCCTGTACTTTGTGTGGAACCGGCTCAATAACAGGAACTCGAAAGCGTAGAATGTTTAATATTTAATTCAATAGATCTTGGTCTCGAATAACGAGAGCCACAGATGAAATAAGTCTTTCTATTTGTTTCAGTCTGTTTAAAAAAGAAGACCAGGGTAATAAAAGAAACCAGGATGACAAAAAAAACTCAGGATGGAGAAAGAAATTTTGGGGATAAGTTTCAATCCCTCTAAAACCTGACTTTTAACTTCAGCCTTCATTCTTCTTTGCTTCAATATCTTTTAAGTAGTATTTCCGCTGTCACTATTAGCTATGAAGACCCCATTATTAAGAACGCCACCGGGAACGTTCATTACTTTATCTTCTATCCAGATTCTAAAATTCTCAGAAATTAAGCACCCTTCTTCCTTCAGGAATACTGAAGAGTGTTTATAATAGTCTAATTTTACAGCATCCGGGGTTTCCTCATAGAGTCCGCATTCTTTGAACTTCTTATTTATGTAAACGTCGAATGTACCATCATCGTGTAGGATAAAGTGGGTTGTTTTATTGGTGTATTTTCTGGGCATGTTGGATCACATATTCTAATTGTTAAGTTATTACACGATTTACTTTTTCAGCTTCGTGTATAGGGTTCCTTTTTGATTTTGTTCTACTTAGGGTTATAGAACTTTGTGTTTTTATAATCCTTATAGCACTTAAAACCACAACAGACAGAAAGATAATAATAAGTTTCAATCCTTTAAGAATTGATTCCTGCCCATATCGCTAAAACCGAAAATCCAAAATGGGGCTTTAATCCCTGTTTTAAGGTATATTGCACTCTAACAAGGCATGCGATCTGCAATATTATAGTAAGAGAATGAATTTCCTGTAATACTTGTGCAGGTCGCTCCTTCATAGATATGGAGACAAATCCTGGCTTTTGTAATTTTGTTTCCTTTGAGCACGTTATCCCATGTATCACACAAAGTAACCGTTCCATTAGTAATCTGATTATTCATTATAGTGTTTTCACTGCAGGTCAATCCTGTAGAATCCGTTAACTTTTGGATAGTCTGTTCCGTATATGCTAACGAATTTCCCGATATGGAGACATACTCATTATATGTTCCATTGGCTACTCTGATTGTGTCGCTTTCATTTGCCGCATTTACCGCGCTTTGAATGGTTTTGTATCTGGGTGTGCTGCCTACATAGAGGGTTGCTGCTGATGTACTCTCTGCTAGCAGGAGGATTATTAAGGTTGCCAGAATTAGTTTTTTTAACATTGTAATTACACCTTTATTTAATATAAAAAGTATAATTACAATTTAAATATATTTGTTCTGTAGGCAATCGAAATTTTGGCCCTATTTTAATAGATTTTAACTGCGAATTATCACAGCCTCAGGAACGAAAGTGATGAAATATATTTTAACTTTTTTTTAAATGGACTTCGTTCTCGAAAAATTCTATATACAATAACCAATAATTAAAAGGCATGAAAGGATTTTCTATTAATATCGAAGAAGCGACTCTGGAAAATGAGAATTTCCGCAAGGTGCTCTACACCTCAAAGCACAGTCAGCTGGTACTTATGACTCTCAAACCCGAGGAAGAAATCGGAATGGAAGTCCATGAGGAAAACGACCAGTTTTTCCGTTTTGAGGCAGGCCAGGGGAAGTGCATAATTGACGGCAACGAATACGAACTCAGTGACGGGGTCGCAGTTGTTGTGCCCGCCGGCGCCCAGCATAACGTCATTAACACTTCAAAAACCGAAGAGCTGAAACTCTATACGATATATTCTCCGGCACACCACAAGGACGGAATCGTGCGCGCCACAAAAGAAGAAGCCGAAGCCCATGAAGCCGAATTCGACGGAGTGACTACGGAATAAGATGATAAGAAACGAATTAAGCATTGAAAAATCCAAAATAAAAGCGCTTTAATTTCATAAGGCGTTTTTACTCCTTTATTTTAGGCTTTTTTCCTTGAAATTAAAGTCCGAATTCGTTTTTGAGCATTAAGGGGATTTTTGAGTTTGTACCCTGGGATTTTATCCTGTTTTTGAAATGTATTAGATAAGGTCTGCCTCCTTTCTACATCGTTTTGCCTTAATAAGTATTTCATTTATTAAAGGTTCTTTTCGCCTGGTATATTCTTCACGAGATACTTTTTCTATTATCAATTGTTCTTTAAGTTCATTGTATTTTTTTAAATCTTCAGGGTGACAGTTCAAATAATCTCTAAATAAAATGTGATTTAGATACTGGTCAGACTTCAAATCAAACATATGAATATGAACTTTTACACAGTCAGAGTCCGTTAGAAAATAATGTCTGCCCTCTACTCCGCGTTCCCCAAGGTACTTATATCCAAGGTCTTCAAGTCCTTTCACAAATTCAAAGCCTGCGGAGTAATTACTTATCCCGATGCAGATATCGATGATCGGCTTTGCAACGGAGCTTTTAATTGAGGTACTGCCTACATGCTCTATTGTAAGTATTTTATCTCCTACTGCACCCAGTATCCTCTCTTTTTCTAACTCGAAATACTTGCCCCATTCAGAGGAAAAGCTTTCCAGAATAACAGTATTTCTCTTTAAACCAATTGACATGATAATACACCTTACCTTTCATAAATTATCCACCTGAACACCATTTAGAAACCTGTCAGTTTTTACACTTTTTCCAGGATAACTTGTTGATTTGCGGCCTGGCAAAAAAAGGACTGGTAAAAATATGCTGCCAGCACCACTGGAAATCAAAACCGCAGCTTCATCGGTTTTTATGGTTCCAGTCCTGTATTTTGTCCGCAGCAGAAGCACGTATGGTACCCACAATCAGAAAAAATGTAATTTGTCCCCTATGAAGGCACCCGGAGAGCATCAGGTCAATTTTATCGTATCTTCGGCACTCGTTATTAGCATACCGACATCAGGTTCACAGTTGTACCAGCCCGTGCCTGTAATTTTTTGAATTTATTCTTATTGATCTCCGCCCATACAATAGTTCGTAAGGTCGCCTATTTCATGAAACACATGAGAAATTGTGGGAATGCAAAGCAATTCTTTTAAGCAGATAATTTCCTTTGTTTATTAAAAACAAAAATGATTTAACTGTGGTCCGATCATTGCCCGATCATTAATAATAAGCGTATAACCGGAAGCATACAATCGGACAACGTTCAGATGATAACCTCGGACACAGGCCTCCTCAGAGATCCGGGAAGAGGTTCCGCATATCCCAGGCGCAGTAAAAGCTGGGGATGCATGTTGCCTGCAGACAATAATTCCTGTAACTTCTTTTTGAGCTCCGGCACTTCACATGGCTGATTGATATGAGCGTTCTTTATACCAAGAGCTGTGGCGCATAGTGCCAGCCTTTCGAAACTACGCCCCGTATTGATCCAGGAATCCATGTCATTGTTTTTCGACAGTACGGCCATCAATGCGGACGAGCTTCTTATATGCTTTTCATCCTTTTTCGATTGTTCCCTGGCGTTCAAAAAGAATTTCATAAACAGTTTTCCTATCACGCGAGGCGACGAAGGGCTTCCTGTAGCCTTTGAGCTAAGACCGTCGCGATACAGGTTTGCTTCAGCCTCGTTAAACCTTACCCACGAAACCAGCTCCTGCATAAAATTCCTGTCATTCATCTGTATGCTGTTACCTTCCTTAACAAATCCTATGATCCTTTCTATTTTTTCCGGATCTGTCACAAAAAGCACGGATACCCCTCCTTCTAATGGCAGTGATGCAAGCTTTTCCATGTCAGCTTCGGGAATGGGCCTTCCACCATATTGTCTTCGAGTGCTCTGCCTTATTGAGATAGCATTGAAGAGCTGATCATTGCTGGCTTTGTTGTCTGCAGGCTCGATACCATCTGCAGGCTCGATATTTACAGAAATAGATCCATTTTCAAAAGAATGTTCCACCGATGCCCTGTACCCTTCATGTTCGGCAGCTATTATCAAATTCTCTAACGCACACCCGAGACTTATATACAACTCCCTGTCCAGAGGGTCAACGACCGGAAGTCTCCTTGAGAAATCAGGAAAAATACTAATCATATTCTCCCGTATCCTGAATTTCCAGGGCTGTGTATTATGTCCCGAAGGAGCCATTATTGCATATTGTACAAGTTCTGTCATATCCGGCATCTGTTCACCTGCAATGGTGTATACGATGTTTTAAAAGAGGTTTTTACTTTTATATTTCTTCCCGCAATAATAGAACGGGCAGGTAGGCGCACAACCTGACCGCGTTTCTCAATATAATACAACAAATGGACAATATAATACAAATGGAACCTGTCCAGACAGTCCATATCCAGCTCGATTTTAGCCGCTGGATAAGAGTTTCAATCCTTATTTTAACGGATCTTGCCTGCGAATCTGGAATGATTTTTCCGCGATGGCACAAAGTTTCTTTTTTCCACCAAGACAGCACGGCAGAGACAACTGCTTCTAAAAATGAGCATCTCTTACCACTTTTCTACTGACCAACATGCATATAAGGAAAGCAAACCAAATTTTGCACCTAAGTGATACTATGCCAGATATGCTCAGAGGCATTACGATCGATGACGTGACAACCCGGGACATGGATGATGCAATCTGGGTGGAAACCATGGAAAACGGCGGCTGGCACGTCGTGGTCATGATCACGGACGTCGCAAAAGTAATTCACAAGCATTCAGAGCTTGATCAACTTGCGATATCCCGGGTAGAGACCAGGTATTATGCAAACGGTAACAGCCCGATGCTGCCCCGGCGGCTCGCAGACGGGAAGTTTTCCCTATGGCCGGGAGAGTCGAAGTATGTCCTCGTTGTGGATATCATCCTCGGCATGGATCTGTCAATCCGTGAAATAAAGATTTCGCGGACTGCGATGACCAGCGAAGCAAAGATAGCTTTCTCTGACGTCCCCGGCATTCTCTCTGATAAGGAGCACACGCAGCACGCTCTCATCAAGCTCGCAAGCCAGTTAGCGAACGGTCTTTTGATGCAGCGCCGTAACCACGGAGCGCTGGCATTCTACGATTTGGGGAAGGGGCTGGTGACGAGTGAAGAAGGATCGCTACGGCAACTGAAACGCAGGGAAGATACTATCGGCTACGTTATCATCCAAGAGCTGATGATTCTCGCTAACATGGCCGTAGCAGAGTATGCGGTCAAAAATGACATTCCTATCCTTTTCCGTAACCATACAGCCCGGAGCGCCACCCCTGAGCGGGAGGACTTGCTGAAGCTGCTCGAAAGCATAGCTGTCATCCCTGAGGTAAACATAGCTACAGTCAGGCATACCGCGTACATGATGCTCAATAGAGCGGAATATGGCCCCGTCATCCTGGGCCATTTCGGACTGAACCTCGGAGCGTATACCCATTTCACCTCGCCCATCCGAAGGTATGCTGATCTCGTTAACCACCAGCAGATCAGGGCATACATCCGGAACGAGCCCTTGCCCCATTCTAAAGAAGAGATTCAGGCAATTGCATCGCACATTAACCTGAAGCACCTTGAAAACGACAAGGCTAAAAGCGAGTACATGAAAGAAAAGGCGTATAAAGAAGCTGAGTTTGCCATCCTGAGGAACAGGATTGAGAATGCAAGCGATACAGATTTCGAGCGCATCACCAAATTTCTGATCCGCAAAGGGGGAGACTGCCCCGAGGCTTACCGCGATGTTTTCCAGAAACGCCTTGGCAAGTTGCCGATCATCTGCACAGGGCTGGTACTCCTGCAGGCCCCTGATGGCGAAAGATGGACTGAGCTTAAAAGAGCAGTGCTGGAAGAGTTAGCAACTGCGCCTCATCACGCAGTCTCAATCTTCGATATCGCACAACATATACCAGGTTGGCAGATGCCCATATATGAAGTGACCGAAACTGCCCGAGGCAACATACCGGTATTCACCGCCCTGAGCGCCATTAGAGTCGGTGACAGAGAGTACCAGTCCGCTGCATATGAGGACCTGACAAAGAAAGGCGCAATGCAGCGGGCATCCGTAGACCTGCTCGCAACTATTCTGGGCTTACCCACTCCTGACTTGAAGACCAAGGTAGCAGACCTGCCGGCCAGTAAGGGAGAAATGACAATTAACACGTCAAAAGACCCAATTTTTGCCCTGCAGGAATATTGTCAGGCAAAGAAACTTCCCTTGCCGGCTTATTCGTTTGAGACGGAAGGCTCGACCAACAAGCCGACCTTCACCTGTACCTGCACCTTTGGCTCCTCGACCAGCACCGGCCAAGCAGGAAAAAAGCAAAGGGCCAAAAGGTTAGCAGCTAGAGCGATGATATACACTTTAGTGTCCGGGAGTTGATGTACACTTTAGTGTCTGAAAGTTGATGTCGAGTTCGAGGTTGCAATGAGAAGTGACATGGTTTTTTAGTTTCGATTATTATTTAATAGATCTTGCTATTGAATTTTATTTCTGGATCATTCACAACTCCCATAATCTCACAATTCAATCCCTCTTTTAGTGGATCTTTGAGTTATTTCCTGCGATGACAGCTTGTTGGTACATTGTCTGCTGTGGCAGGAAGGCAAGCCGATATTACAAAGATGAAAAAAGAACTATTATTGTTTTTTGTTAAAGTGGAATTAAGAGACTGTCTTAAAATTAAATTTTTTTCATTTGCTTCAAGATTTGATCCTAGCCAGTCTTTAATCATTATATTAATTATCGCAGCATATATGAATGCTTGACTTGATTCTGTCAATCCTTCGTAATCTTTACTCAACCGTCGATATCGACCTAGTCGTCCAAATGTATGCTCTACTATCCATCTGTGAGGCAGTACTTGAAAACCTTTGACATCATCTCTCCTCGTAACCATTTCAAGTACCCAACCACAAGCTACTTTGACCCAATCAACAAGTTGATCTGAGTAACCTGCATCAGCCCAAATAAGCTTCAATCGAGAGAACGTCCCACTAATCTGTTGCAGAACAAGTTTAGCTCCATCTTGATCCTGAATATTGGAGGTATGAACTTGCTTGCGAATAAAGATTTCATAAAGTGGATGTCGGTATTTCTATTGTTTCAATCCTTGTTTAGTGGAAAATTCGTAATCATTGGATAGATTCAAATGTCAAATTTTTGTGAAATATTTTAGTAATTGCAGTACTGAAAATTATTATAGGCATCTTATTGAAAAAAATACAATAGGATTTATGGGCGGTCCATATTTGCCAAACTCTAACAAATTTATAATAATATGGTAATATATTTTAAATGATATCTCGAATTAAATATGAATATGACCATAGAAAAAATAATTTCAATTTTCCTATGCGGCGACGTTATGCTTGGAAGGGGGATTGACCAGATTCTGCCTCATCCGGGCGATCCGAGGATTTATGAGCCGTACATGAAGTCTGCAAAAGGATATGTGGATATTGCGGAAGATAAAAACGGCGAGATTGATAAACCCGTGGATTATTCATACGTCTGGGGAGACGCATTAAAGGAGTTTGACAATAAAAAACCGGATTTAAAGATCATAAATCTTGAAACAAGCGTAACATCAAGCAGGGATTACTGGAAACATAAAGGAATTCATTACAAGTTAAATCCTCAAAATATTAACGTAATAAAAGATGCTGGGATTGACTTTACTTCTCTTGCCAATAATCATGTCCTGGACTGGGGATATAAGGGGCTTGATGAAACCATTAAAACACTCAGCGATGCAAAAATAAAATTTGCAGGCGCAGGAATTGATAAGTCTTTAGCTGAAAAAGTTGCCGTGTTTGATTTAAAAAGGAAGGGAAGAGTTTTAATATATTCCTGTGGCTCAATTACAAGCGGCATTCCGAATGAATGGAGCGCTGAAAGTAACAGAGCCGGGGTAAATCTTATTCCCGATTATTCAATAAATACGGTCAGGAACATAAAAGAAAAATTCGACGCAATAAGAGGCAAGAATGATATTTCGATAGTATCAATCCACTGGGGCAGCAATTGGGGCTACAGAATATCCAAGGCTCATATGGAATTTGCACATAACCTTATCGATCTGGCAGGGGTAAACATAGTGCATGGCCATTCATCGCATCATCCAATAGGCATTGAGGTCTATAAAAATAGATTAATATTGTACGGATGCGGCGATTTTATAAATGATTATGAAGGGATAACAGGCTACGAAATATACAGAGACGACCTTGCCCTAATGTATTTTGTCGACTTTGACACTGACATGGGAAAGATCAGCAAATTAAAGATTATACCCATGCAGATAAAAAATTTTAAATTAAACTACGCAGGCCGTAATTACGCAAAATGGATAAAACATGTTTTAAACAGGGAAGGGAAGGCATTTGATACGGAATTTAAACTACTTAGCGATAATTCCATCGAACTTATAATAAATTGATTTTTAGTAACTAAAATATGCAATTTTTAGCTTGAATTTCAAAAAATTTTGTTTAAATTAAGTTTTAACTCTTATTTTAATGGAGCTTGCTCTCGAATCAATAGTGAATATGAAATTAGAATATTACTCAAAAAAGAATTCCCGGATTTCTTTTCCTTAATGAAAGTCACTTATAATAAGTTCTAAAATTATTTTGATTAACATTCTCTATTAGTTAGATAATACTAACAGATTCTAATAGTTGATTTTTTAAATCGAGTTATGAATAAAGTGTTAAAACTGATACAAACTCTATCCATACAGGCTATACACCGTGAGAGTCGTCAATATGAGGAAAGAATATAATCATTAATGCAAATTCTTGTAGAATTCTACACACGATTTAAATTTGCTTGCCAACCAAAAAGCATACCGAAATACAATTATTTGTACTCGATAAGTTAATAGTAGAAGTATTTGTAATAAATAGTAGAAATAGTCGCAATATGAACTTAATTAAAGGTGCGTAGTTTTTGACGTCTGAGAACGTTATATTGGACTTGAAGTCGTTTATCGCGTTATCGTCAATATCAAGGATTTCGATTTTAAGAAAACTTGATGCAAGATGTATGACGATCACAGAACTCTCGAAAACTGAAAATCTGGCAAAATCGACAGTTCATGAACATTTAGAAAAGTTACTCGATGCTGGCTTGGTAAGGAAAAAAGAGGGAACCCACAAATGGATATACTATGAAATAACAGAAAAAGGCATAATTCTCTTGCGTCCACAGGAAAAGAATAAGATACTGGTTCTTTTATCTTTCTCTGTCGTGTCAGTTGCATGTGGCTTTACATACATCGCCAAATTCATGACAGATTATTTGGGACAAAGTACATATCCTCCAGCGGAAAGTGCCTATGATATAACACTTTATCTTTTAGCAGGCCTGCTTTTTATTGTAATAAGCGTCATACTTTTCTATTCTAGTTTAAGGCAATGGGGTGTAGGGATAGAGAAAAAACATTTTTTTTAGTAATGTGAGAAGGCAGCAGGCAGTTTCTGAAATTCGGTTTTTTCCGAACATATTACGACCTTTTATTAATTTTTCATATCTACTCCATAATACAATACAAATTAATTGTTTTGTGAAAAAAATAATGGAGATAGTGCATGAACGGAAGTAGATATGGAATTAGAACAACCATGTTGGTCTTATGTATCCTTGCAGCACTAACATTGCCAGCAAGCGCTGGTACGGGCGATGATAGCGATTCATCAAGTCCGGAAGTTGGGATTGAATGGGTATGCGATTATACCTACCCGTATGCGGACTTACCTAATAGTGATGATTCTGCTGTGGGTTTTTATAATCGTATCGGGAACGCTGGGTGGACAAAGAAGTTCAACAAAGGAGATAGCAACGCAAAAGCTGCTCATTTCGAACAGAGTGGTTCGGATACTACTTATATTGATGGTGTAGACATTGCGTTCTACCAGGGACATGGTTCTGCTGGAAAACTTGATGTATCTGCATACACAGAGAAAGTTTATGCTAATGAAGCTGAATGGGGAGACTACGATTTAGAATGGATCGGTCTACATGCATGTAATACTCTAAGCAACAACGATTTTTCAGAGTCCTTACAAGGTGCTCATTTGATATGTGGTTTTTCCACCACGGCATATAATTATGCTGGTGACGGAGAGAACTGGGCTGGTTATCTAATTGATGATGGTGCAAACGATGATGCATATACGGTAAAGAATGCCTGGTTCTATGGGATAGATATCAATCAGCCTGCAGGCGTTACTCTAAAAGTATTTGGTGAAACATCAACTTGTGGCAATGACAAAATATGGGGCCAGGGTACGGTAATTTCCGATCCTGCTGTGGATGATCAATTCACTACATGGACTTATAACTGTTGAAAGGAGGGAGCAAATTGAAAAATAAAATATTGGTTTTGGCGGGGATAGTATCCATACTTACAATATTCGGAATTAGCATGGCGTTACATACTCAGGCAGGCACCGTTCTCCCGACAAACGAGGCAGGCATTGATTCATCAGTGGGATTTACGCTGGAAACTTCTTTTCCAGAGTTAGAAAGTACATTTCCTATTTTAGAGACGAAAGCACCCACGGTATCATCTGAATATGTCGAAGAAATAGGACAACGTTTTGGTTTTACCGGAGAAGCCGGTCCTGCCGGGACCGGGAAAATAGGTATGCTGAGTGAAGATGGAACTGAACATTTGATGGTCTATGAGAAATCAGGAGCAATATTTTATTCCGTACCTGAAAAAATGAGCCCCGTAGTTTCATCACAGCCGGATTTACCATCGGATGCAGAGGCAATAAAAATTGCAGAGAGCTTCCTTGCAAAAATGAATCTTCTTCCGTCTGATGCTAAACTGGATAAAGTTGTTGCTGATAAGCAGTTAGAGTCTGAGAAAAGTACAGGAAAAGTCCTGGAAGAGTACGATGTGGTGCTTCAGGTAGTTGCATCTGCAAGAGAGATTAATGGCATACCCATTGTTGGTCCTGGTAACAAAATAAAGGTATATATCGGAGAGAAGGGTGAAGTCGTTGGTTTGTTCAAGGCGTGGAAAGATGTAGAGATATCTAAGGAAAAAGCGAATATTAAAACAGCTGAGACTGCCTATACTGAACTGCAAAATGGCAAAGCCATGTTCTTAACGGCAAACCTGGATACAATCGATAAGGTAAGCATCAAGAATATTTATCTTGCCTATTGGATGGAGCCTGCAGGCGAAGAACAGGATTCCGCTTTACCAGTATATGTCTTTGAAGGAGAAGCCGTAAATTCTGAGTCTCAAGCAGTTCCTTTCACCGCTTATGTGCCAGCTACTTCGATGTAACTGCCTTTTAAGAATTTCCGGATACTACACACTAAGTGTAGTACCAACAATTTTTGATGTAGAAAACCACATAAGACCAATTCCGATTTTGTAAAGAGTTTTCATTTTTGGCGCTTTAACAACTTTATGTTACAGTGTTTCAATCCTTGTTTTAGTGGACCTTACTCGTAAATGAATTAGTGCAGGAAGACAGCAGATTTCAGGAGAGGTAAATGGCAAACCACTCCTGAAAAACTACAGTGCAGATTTAGGGAGGAAAATGCCGTTTTTCAAGCAAATCAAGTAAATTTGAGTTACACATCAATAAAAATGCGTTCAGATACATAAAGATTTCCCATGTTAGAGAACGTATTACTAAAAAATAAAAATAATAAAACAAGTAAAAATGAAACGTTGTTATATGATAAAAAGAAAATATATTCAGTAAAAAAATAACTTCATTGGGAGATCATCCAACGTGTCGCATTCAATAGTTCCCAAATATGTTTTGGATGACATTAAAGATTTTATGCGTATGAATTATATAAATTTTCATATTTCTTTGCCACATTCTTTAATTATAGCTCAAGCATTTTGTTTAAGGTTTAAAGAGTATGGAAACGACTTTGGCGTGTCTGTAATAGCTGATGCTGTAGAATATGTAAAAAAATCATTAACAGAAAACTAAAGAAGTTAATCAGAACAAGAAAGTTTGATCATGAGATAATTTCGGATGTTAATACTACCTGGTTTCAATCCCTGTTTTAGTGATTTTGCTCTCGAATCCTAGTAGAAGCATCTCTGTCGCGAAGTTCAAGTTAGATTCAACATCATAAAAATGATGCGTTAATATAACTATACATTGGTCATAAAAGCAGGAAGTCTTAGAAGTATACTCAAAGCCTGTAATCACAGAAGCGCAGCATGAGTATAATGAGATTATTAACAAATTCCCTATCTAATTTTTATTCAGCGAGTTGACATCTGGCTGACATTATCTTAACCCCCGGCCCAAAAACTCAGCCATTCTTTCGTTACACATAAGCAGAGAAGGACTTGCAGCGCTCGGACAAATAGCTGCCGTATGGGTATGCGGAGGAACAATCATCCCTTGGGGCGTTATTCCGGTAGCAGCAATCTGCGGCGTTGAGCCAGCCGAGTTTGTGAGAAAAAATATTATTCCTTTGGCTGCAGGCTTCATTGCAACTGTCATTGTTGGTTATATTGTAAAACCGGTTAAAAGGCGAATTGCCCAAAAGCATTGTTACAACTTACTTCGGGGTAGTTTTTTCATTGAAGGATATCTGCGAACTCCAGTTCGGCATTTTTCAACTTCGTTATTGGGCAGCAGGCAGTACTTTCCCATACGCCTTTCCAGCCAGTCCACTCGGCCTCCTTGCCAATGCTTCTGCCGATGCGTGCCTACCGATTCTTCCCGTCAGTCCCTTGGTTTACCCATCTTCGCCATTACAGGCAGACTTGCACCCGTTCGCCACGTAATACGCGACTTCAGTTCGCTGAACCGCCACCCGTCGCTGGTACGTACCGCGACCGCTTCAAAAACACCTCCGGCAACAAAATGCGATTGCAGCGACCTCGGATCACTCTCCTCTTCAGCCCACAGGTGCATCGCTGTCATATTAGCTCGTAGGTGAGCGGTGTCCCCGTCGAGGTCGATGATATGGTCGCTAGTGACGTGGTGCGTTGCGCGGAACCGGCTGAAGCTCTTGCTTTTTTCTTCGGCAATAACCTCAGGACCGACAGCTGCCGCGCCATTGGGAGACACGAAGCGGCCATCCGGTGTGAAAACAGCCGCCACCGTCGCAACGCTGATGCATTTATCGTCTACAACGCTGCAGAAGCGGCTCAGCAATTCGCTGATCTGTGCACGATCGGCAAGCTTTGCTGCTTCTATAATTATGTTTCTCTCCTGTTGTTCTACTACTTTCTCATTCATAGTAATCCTCCTCTTTATTTTTTGTCAAAACCGCATAAACTGTATAACTTTTTTATGCATTGCTGATTGTTTTTTTCCAGTAGAGCCAGCTGCCGCTTATGTATCTTTACCTTTTCTTCAAGTTATCTTAACTCCCGACCCAAAAACTCAGCCATTTCTTTCGTTCGCGTTGTGGATATGTCCTCAACGTAGCTTAAAGCCCCTTCTCATACAATTGCCCTCTTAGGCGCTGAAGCTCACCTTTGAGATGTTTGACCTCTTCCTCCAACTCATGAATCCTTTTGTTCTTCGCGGCCAAAAAAACATCTTTGCTGCTATCGGTCATCTCTTGCTTCACCAGCTTAGAGGAAACACCTTCCTGCTGCTTGCGCAAGGCCTCAATCCGATTACGAATCTCCTGGTTGGCGTAAAGATAAGACTTAGATAGGCTAGTATTACCCCTAAAAGTACAGTTGGTCACAACGCTTTCGAATATGCCCGAAAATATCCAAAAAATTTGACGTACCGACTCATTTTAAAATGTAAAAATTGACTTTTCACTTCAATATATGTACAGTTCCCTGTCCACCGTCAACTATAACCCTGTCTCCTGTTTTTAGCCTTAGAGTGGCGTTGCCACATCCCACAACAGCAGGAATACCAAGTTCTCTGGCTACTATGGCAGCGTGGGACAGCGGAGCTCCTATATCGGTGACTATTGCTGCGGCTCGAGGGAATAGAGGTGTCCATCCAACATTGGTGGTTGTGGCGACCAGAATTTCACCTGGCTGCAGCATTTCGCCTTCTTCGGGATTTGCCAGAACGCGCACCCTCCCTTCTACCTTGCCGGCTGCTCCGGCAAATCCTCTGAGCATTTCCGAATAAGGCGCAGTAGCAACCGGCATAGTAGCATCGTAGTAATCAAGTCTTCTATCGGGGTCCTTTGCCCATTCGAAGGGATCGAATCTTCCCCGGATAATTGACGGGAACGGCGGCAGAGCTTTATATTTCTCATAGTTCTCTTTTCTTGCGGGAACATACTTCAGTGCTGAATTGTCTCCTGCAAGCAAGTTTTCAACTTCATTAACATAGAGGAAAAATACACTGTCCCCTATTCCCGTAAGCTCTCCTGTTTTAAGCGCAAAGGCCCGAACAACTCTTAATACCCTTACCAACTCCGAACGGGCTGCTTCCCTGAGGCGAGTGCCTTCCGATGCTTTCGCCAGCTGCTTATCAAGCCATTTTACTTTATTGGGAAAACGCTCCTGAAATCTCTTCCTGGCTGCTTCGAATTGAGTATGCTGTCTCTCTAAAAGCCCATCCACATCCATCTTTCCAAATTCCTCTACCTGCCTCTCCAGCCAGGTATTATCCTCAGCAGGACCAGGTATGGACAGCTCAAACTCATGGGGTCCCCGGTGGCCGTACTGCAGCAAATATTCTTCCCGGCTCATTTCTCCCTTGATAACCCTGGAAATGCCTGTGATCGGCCCAAGACTTGCCAGTTCGGAGCTTCCTCTTAAGTTGGACAGAAGCGCATTCGCATCTTCCGTTCCTACCAACTTTGCAAGCTTCTTATTTAATCTCAAAGCAAGCACTGCTTTGCTGCCTGCTGTGATATGCATCCACCAGGCCTTGAAGCTATAAGGCTGGAGCTCATCTTTCCACAACGACAGCAGCTCTGCCTCTGTCTTTATTTTTCCGATCCGTTCTGTCATCTTTCCGCACCAGACAGGTGTGTCATTGAGAAACGACGGCATATTTTTAGAGGCTTTTAAAGTATTCCAGATTAGACGCTTTATCCCTGGCAGCATCTCCTTAATCAAATGAAACCGTGAAAATGGATATACGGGTACGCTTAAATCTTCAGGAATATGACCAAAAATTTCACCGATTAGCGTCATGGCCCGTTTGGCATCCCAACCGTATAGTGCCGTAATTGCGGATAATCTCTGGCTGATATTTGAGTATATTCTGCCGCAGATATTGCCGGACCATAGATAGTATCCAGGAATGAAACCGGACTCATTGTCCAGGCCCCTTACCAGACTCCAGGTAAACGGTGTAATAACATCAGGGATTGCCTCCCCCACATTGGTATTTACCCAAAGGGCATCACCGGCCAGGCTTTCGTTTATTTCATAGGTGTCCAGATTGCCCTCTGTCAGTGTGGTTATCGGCCTTGCCTGCAGCAGGTACAGTTTTCCTTTCGCAACCGCCCATTCGATATCCTGTGGGGCACCCAGTTCTCTCTCGAGCCTTGCAGCATATTGCTACAGCACCGGGGCGTGTTTCTTAAATTCTTCCGGGCCGTCATATTTCCCTTTTGGCCGCATCAATTTGAAAGTATGTGCATCTACCTCACCGGATACCAGCCGCTCACCCAAACCATGGACATAATTACCTATCATGCTGGCAAAACTGCCGGTAAACGGATCGGCAGTAAATAATACGCCGGAAATCTCCGACGGCACCATCAGCTGAACCACTACCGCAATCTGGTGTAACTGATCCATACCCTGAATAGCACTGTAGGCTTTCACTCGTTCAGCTTCTCTTGATCTGAAAACTGTATAGATCGCTTCCTGTATCTCTTTATCCGATTCTACGTTAAGTACTGTTTCAAATTCCCCGGCAAAGGAAGTCCGAGCCGAATCTTCACTCAAAGCTGACGACCTTACGGCAAACTGTGCTCTGACATTGTCCTTCGTGATGGCATGTAGATGAACTCGCACTTCATCCCAGGCTTCGTCAGTCAGCTTTTCATCCAGAAAAGCAGTTGGTAAAACGACGAAGCCTGCCGGCACGGGATATCCGGCCTGGAACAGCCTTGCCAGTGTGCCGCCTTTGCCGCCGGCTGTGGCCTGCAGTTCAGGTGTTAGCTCACGGAAGCTTTTTACCATGTCAGCCATTCTTACAACCCCTCTCCTTTACCTTTCGATTCCATGCCGAACCAGAGCCAGAAAACTGTCTCTCTCAGCCAGAAAGCTTTGGAGATACGTCTCATCCAAATCGCTATCGTCCGCTAATTCCGATATATATTTGTTGTCGAAATAATCCAGTACGAGCATGACCAGCTTGAATGACTGCCCGCGATCCACGCCTTCCCGGAGGGGAACTTTGGCAAACAGCAGCTCCCACTCTTTGTCCCTGTTGGTGATCAACTCTCCGTACTTTTCTTCAATCTCCATCTTCAATTCATACGGTGTTGCAAAAAAGGCTTCTCGCACAAATTTGTACAAATCAGGATTTTTTTTATAATAATTGAATTTAATTATACTGAACTCTTTTTTAGCCGCAAAAAAGTCCTTATATTCCAACAGGTTGTCAAAGCCCATTTCAATCCTTCCTCTGGCAAAGCATCGGTCCAGTAAACTTAGATAAAGCTCTTTTTTGCTCTTGAAATGGTGAAAGATCAGTGCTCTGGAAATACCAGCTGCCTCAGCCAGCATCGCTGTTGATGTCTTTTCATACCCATACCGGGCAAACACTGCCAAACAGGAATCCAAAATTTGCTCTTTATCGTAAAGCTGTAAAGGCAACTGCATCATCTCCGTTTTACTGACCGTCCTGTCAGTATAAATATAGCGTATACTGACACTCCTGTCAACATATATAAATGTGGCATATATTGACATCCCTGTCAATTATCAGGCCGAATTATCAGGCCGGGCACCGCTGCTGAAGAGCTGCAAGTTTAGTGAAGACTTATCTTCAATATGACAAACGCTGCCAGAAAACCCGTTACAGTAATTAGCCCGATGAAGGCGGACGCCTGGTCGAATGCCTCGGGGATCATCGTCTCCGTCAGCATCGCTAACAGCCCTCCGGCAGCAAATGCAGACATCAACGCGATCATGCTTGTCGAAAGTCCTCCGAAGATGCTGTATCCTAAAAGTGCTGCAACGCCAGAGGCGAGTGTCAATCCTCCCCACGCGCCGAGCACGTAGCGAGCGGATCGCCTAGCATCTTTCATGCCCGAAGCGCTGGAAAGCCCCTGGGGAACGTTTGCCAGGAAAAAACCTGCCAGCGTAGCGGATGGGATCATACCGCCTCCAATCAAGCTTAATCCAATTACCAGCGACTCTGGAATACCATCCACCAGAGCGCCTAAAAACAGCGATATCCCACTTCCCGGATGTTGTTCCTCACTCGGCTGCTGCACACATTGTCCACAGCGCTTGCGGTTTTGTGCCCCATGCCTTGCAAGCAGCCAGTTCGCTGTGCTAAAAACTAAGCCGCCTGCTAAAAACCCAGCGGCGGTCATTTCAAATCCTGTCAGCTCATACGCTTCTTCCATGAGATCGAAAGACAAAATCGAAATCAGAACGCCTCCACCAAACCCCATGATCGTGGCAATCACGTGGTGGCGAAGTTCCACAAAATAGCCGACCAGAGCACCCAAAAACAAACCCAGACCCGCAATGAGGCCCCAGAATCCTGCCTCCAATACATCCAGCAAGGCAAATCAGTCCTTTCTTTAACCAAGACCTCATTCATTGGTCATCGGTTAAGGGATAATTCAGTTTTTTACATATAGTTTTATAATAATCATTCCATAAAACTATATGTAATCATATATGCTCATTCTAATCTGCTCTGAAAAACCTCTACTCTAAAATTACTCTCTAAAATCCTCTTCAAAAATATTTCCCAAAGAATGTTCAAGGGAAACTGCTAGGAGGACTGATATTATAAAATGCGAACGCAAGATTGACCCCACTATCATATTTTTGGCTTTAACTCCTGGCTTCGGTGTATGCTGAAGATATGCACTTGAGAGCCTGAAACGTCAATATGAAAAGAAGCAAACAGTATGAATGCTGGCAAAAATCGAAAAGGCCTTAATCTTTGTTTTAGTGGATCTTGCTCTCGAATTTTACCTCAATAAGTTCATAGTCGAGTCCAATTGTGGTTTCAATCCTTGTTTTAGTGGATTTTGCTCTCGAATAAGCCAGCTGCTTGATAGCCGGCTGGATGCACAAGCAGTTTCAATCCTTGTATTAATAGATCTTGCTCACGATGTTCTAAATATTATATGCACAAAAATGACAAAAACGATAAATATGAAAAAACGTTATCATTCCAATTGATTTTTAAACTCGATATTTGTCCTTCGATATTCTGTTTTATTTAACGTAAAAAGTATTAGAAACATATAACGAGTTAAGCGACTGCCCGGTTTTACACAGATTCCAATAAAAGTTCCCAGCGCTCTTCTACCACACCTCTTTTCCATGTATTATTTTCGACCTGTTCTACAGGAATAAATCCAAAACTACTATACAAATGGTATGCAACCTCCAAACCCTGCATTGTCCACAAAAATACTCGACTGAACTTTTTTTGTTTGCAGTAGTCGACTGCTATGGTCATCAACTGTCTGCCCAAGCCTGTTCCGCGAAATTCTGGCTCTATTAAAAACCATCTGAGCTGCGCTGTATTTTTGTCTGTACTGACAACTCCTATAAAGCCAACAATCTGACCATTATACTCTGCTACCCAGATTTCCCCTTCGGACCTGTGCTCAATATATTTAACCAGGCTGTCCAGCACGTACTGCTCAAAAGTTCCGCAAAGTCCGTATTCTTTTTCGTAAAGAACGCAATGTCTATAAGCTATATATGCGGCATCACCAGACTTTTGCGTGCGTACAGTAATATCTCCACTCTTCAGACTGTCCATATTATCTCTTATTACAGATATGATTAATGAGATTTTGCTTAATTTTCTTTTACAGCATCTGGGGTATAGCAGCAACTCGTTAGTAATATTGCTTGCAGTGTTTATTGGTGTTGATATGTTTGTATGCCAGGAGCAGGTATGATCCGAGTATAATCCTTGCTTTAGTGGACCTTGCTCTCGAATAACTCAGGATAATGCACAGTCTTAATACTTATGGTTTCAATCCTTGTTTTAGTGGATCTTGCTCTCGAATCAAATCCCAAGATCACCAGAAATGTTGAACATGTCTCCATGTGCTTCAAACGTGAATGGTGTGGCCAGGTCGATATTGCCCGCTTCTAATACCTGTTTGTATCCATTATCCCTGTCCACATCACCCAGGCCTTCATTCTTGAGTGCAGAATCCCTGTACTGGAACAGCCTTTCCAAGTAGGCGTTTTCATCGTCCCCAACAGAACCGGCTTCCTTCATGATGCTCTGGGCACCATTAGGACCATGCCTCACATACATATCATAGATGAATGCCTTCGTCAAAGCATTCTTACAACCTGCTCCCTCAGCCAGTTTCATTGCTGGATCCCAATACAATTTGTCCAGCATGTCCAGCTGAGCCTGCTCGAACAGCGGGTCGTCACATCCTTTCACAGCCTCAATGAAACCATCCAGTCCTTCCACACTTGGATTGCCATCTCTATCAGCAGCAGTAGCAGTATGAGAACTACTATCAATAGCATCTAAGGCAGGAATGAACCTTGCCAGGTCATTGTTCGGATTCAGTTCTGTATAGTGCTTAATCAGAATGTTCCCATCATATGTCCCTGTACAAAACCCAACGCAGCCGAACGTAATTCCACGACCATCTCCCAGGTTTTCCGCATAATTGAACTGCATTTCAATAACACTGTTCTCAAGTGCGGTTGTCATCTGCAAGGCTGCTTCCTTGTCTGAGGCGGCACAAGGTACTGCCATCAGAAGGAGGAATATCAAAACCATCCATATTTTCAAGTAGATTCTCCTTTCCTGTATTTTGATCCAACTGTACAATTTTTGGTTTCAGCTCTTGTTTTATAGATCTAGCTCTAGAATATATAGAAAACGTTGCAGACAAAAAATATAATATAGGTTTCAATCCTTGTTTTAGTGGATTATGATGTTGAATAATTAATTGTTGCTCTGTACATCTCTTTGATTCTATGTTATCATGTTCTTTCCGTATGTCGAATTATCCATTCTTTTATTTCTTCAATTGACATTTCATTTTCTGTTGTAGCTACTCTAATTATGAATTCTATCATCTCTTTATCTGTAGATGTAAACTTGTATCCTGCATCTTCAATAACAAAATTCATGGCTTCATAACCAGTTCTTTTGTTTCCGTTGAAAAACGGATGTTTTGCAACAATAGTATAGACTATTATTGCTGCATTTTCGAAAATAGTATTAGATTCTTTTATTAAATATTCAAACATTAATTCCAACGTAGCTAAAGAACGTATTGCGGGGGTATAATCATCTGGATCTTTAAATTTATCGTAATCTATAACCTTTTGATGAATTTTCAAAATTTCAATTAAACTGATCAAAGCATCACTTTCTTCCAAGTGCATCTAAAATATTTTTATCTTCTACCAGCTTCTTTTCTAACCAAGCATTAAAATCTTTTATACGAGATTCCTTATGTTCTTGTTTTTCTTCTTTTGGAAACATAGGCTTATAGTCTTCTTTCTTTTTAACTTCGCTAATAAGTCTCTTAACTACCGAATTATAAGACTCTTCTGGAGCTAACTTTAACTCTCTAAGCGATTCTTTTACATCCGGGTCTATAGCTATTGTAGACATATTCTGTTATAATATGTTATAATATGATAAATAAGTACACATTCAATTTTGTCAAAATTGATTCTGTCAGAGCCTGCAAGATATCAACAGAAAAAATTGTTTTAAGGATTTTACTCGCGAATGTTGATGAACTATCTACAAAATTTACATCAGAATAATGTTTCAATCCTTGTTTTAGTGGATCTTGCTCGCGAATTCTTACGCATAGCTTTCAATATGAAAGTAATGATTGTTTCAATCCTTGTTTTAATGGATCTTGCTCACGAATAGAAAAATTCGAGCTCATGTAGCAGTGTAGGAAGACCAATATTTCAATCTTTGTTTTAGTAAATTTTGAGAGTTTTCTAATCAGTTGCAATGGAATGCGTAGAACTCTTCCAAGACTACCTGGAACGGTTTCAATCTCTAATGAGTTTTCGAGTCAATTGCAACCCCATCAATTAGATTAAAGAAGTTCTGACATACGTTTCAATCTTTAAGAGGCTGTCTTAAAATTCAAACCATTTCTACATTTGGATAGCGAACATTGTTAATTTCAAACTCAGATCATAAATTTATTACATCAGATTTACTCGCTCGATGTATAAAATCAAATACATTAGACATCAGGCTTAAAATTTACATTTTAGGCATTTAACGGTTTAATGCTATCGTTTTTTAGTTCAAATGCTCAAGTCTTATCCTGATCGTAGACTAAAATTTAATATTAAGACGTTCTAAGTGTCCAGTCACAAACGGCTATCTCACATCTCAGTCATTTCGAGACCCTCGCAAAATACAAGGCCAGAGCTGGAGAAGCTGGTCCGGAAAACACCTGAGTCCGGTTGCAGGGTATGGCACTAACCTGCGTAAAGTGGATGCCTGGGCAATGACGGCTAAATCTTCCTCTTTTAATTTATTCCTGGACCTGCAGGTTCTCACACGCCTTCATCAGGACCAGAAAGAATACTTCAACAGATAGTGTTTTTCTTAGAGGATATCCAGTGCCTTTGCATATGTCACCGTAAACCATAAGTACACATAGATGCAAGTAAATTACTAATTAATAACTATTTCTTACATGATCATTTCAAATCTATGGAAGTGAAGAAATGACAGAGGCATTAAATTCTGATAAGGTAAAACCTTCTCCAACTCTTAATACTATTATTATGGTAGAAGATACTATACAAAATAGCCCAAATAGTGTTATAACTATTCCGGAACTCAAAAAAGCACTTCCACGGCAGGTAAACCACAATACTTTAATGACTGTTTTGGAATATCTAGAGAAAAGTAATAAAATAGTTGTGGGGTTAAGAGGAATAACATGGATTCACAACACAAATAAAAATTTAAGGAACGTTGCGATTTACGGACGTGAGCTATAAAATGTGAATAAATCATGAAGCGTGTAAGTGTAAGATTAACTCCTGAAGCTGATGAGGCATGTGAATATCTGGTACGTAAGGCTTCGGACTCAAAGCAGGAAGAGACTATCCTTAATGCTTTCCATCAGAAAATAGAGTTAATAAAAAACGATGTTCATTATGGAAATCCAATTGCTAAAAGATTAATTCCTTCAGAATACAAAAACAAATATGGGGTAAAGAACCTGTTTAGAGTGGAACTTCCCAGATTCTGGAGAATGCTCTATACACTTACAGCTGGTAATCCGGGTGTTGAAACTCTCGTAATAGTGATCGATATAATCGATCATAAAAAATACGATAAAATATTTGGTTACAAGAAGTAAATTTTTCCTTCACTTTTCCTTTCCTAGATCTGCAGGTCCGTTTCGATTCTTGTTTTAGTGGATCTTGCTCGCGAATTTCTCTAAAAAAGTATTAAATTTTTAACTAATTCAATCCATTCTTCTCTTGAAATTTTCGCTTCTTTTAAAATTGCGTTAATAATTTCAACTTTAATTTCTTTTGAATGAATTGGTATAATGGTAGTTCTACCATCTGGATTTTTCATAAATAAATGACTACCTGTTTGTCGAATAGGTTGAAAACCAACTTTCTCAAGTGCTTTAATTACCTTTTTATTTGAAAGTGGTTTTATTTTTGTCATATTTCAACCTGCATCATCTCTGCACTCACAAATTTTGTAGGTTCTTCATTCAAATAATCTGATTCAACTTCGAGATAAAGCTGAATTGCATCTTTAATATATTTTCTTACATCTTCCAATGTATCCCCTTGTGTATGACATCCAGGCAAATCTGGAACAAAAGCTACATATCCACCGTTTTCACTTTTTTCAATTATTACAAGAAATTCTTTTGTTCTCACAAAACATCACCTCTGTCATTATTAATTCGATGATATTTATTTGTTATTGAATTGTTGTTCCTGATGCTATTTTTCAAGAATTTCATTATTGAAATGTTCAGCTGAGTTTTCATAAATTTCAGATGTCTATGATTTGTTCAGCTGTCATTCCTCTAAGAGTAGACATTAAAATATTATTTCAATCCTGTTTTAGTGGATTATGCTGTTGAATAATTAATTGTTGCTCTGTACATCTCTTTGATTCTATGTTATCATGTTCTTTCCGTATGTCGAATTATCCATTCTTTTATTTCTTCAATTGACATTTCATTTTCTGTTGTAGCTACTCTAATTATGAATTCTATCATCTCTTTATCTGTAGATGTAAACTTGTATCCTGCATCTTCAATAACAAAATTCATGGCTTCATAACCAGTTCTTTTGTTTCCGTTGAAAAACGGATGTTTTGCAACAATAGTATAGACTATTATTGCTGCATTTTCGAAAATAGTATTAGATTCTTTTATTAAATATTCAAACATTAATTCCAACGTAGCTAAAGAACGTATTGCGGGGGTATAATCATCTGGATCTTTAAATTTATCGTAATCTATAACCTTTTGATGAATTTTCAAAATTTCAATTAAACTGATCAAAGCATCACTTTCTTCCAAGTGCATCTAAAATATTTTTATCTTCTACCAGCTTCTTTTCTAACCAAGCATTAAAATCTTTTATACGAGATTCCTTATGTTCTTGTTTTTCTTCTTTTGGAAACATAGGCTTATAGTCTTCTTTCTTTTTAACTTCGCTAATAAGTCTCTTAACTACCGAATTATAAGACTCTTCTGGAGCTAACTTTAACTCTCTAAGCGATTCTTTTACATCCGGGTCTATAGCTATTGTAGACATATTCTGTTATAATATATTATAATATGATAAATAAATATACATTAAAGTTTGCCAAAAATCTATTTAGAGTTAGATGTTTCAATCCTTGTTTTAATGGATCTTGCTCTCGAATTTCTCAGGGCAACCGACTTCTTTGCTGCCGGTGGTTTCAATCCTTGTTTTAATGGATCTTGCTCTCGAATCCTTTTTGATTACAGTTACAGCTTTAAGTTCGCTGTGTTTCAATCCTTGTTTTAATGGATCTTGCTCTCGAATTACAATATACCAGGTTCGATGTTAGCCCATTACAAAAGTTTCAATCCTTGTTTTAATGGATCTTGCTCTCGAATGAGGCTTCGGACTATCTGGCGAAACTGATAGCGGGAGTTTCAATCCTTGTTTTAATGGATCTTGCTCTCGAATTGGAATCGGCGCAATTGGAGCATTAGCGTATTATTTTTGTTTCAATCCTTGTTTTAATGGATCTTGCTCTCGAATCGTGACATGTTGGAATCATAGCAAACTTTACGATGTGTTTCAATCCTTGTTTTAATGGATCTTGCTCTCGAATCTTGTATGCAGATGTCGTAAGAAATACGCAGAAATGAAGTTTCAATCCTTGTTTTAATGGATCTTGCTCTCGAATAGTATTTACCTCGTTGTTGTGGATATAGATATGATTGTTTCAATCCTTGTTTTAATGGATCTTGCTCTCGAATCAGGAAAAGCTTACAGAACAGAACGAAGTGATTTTGTTTCAATCCTTGTTTTAATGGATCTTGCTCTCGAATTGTCTCACCTCCTGGTGGAGATCTTGAATACTGTTCGTTTCAATCCTTGTTTTAATGGATCTTGCTCTCGAATATAGAAATGCACACCAGCAAGCCACAAAAGAAAAAGTTTCAATCCTTGTTTTAATGGATCTTGCTCTCGAATCCTATGGACTTCCTGACTTCCTGAGAAATGGGGAGGTTTCAATCCTTGTTTTAATGGATCTTGCTCTCGAATTGTGATTCAACAATGAAAGGTTTAGACGGTACCACAAGTTTCAATCCTTGTTTTAATGGATCTTGCTCTCGAATATATAAGAACCTTCTTCTACAAATGGAGCAATGCAATGTTTCAATCCTTGTTTTAATGGATCTTGCTCTCGAATCCCTTACTAGTCTCAATCTCAGAACCTCCAAGAGAGTTTCAATCCTTGTTTTAATGGATCTTGCTCTCGAATAATGCGGCGGGTCAGGTTTGTGACTTGGATTTGATGTTTCAATCCTTGTTTTAATGGATCTTGCTCTCGAATCCAGGTGAAGACTTTTCACAGAAGATTCGTAGATGGTTTCAATCCTTGTTTTAATGGATCTTGCTCTCGAATAAAGAGTGAGGATATTTACCAGAACAATTTATAGTTTCAATCCTTGTTTTAATGGATCTTGCTCTCGAATTCATAATACTCCTTCGCAAAAGCAAGTTCCTCCTTCGGTTTCAATCCTTGTTTTAATGGATCTTGCTCTCGAATAAACACGAGGAGATGAGGAAGACATGAGAAGAGACAGTTTCAATCCTTGTTTTAATGGATCTTGCTCTCGAATTTTTGGCGACTTCTCGGCAATACTCACGGCAGAACATTGTTTCAATCCTTGTTTTAATGGATCTTGCTCTCGAATCCGATATTAGGCACATTTTTTACATCTCTGTTCCAGTTGTTTCAATCCTTGTTTTAATGGATCTTGCTCTCGAATTCCACCAATTACCAGAGCGATAGGCATCAGTTGGCGTTTCAATCCTTGTTTTAATGGATCTTGCTCTCGAATACAGCGATTATTTGCCAGGTGAAAAAAGAATCGGACGTTTCAATCCTTGTTTTAATGGATCTTGCTCTCGAATTCGAACAGATTAAGAGTATTTCAGGGATTCTCAAGGGTTTCAATCCTTGTTTTAATGGATCTTGCTCTCGAATTTTATTAAATTTATTACGTCTTCGGTTTTTGTCAGTTTCAATCCTTGTTTTAATGGATCTTGCTCTCGAATCGTAAGGGACGACCTAAAAGACTACACTGCTCCAAGTTTCAATCCTTGTTTTAATGGATCTTGCTCTCGAATGATACTACATTTTCGATAGTAATTACAAAACATGGTTTCAATCCTTGTTTTAATGGATCTTGCTCTCGAATTCTTGTGTATTGATGCAGTTTACCAGGCTTCACGAGTTTCAATCCTTGTTTTAATGGATCTTGCTCTCGAATTCTTTTCAAATTTATGAAACATGCCTTCATTGGGGTTTCAATCCTTGTTTTAATGGATCTTGCTCTCGAATCCTATCTGAAGAAGGTGGTCAAGCGTGGTTGAACGTTTCAATCCTTGTTTTAATGGATCTTGCTCTCGAATTATTCCAAAAAACGGGCTGATAGCACATTATAAACGTTTCAATCCTTGTTTTAATGGATCTTGCTCTCGAATCACCTTATACTCGTTGTAAAGTACAGACGAAAAGCCGTTTCAATCCTTGTTTTAATGGATCTTGCTCTCGAATTACACTATCATATTATTATTTTCGGCATAAGCTGGCGTTTCAATCCTTGTTTTAATGGATCTTGCTCTCGAATACTACAATTTTTCTGCAATCTTATGGTAAATCCAGTTTCAATCCTTGTTTTAATGGATCTTGCTCTCGAATAATATATATCATGCTGTTATTGTGAAAAAAGAAAAGTTTCAATCCTTGTTTTAATGGATCTTGCTCTCGAATCAAAAAAAGAAGCAGTTACCGTCGATATCGATGCAAGTTTCAATCCTTGTTTTAATGGATCTTGCTCTCGAATAGAATTTGCAAGTGCAATTATTTCATTGGAGGATGTTTCAATCCTTGTTTTAATGGATCTTGCTCTCGAATTCTCCATTCTTTTCGGTTTTCACTTAAATGATGTTTGTTTCAATCCTTGTTTTAATGGATCTTGCTCTCGAATTTTTTTGAAACATTCGTAAATACGTTAAGATGATCGTTTCAATCCTTGTTTTAATGGATCTTGCTCTCGAATTTGGTCCCGCTATCAGGATACAGATATCGAGTTGTGTTTCAATCCTTGTTTTAATGGATCTTGCTCTCGAATTTGAAATCATCGGAGTTCTGGCAGAATGGTTCAAGTTTCAATCCTTGTTTTAATGGATCTTGCTCTCGAATATGGCGGACGCTTGCGCTTATATTAACATCCATGAGTTTCAATCCTTGTTTTAATGGATCTTGCTCTCGAATCCTTCATATGAGAAGGGCGTTTTCTCTCAGGACACTCTGGTTTCAATCCTTGTTTTAATGGATCTTGCTCTCGAATTCATCGATGGTACATCCAAGATTTTTTGTTTTTGAAAGTTTCAATCCTTGTTTTAATGGATCTTGCTCTCGAATCTGGCTAGAAGCTGTCTTGCTTCTGGCTTGATCTGTTTCAATCCTTGTTTTAATGGATCTTGCTCTCGAATTTTGGTAGAGGTCGAATTCCTGGGAGTGTACGAGGTTGTTTCAATCCTTGTTTTAATGGATCTTGCTCTCGAATTTACTGGATGCGATGGAAGATCAGACCAGGACCAGAGTTTCAATCCTTGTTTTAATGGATCTTGCTCTCGAATACTGTGGGCATTGTGGAAAAGAAATAAGAACGGAGTTTCAATCCTTGTTTTAATGGATCTTGCTCTCGAATAGGGCAAAAATTTCCGTTATTTGGCCAGAAAAGGCCTAAAATATGCCCTTTTTCGGGGCTAAAATTCTTGTTGGAAAATTATCAAACCCTTTATAAATACAAGAAAAACATCTTCATACGCAGATATTCCGATAACAGCAATCTACGCATTTTCTAGAAGATCTGGATGTCTTGGGATATAAGCCTTTTTGAACGATATCGAGTATTTCTTCGATTATTTTTTCGGCTTTTTTGAAATCAGAAGGGGTAATCTCCATTTCTTTGACCAGGCTGTTGCTCCGGGTAAAACAGAGGTAGGCGCGGTTTACTTCAATATTATAATTTTCCCGGATCAAAAGAGCCTGCAAAACCAGCTGAAACTTATAGGTCTTAAAAACTTTGTCTTTATATTCGGCAAATTTGTACTCAAGAGGAGCAGCAGTCCCATCTTCAAGAAATAGTACCTCATCAACGATTCCTTTTATATGGTGCTGCTTTGAAGCAATAAAAATGTCGCTCTCTTTCCTTATGCAGTTCAGTTTCTTTCTCACATAATCCCTATTTGTGAGTTTTCTTGTTTCATGGACTTCACGGCCTTTGATAACCTTAAACCTTTTCTCTTCGTGCTGGGGGATATCGAGGCAGTACATATAGTAAATGAAGCGGGGGCAGAACAGATATTCAAGAACATCTGAAATTCGGATTATTGTTCCGGAATCGTTTTCAGAATCAGGCTCAACGGCTGTGCTATCTTCGTCTTCGGGATTTTTTTCAAGGTCTGTATCTTTCTCGATACAGATTTCAGCTTGTCCCTCGTTCATCACACACTCATAATTGATCATACGTACCTCAGAAAATTCAGAAGAATTTGGTAATCACTTCGTCGCTGACAAGCTCCTTATCGAAAGCCTGGCCGAGCAGCTGGACTTTCTTGAATGACTGCTCATCCATCGGAAAAATATATACAGAATCATGTTCGGTGTCGATCAGCTCTTCGCACTCAAGCGCCAGGGAATCTCTATCATTTGAATTAAGGTCTCCCAGAAATACACTTTTCTGAACTCTATAAAGCCCATAATTCTTACAGCAGTCGCTAACTTTCTGGCGAATCCTGTTTTCCGTAATATCGTATATTACCCAGACAAGCAAATCTGATCACCTCATTCTTACTTTTATCGAATCATCATATTGAATCATTAATTATCTGGATCATTACGTTACTGCTTCACGAATTTATCACGTCAAAGCTTTTATTTCCCGATCAGGCTGTTTGCAATCCTGTGACAGTCGAACTGGATAGTGTTCCCAATTTTTATGTTCCTGCCCCTATAGCTTATTTCTTTATCAAAAGTTTCATTGACAGCCTGGATAAGGACGGCTTTACCCTCCTTATTAAGAGTCATGCCTTTCGGGATCTCATCAAAAAAGCTGTCTGAAACCTGTTTTTTCGAAAAAAGATTGAAAACTGTCCTGTCAATATGGATGCGGTACATCTCAATAAGGTCAAAAACAAACGACTTTTTGTTATAGTCATCTGTGTGGTTAAAACCGACATAAGGGTCAAGCCCTGCTATAATGCACGCTTTTTCAACCCTTGAATACAAAACTCCATATCCATAATTCAAAAGGCAGTTAAATTCGTCCTTTGCAGGGTTTCTGCTTCTGCCATTGAATTTCCATTTATCGGGCAGAAGATAACTCAAAGCCTCAAAATAATGCCTAGAAGCCATCCCTTCAAGGCCCATGATCTTCCCTCGCATTTCGTCAAGCGTCCCCTCAAGGGCTTCAAGCTGCGCTTTCATATCTTCCATTCCAGAAATATAATCGTCAAGTTCATCCTTCTGTTCAGGCCTGTTCTTTTTGAGGTCTTTCAAAAAAAGTATCTGGCTGTCGATCTTCTGTTCTATCCAGCCTTTCGCAAGCCTGAATCCCTCGGGCTCTTCCGAAATCTCAAGCTGCCTTCTCCTGATGTATGTCGTGCTCCCGAGTTTTGAGTGCCAGATTCTGCCATAAGGGTCTCCGAAGTTGTCCAGAAAAACGATATCGATATTGTTTTCTACCGCAAATTTGATTGCATCGGTAGTTATGGTGGCAGAGGTCGTGATCAGGATACTGTCCACTTTCTTTTCTGAAACTTCGAAAACTTTGTCGTCAACTTTTACAAGAAAACAGTTGTTTTGTTTTTTAAGGAAGGAGCCGTGAGTATTGATTACAAGCTGCATCTTTTCACCGTCCCAAAACCGCGAGATACGGATTTTCCAAGGCCGAAATAGTCAGGGATGAGGAAGTTAACCATAAACTTTCCTTTAAAAGTGGCAATTTCCACTCCTTTCATTCTACTAGAGCCGGGGCGCAGATTTGTCTCACACTTGATTTGCCCCGGAACAGTGTAGCCAAGGGATTTGGACATGGAAAGAATATTTCCAACGAGAGTTTTTCTAAGGAGTTCTTTTTGTTCGTTAGTTCCTATTTTCTTGTACTTATCTGTGAAATTTTCCTGGTTCAAAGCAAACCAGGGAGTCTCAAAGCTGTAGGTATGGAATTTGTCAGAAAGGCCGAATTCCTGTTCTTTGAAAGATACTTTTTTTTCCAGAATTTCATATGTGGATTCATCTAACTCGATTTTTTCGTATTTGTTGAAAATTTCCTGAAGAATTTCCACACCTTCATTTATTCCGAAAACTAGAGGAATACCTTTCAAAATTTTATATTGGACTAAAGGATACATGTAAATTACTTTATCACAGTTATGTTGATGCAAAAGTGTATATTCATTAAACCGGGTAGCGAAAAACCCTCGAAGTTTTGAGGCGTTTGTTCCTACTTTTCGGTCAGGAACAAGAGTTAAAGTTAGCGTTTTGACTTTCATGTCAATCACACATCATGGTGGGCTTTAATTTAAAGATAAAACCGGTTTCAGGATCATAATAATGTTTTATTTGTTCAAGAGGAATGTATCCGATATTGAGATCCTCTGGTTCTTCACAGGAAAAGTCATTTTTAGATACGGAAATGATGTATTCATTGAATTTTTTCCTGATCGCCAAGAATTTCTCTTTTCTATTCAGAGGATTTTTAAGAGATTTTATTAAGATGTATTCTTTCCATGTTTCAACCGCCTCATCGTCCATTTCAACAAATACATCTATTTTTTCGTATCCTACTTTATCTTCTATTAATCTGAAATCAGATGTAAGGGTTTTAAATTTAAGCTCATTTATGTATGATAGTAGTTCCTTAGATTCGTCTTCACTTGAAGTATCTTTAACTTTTCTGAAGTAACTGTTATTTAAAAAAAGCAAGTCCTCTTCATAAATTTCCGAAGGAGATTCCTTCAACACTTCTTTTGTTTTGTCGATGAGAAAACTCGAATATATATATCGATGGAATTCTTTCCTTTCATCTTTCAGAACCACAATATTTACTTGTCCTCGATAACTTTTGGAAGAATTCCTGTTACATCTTCCAGAAACTTGATTTATTGAGTCAATTGTGGCAAAATCCCTGTAAACAATATCCACATCTATATCTACTCCAGCTTCTATAAGTTGAGTGCTGACGATAATTTTTCTTTTTTCCGACTTCTCCTTGATTTTTTTAATTCTATTAAGCCTCTCTTTTGGGATAATGTTAGTAGAAAGATAATAATAATCACTATTATCAAGTTCTAAATTCTTTAAATGTTTAAAAACTTCTAGAGAAGATTTAATAGTGTTCAATACAAATAAGAAGTCCTTTTCTGGGTTCTTTTTGACTTCTGATTCAATTATTTCCTTGAAATCATTCATGCCTATTGAACTCAGATTTATTTTCAACTTAACTCGATCAAACTCTCTGAAATATTTATCTTTATTTTTCACCAGCTCAATGATTTCCCCTTTTTCAGGATCAAAAATGAGAGGTTGAGTTGCTGTCACAAAAATGAAGTATGTATTAAAATATTTTGCAAAACCCGAAATGACCTGTTTTAACAGTAGCCAGTACTTATGAGGAATTGACTGGACCTCATCAAGTATTACAATCGAATTCGCAATGGTGTGAAATTTCCTGAGTGAGCGATTTTTATTGGATACAATTGTGTGGAAAAACTGGACAAAAGTGGTAACAATTATCTCAGAGTTCCATCCCTCTATTAAAAATAAACTTTTAAGCCCTTCAAATTCTTCGTTGTCTTGCGTTCTGTAAAAAATATCTGCAAGGTGATGATGTTTAAGTAGTACATCCTCAGAAGGATTTGCTATCTCAACTGTTTTAAAAACACCTTCAAAAACGTCGTAATTCTGATCTATGATACTCAGAAAAGGTAGAGAATAAATTATTTTTGCCTTGATTCTCTTTTCCTCTCTTAATCTTGCTTTCAATTTTAATGCGAAAGAAAGTGATGTCAGAGTTTTACCTGAACCTGTAGGAACGCTTATCGAATATATTTTGTTATCAAGGTCAAGTTTTTCAATATTTTCTGTGACTTCCTTGTAAATCCCATTACGTATCTTATTGATTGTACTTTCGTTATTGTGGAAGCCTTTTTCTACCATATACATATCCACAAGTTCAGATGAAATTTCTATTTCACTGGAAACATCAATGGAAGACGCATCTATCTTATCAGAATTTATAAGAATCGAGTAAAGAGTTAATGTAATTAGATAATAACCTGTAAACTGCTCTCCCTTGAGTAATTTTACGAGTTTTCTTCTATTTTTTAAAATCTCGCCCGCAATAGAGCGATATTCATTGCAGAAAGTATCGATGTCAGAAGAAATATCGTATCCATCGAGTAACTTTTCATATACTGTTTTCAATTCACTTATGTCTAATGACTTTATTTGAAGATCAATAATCTCAAGAACATCTTTATCTATTAGTTCTCGGATTTCATCCTCAGCATCTTTTAAGTTTCCATGATGCCTTTTTACAATGAGATACCCTATGGTAGGAATATATTCCAAAATATTTTTATCATTAAGTGAGTCTACATATTTTTCTAATATGTAATAGGTAAAAATAGCTGAGATAAGGCCATGGTGGTATTCTTTTTTATTTTTTAAACTCCTCTGTATGGCTAAATCTGTTTCAAAAAGATACCTCTGAAAATAATCCGTTCCCTTTCCAAAATCATGACAAATCCCTATAAGAAATGAGATTTTGGAAAAGATATTTTCATCAATCCCAAACTTTTCCAGTGATAAGCTTTTCTCCCTGCTGGTCGAGATAGATTTATTTCCTACATTGGATAGGTGCCTAAATAGTATTTTATCAGGATGGGAATGAAGATGGAAATCACATGAAGATAATTCCTTCCCCATTCTCAAGCCTCCAGAGATTATTTACATTCGCAAGGATGCATTTTGCGTTTTTTTCAAACAAAATTTTGCCATATTCTGTAACTTCCCTATTTGGAAGCATTTCTATTGGAATAGTCTCTGAAAAATATTCTTTTCCTTCTTCAAAGCTGATTTTTATGAGTTCTTTTTCAGGAACTACAGAATGGATTTCCCTTTCAGAATCTAAAAGTTCACTGACAGCCTCCATTTCTCCTATGAATTCATAATTAGCAATATGTTCGCTCAGACCAAGGCACAGAGTATACACCGACTTATGTTCTTTTAACATAGAATAAAGTTTGTTATACACTTCTTCCGAAGAATGAGAAAAATAAATCCTGTATTTTACATCTTTCAATACTTCGAATCTTATCTGGGTTCTGGTCTTTATTCTGCTCATCATAGGGGCAATTTTGGTGTCTATTAGATTTTCTGCAATTCTAGTCTTTTTAATAGGACAGCTTATTTTCACCGCAATATTTGCATTTTCTTTAGAGAAATACTGCAGATACTCATCTTTCCCAAACCCTTCTATAGCACCAATCATACCTGCAATAGCCGTTCTAGGAGGAATAGAATATGTAAGGGGAGAAGTTGTAGTATAGTGTTTTCGGAAATGACCGAATTCTCCCCATACATCGAACACTAATACTTTCATGTTCTTAGCTCACATTGATAATATTTCAGTATTTATCCCGGCTTCCATAAGGCTTTTTTCGAAGTCGATCTCTTCTCCGCCATATGTGAACACAATCGATCCATCCATGCAAAGCTGGGCATTTTCGATTTTATCTTTGCTTTTACCCAATACCTCAACCAGCCTCTGGACCTCAATCCTTATCTGTGAAATGTCCCTGATCTCTTCATCTATCAAATCAGACTTTAGACTGAAAAGGTTGTTCAAATCCCCGATGTGATAATTCCCCTCTTTGTAGTTTACTTTGAACAAGAGGCGGGGAACCTGGCCTACTTTTGATCTGGAAATCAGGTTTTTAGTTCCATTCCACATCCCATCAAGAAGTAGATCTATATCTTCCTCTGAAAGCTTCGTGTCCTTTGCCGCGTTTTCATTAATAATTCCGTAAAAACTTATCAAAGAGTAAGGCAAGAAATCCTCTTCACGGAACGTTTTCTGACTGGCCCCTTCCTTTGAAGCAAAAGCTCCTGTTCCGCGGAAATGTTTTATGAAGACTTTGTGCATTGACCTGCCGATCTTAAACTGTACAGGACCTGTATGAGTTATGGAACCCGTATCTTTTCCTTTCTTAAGTTTAAGTTCAAGGGGAACAGTGCCACCGAATAAGCGAACATCAATACAATCATTCAAAAGATTTTCATTAATATTGTTCTTACCAGTTTCGAATGAATCAAGAGGCTCTTCGATTGTCAAAAAATCTCTTGCCCTCATTTTTGCATCTTGAATAGAACCGTTTTCATCCGAGATTTCCCTAACAAAAATCTCCTTACCTCTAAACTTATAGAGATGATCACGGATTGTCCTCTTAAACCTGACATCTGTTACAAGATTTATTCCTGTCTCTTCGTCAATCCGTGGTTTGTTATCATCAAGTGGATCTCCGTTTGGATTTCCATCTTTTATATCATACAAAAATACAATTTCAGATCGTCTGTTTACTTCAGTCATTTTCTATCTCCACCTCAGATTTAGGTGATTTTAAGAGATTTGACAAATTCATACCTAAAACAAAATAGAAGCTGATTTCGTCGTTTGACATTTTCCAATCAGTGCCAGATTGAATCATGTACTTTGCTATAAGGGTCTCTAATTCTTTGTAATAATTAGCATCATACTCTTCGAGTTTATTTATGATCTCAGGGAAGATTCTTTTCACATAACGTTCATCAAGATTCAGGCCCCTAAGTTTAGTTCTGAAAGGAGTGCTTCCACGCTGGAACTTTTGAATATTTAGTAGGTACTGGACAAGCGTACCTTCCAAAAAAACAGCTTTCTTTGCGTCGGTATCGAAAAAGTTTTCAAACTCCGAAAAGATAACATTTGTCCGTTCTTCATAACCATGCTTTTCGCCTGGTACTGTACCATTTAATAAAACTGATAAATTCTTAGAATTCACATACTTACCTCCTGTATAATTTCCAAGCAAATGCAGTTGATTTAAGAAATCTAACAATTGGAATCCTAGAAATAGCGAATATCTTGTGGGATTTCCATTCCTGAAATCTTTTCTAATACGCTGCATGATATACTTTAGTAAAAAATTGTAATCAATTGGTGCTCCAGTAAATATCCCATTTGTTATTTCTAAAAAATATTTATTCAAATTAGGATCATCTAGAGTATTTGGGAAAAACCACCTTACATTACCTAACGTGAACTGAATTGATTTTGTTTCGGTATCGACAGATGAATAATTGCGGAATAATTTTTTCTTGTCAACAATTTCTTTGGAGTTGAAAAGCTCTCTTAGTCTGGAAGGAAGAACATCCTCGATATATAAAAGAATTCGATATGCAGAATTGGATTTTTCATAAAATTGAAAATTAAAATTAAGATAATCATCTGCCTCACTTAGAATTTCAAGGATGTCATTTTCATTGGCCTGCAAGAAATTTTTATATTCCTTATTAAACGCAAATTTCTTTTCATTGAACTTTTCAAAAATATCGAAAATTTCCTCGCTGGTACTTTTATTAAGTAGTTTAGGGATAAGGAGGAAATTAAATCCGTAAAAACCAAAAGACATATATTTCTCAATATATTCTTTTCCGGCTGTGATTTTTAAGGCACATTCAAGACAAACGGGATTGTTTCTCCATGCCTTACTTTGGTCAAATCCTCCACTAACAAATCCCCGCTTATCTACGGTATAGAATTCATAAGGCGTAACGAAACCATAAACTTCCTTATATGTTTTGCAAACAGAACATACTTTATCATCATCCTTAGAGATGATGTCATATTTGCTGTAAAATTTAGAAGCTCCATTGTTTTTAAGGATTTTTCGAAATACCTCAAAGTCTCCGACATATCTGACGAAGTCATTTTCTTCAAGAACCAAGGTTAATATCGAGTTTTCCTTTGCATCGATTGAGTTTACTTTAGGTTCAAGCTCAGAAAGTATTATTTCTTCATTTTCTTTTATGCACTTCCCAAGAAGCTCCAAAAATTGGACTTCTTCACCATCTAATATGGGCTTTGCTTCTTTCAAGGGCTTTGAAAACCAGCCTATAATCTTGTTAGAGAAGGTTTTTTTGATTTCTGTGACTCTTGCAGTAGGAGTAATATCTGGACCATTAGATGACCCTCTCTTATAGAGATATTTTACGATCTTCTCTTTTGAATACTCCTGATGTTCGATTTCTTTAAACTCAAAACTATTTTGGCAAGAAACCAGCTTAATGCAAAATACATGTTTATAAGTTTCATTGCTTGCAGGATTTTCAACTAGAATTGACACAAAATCGTTTAAATCTTTATTTTCTTTTTCGAGCGCATACTCACCAATTTCTTTCATCGCTTCGATCACAGAAACTACACCCTCGTAAAAATAATCTAGAAGATATTCAATTAATTAATTTTTTTGTAAATTTATTCCTAAACTAGTGAACCTAAGATATTGATTAATAAGATATTATATATACTTTTCTAATCTAAATTATAATAATCATCAAATTAAATAAAATATAAATATATAACCTATATAGAAAAACATATAATCTAACCAAACAATACATAGCACCTAATGTCAAAGCTTACTCTAATCTCCACAATCTATTCCCTTGAACCTGTCATTATCTGTGTCACTCGCCTTGCTCCTTCTAAAATTATTCTTCTTTCAGAAGAAGGTGCAAATGAAAAGAAGGTACAATCCGAAGAGATAATTGAAAAAACTTTTAAAAATGCGCTTGAAGTCGAGAAGAAGTATACGGCAGTCTATGACACCGTTCGCGTAGCAAAAGATGTCGCAGAGCTAATTGAAAAGGAACACGACAGAGGCAACCAGGTAATTGTCAATGTCTCAGGAGGCAGGAAGCCGCAGGCTTTTGGGGCGCTTTTCGGGGCGTATGCAAGAAATGATATGGTGCAGAGAATCGTATATGTGACAGAAGAAGATAGCACTATGATTGATTTTCCGGTACTGAGCTTCAACCTCTCGGAAACCAAGAAACTAATACTTGAAGAGATCCAGAAAGGAAATTCCGCAGTTACTCAAATTGCAGCAATTGCCGGAATTTCTAAAGGAATGACTTACAACCACCTTCGGGAACTCAAAGCAATGGGCTATATAGCAGACGGAGACGGCGGATACGTGATAACGGATGCAGGAAGGATTGCCTCTATTTAACTGTCCAGACAAAGTACAGGAATCAAATCAAAAAGCTAAGAACTTTTAAGAAAACAGAGTTTGTTTCATCTCTTTACTCACCCGATTTCCTAACTTCCTAATTTTTCACATTATATCTTAACAAATAATAATAAAGAACTTCAAAAGCATTTCATTGTCAAGAGAAACATAGAGAAGACAAACAGGGACCAAACTTTCTCACTAAAACTTAGACAGTGATAATCCTTTATCATGACTTGGTAAATAGAGAAAAATACTTGTGAAGACATTCATTTGATTGGCAGACAGACAAAACTTGCATAGATGGATCCGCCTGCAGACCAGACTGCTGGCAAAATATATGGGAACAAAACTAGGGAATATGGGGGGAGAACGGGGCTCATAGATGCAGTATGGGGGTATTGCATCGGAAAAACTCCTCTCCCTTCAACCTCCTTTAGCTTCCCTTCATCAAAACTTTTATCCTTTTTTAGTCGTTTTCCTTAAGATGCCTGTACCTTGAGTTGCCTGTAATATTTCCACTTTAGAAATTCCTGTCACGGTTTTATTATCTGCTTTTTTATTTCTTCATAGCTTCAGCCCGCAGATCAGGAGGGAATTTTTCGATCGCATACCTGAGGGAGGTCCTGGGCATTTCTTTTTTGTTAGTCATGATGTATTCGAAGACGTCCTGCTGGTGGGGTTTGCTGGCTTCTTTCAGCATCCAGCCGTAGCCTTTCTGGACCAGGTCGTCTGTGTCTTTGAGGAGGATGTTTGAGATTGCAAAGATCTCGGGCAGGAAAAGACCTTTTCTTGCGGGCAGAATAAGGGTTACGGCTGATGCGCGCCTGAGCCAGCGGTTGTCAGACTTCGCCCAGACTTTGAGGTTTTCAACGAAGGAAGGGAATTCTTCGATAAAAGAGCCGACTGCGTGATTGCAAAGGGTGTCACACTTCGCCCAGTTATTAACGTAGTCTCTAATCCAGCGCTCAAAAATCTCGAAATCGGATTCTGTATATTCGTCTCTTACCTCGTATGCCCATTCGAAGGCGATAAAGGCCTCCTCGCAGTAGTCGGACTTCAGGAATTTTTCACAGAGGGCAAACACATTCTTTTTATTAGATTTCCCTGCCTTTTCCAGTTCCTTAAAATAATCTTTTGCAATTTTTTTAACAGCAGAAGACTTTACTCCATGGCACTTAACTTCCTCTTTAAAAAAACGGGAAAAACCGCTTTTAGTCTTCTCATCAACGCTTTTAACCAGATCCTTTCTGACCCTGGATATAATATCAATTTTATTATCGGCTTGCACAGTTTATTATTTAATCAAAGGTGTTACTTATACTTTGTTTTCCTGTAGTTTGTTTTTTACGCTTGAGAAATATCAAAGAGATGGCAGAAGCATCAAAAACGTATTTCAGGAGGGAAGCTTAATTTTCCATCATGTCTCAAGTAAAAATTCGTCCTCAGGAAGTTTCCGATGCCGAGCGTTTTTTTGAAATCATTACGCACACAAACTGTGAGTTTATAGAAATGCCGGTAGAAACCATTGAAGACGAAAAACGGTTCCTGAAAATGAATGATGTCAAAAGAAAAACAAACTTTGAACATAACTATTCGATCTTTTTTGACGATAAACTTGTAGGAGCCTGCGGGATAAGAATCGACCAGCACCGACCCTGGGTTGGAGAAATTGGCTATTTTGTGGATAACGCTTATCAGAGACAGGGAATTGCAACCGAAGCTGTAAGGCAACTTGAAAAAATCTGTTTTGGTACACTGAAACTGCAAAGAATTGTTATCCTTATGGATATTCGAAACCTCGCAAGTGAGCAGGTTGCTATGAAGTGCGGATATGAAAAAGAAGGGATCGCAAAGAGAATCCACAGGATAGGAAAAGAGTATTATGACTGCTTCGTATACGCCAAAACCAGGTAAGCAGCAGGACATCAGGTGAGCAGTAAAAGACGGACATTAAAAGGGGACCAGCAAAAAGCAGCAGAGAAATAGAGCTCAGATCAATGACCGGGAAAAATAAAAAGGGAGGGAAAAAGTCTGAAATGCAGGGTCTGCAGAGACTCAGACAAGTCCCAGAGTCTCTACAAGGCTGGACCCGTACCAGACCACCATGAGGTTATTTACAGTTACCAGGATGCCCACCGATTCAATTATATGCTTTGTGAGTTCCCATCGTCCTTTTGAGACTTTTATTATCGGAGCTACGTAAAAGAGCAGGAGGATAAAAGCAATTTTTATAAGCAGAAGATGGTAGATTCCGTAGTTTTCCAGGATCATTGCAGGAACAGGGTTATATTCAGTGCCGAATGGCAGGGCGTAAAAAGTGGATGCCCAATCTCCTATCACATAAAAAAGAATGATAAAACGGATATCGTACAGATAATCCCCAAACGTACTCCGAATGTGTCTAACTTCCAATAAAAAACCTCCCTTCAATGCCTTTCTATTTTTCGGTAAAGATGACTTTATTTTACAGTATTATATAAACATAAGAAACTAAGATAGAGGCTTAGAAACTTTAGTAAGGGGAATACAGAGGTTTTTAACAATATTTAGGAGGTCTATAAGCTGCCGAATATGAAACAAAGGTTTAAAAAAGCTCAAATAAACGAATAAACAGTAAAATAATTATTTGTAGGGAATTTTTAGAAACTAAAATAAAAATGAGAAAATAAAAGGCAGCTGAAGTATATTATAAGTAAATTTGAGATAGTATTTTTAATTTATATCCGACAGTCTTAATGCAGGACATAAAGGAGTTTTTTTAGGCGAATTTTCCTTTAATTAAGAATTATACTGGAAGTATGGAAAAGATTTAAAAAGGGGAACTTCTACTGGACGGGAAAATTCCGATGAAAAAATAATTACAATGGAAGTTCCGATAAAGAATAGTTCCAGTAAAAACTAGCCGGCAAATCCAGAAGTATGAACCCGGTTGGAGATACGACCAAACTAAACTAATGACTAAACTAACGACTAAACTACGCGGCTAAACTAAATGACTAAACTATAAGGCTAAGTTACCCGGTTAAAGTATGGTTGAGAAGCTGATTTCAAACTCAAAAGATGATACTAATGGCTGAACAATTAAAAAACACAGGGAAGGAAAACTCTCCCTCCCTGCTGGAAATGAAAAATGTAACAGTTGTCAGAAGCGGGAAAAAGATCCTTGATTCCATCTCTCTTTCCATCAAGCCCGGAGAACATGTTGCAATCATAGGTCCCAATGGCTCAGGCAAATCTTCCCTGATAAAGACCCTGACAAAAGAGTACCACCCGCTTGCAGGAGCTGACGGACTCGTACTGAAAATCATGGACAAAGGGACATGGCACGTTTTTGAGCTCAGGAAGCTACTCGGGATAGTTTCCGGTGAACTCCAGCAGACCTGCTGCCGTCAGATCCGAGTCTTTGATGTTGTGCTCTCAGGATTTTTCAGTAGCATAGGAATATATTACAACCACAAAGTTACTCCTGAAATGGAAGCCAGAGCAAAAGAAGTCCTGGAATTCCTTGAAATTTCCCACCTTGAGGATCGATTGATGTGCGAGCTTTCCACAGGAGAAGCAAGAAGGGTGCTTATAGGGAGAGCTCTTGTACACGACCCTCAGGCCCTTATCCTCGATGAACCTGCAAACAGCCTTGACTTAAAAGCCATGCACAATTTCCGTGAGAGTGTCAGGAAAATTGCACAATCAGGCAAGAGCGTAATTCTTGTCACTCACAACCTTCAGGACGTTATCCCGGAAATAAACCGTGTGATCCTCATAAAAGAAGGAAAAGTCTTCAGGGACGGAAAAAAAGAAGATGTCCTGACAGATGCAAATCTCTCAGAGCTTTTTTCCCTCTCCGTAAAAGTCCTGGAAAAAGAAGGTTACTACCAGACCTGGAGCTAAAAAAAGCATGATACAACCCGAGTTCGGAGGAATCGGATACAGATGATAAGATATGAAAGAATGAGATGAAAGAATGAGATGAATAATATGGATGAATCGAATACGAATGAATCCGGAAGAGAAGATTTAGATAATAAATAACAGCCAGGTAATAAATATAAATATAGCCCAATAAATAAACTCTCGGGAGGACACTCACGCAGTTTACCCGTTTCAAAAGGTCGTGTAGTTCAATAAATCAAGAAGCCTTGTTCCAGGCTTGTTTTTTATCACCGACACCGACAGGAGGACACATGATCACTGCAGTCGAGTTCATTGCAGTTTTGAGTTGCACCCTGTTCGCAGGTGCTGCCATCTATATCAATCTTGTCGAGCATCCTGCTCGAATGAGCTGTGGCACGAAGATAGCCGCAACCGTTTGGGCCCCGAGTTACAAACGCGCAACGTTAATGCAGGCCCCACTAGCGATTTTAAGTTTCCTTGCCGGGGTTTCGGCCTGGTTACTCGGTGGAGACATCCTGTGGCTCTTTGGTGCCGGGCTAATCGGTTCGGTAGTGCCGTTTACATTCATTGCAATTATGCCTGCGAATCATCGACTTTTAGCACCTGGCCGCGACCTTGAGTCGAGCGAACACAGGCGCTCCTGGAAAAGTGGAACAGGCTTCATGCGGTTCGTAGCTTGTTGAGCTTCGTTGCTTCAGTAGTATATATAGGGTTGCTGTTGAGAACCTGATCCCGAAAAGGGCCGTAAACCGGAAAAATGCTTTCAGAGCGGATGCCGAATTGCTTCCGGATTTTGCCGGATTTTGAATTCACGTCTGACAACCTGAGAAAAATTACAAAATAAATCTCGCAATAATAGTTATCAAATAGTTATTGAAATATACCGACTGGATGATTAGTGTATTTTTTTAACGCTCAGATTTATAAACGACGGCAATATATTTTTCTATACATAATGTCATCAAATAAAATTGAATATTTCGAAGTTTAGATGATTTTTTTTAAAGAACATTATTTTTAAAGGACATGGTTTTTCAAGAGAATTATTCTGAGAATTAAATGAAACCTCTCAGGGGCCACCCTGCCAGCTTTCAAAATGAGAAAAGCAATGAGTTACACATGCAAGAGGAATCTACATGCCGGTAATAACCATAATAGGGTGCAGGATGTTCGAAGACGAGATAATGCACCTTCTTGAAAATGATCCTCAGATTAAAAAAGTGTTTGTGGTGGAAAACGAAGACTGCAAGGGTATAGTGAGAAAGATGACCGAAGCAGGACTTGAATATATAGTCCTTCCTCCTGAAAAGATTCCCGATAAATCCGCAGGGGACGAGAAAGGTTTGACCCTGATAGTTTACATGCTTGAGCTTGCCCTGCACGCAATTCCTGAAAACCTTAAAAAAACCGTTTACTCAAAGGTTGAACTTATGGCTCCCAGTTCGGATGGGATCCTGCTCTTTTACGGGCTTTGCGGAAACGTACTCGGGAAAATTGAAGAGGACTTCAAAGCCCTGGACTGCAAGATCCGTATCCTGAAAGAAGAGAACGGAGAAATCGTAGACGACTGTATCGGTGCCGTGCTGGGAGGAAGAGGACGCTATCTGGAAGTTCTGAAAAGCTGTAGAGGGGTAGGTACCTTTTTCCTGACTCCAATGTGGGCAGTAAACTGGAGGGAAATGGTCAGAACCGCAGGCCTGAGCCAGAACCCTGACGATATAACGATGTCAAAGTTTGTCTTTGATTATGCAGGCTACAAAAGGGTTGCAAGGGTAAATACAGGCCTTGATTATGAAAAAGATTTTGATGCCTGTGTAAAAGAATTCTCTGCACTCTTTGAGTTTGAGATCACGGACCTCGAAGGGACTTTGCAGCTTGTAGAAAGTTGTTACGCAAAGACAAAAGCCTCGGTACTCGGTGACTGCACTCAAACTCAGGTCTAAAAAACGGGTATGTGAGACTTCTTTCTCAGCATCATCCCAGCCCTTCTGTTTTTTTCCACATACGTTTTCATTACCAATTAACAGCTGGCTGGTTCGTGACTGATGGGCTTGTCGACTGCAGCCATTAGCAGTACAGGAAAAAGGTCATGAGAGCAATATTCTGGAGATTCGCTCCGCATCAGTTTGCTTTATCAATTGATAAGTATTAATATTCAAAGGCTGATTTAAAATAAGCATAAATTTAACGGCAAATGACCTGAGGGGGATTCAGGAGTTGGGAAACCATTTCATTATGATTGCCGGAGAAGAGGCAGGACCTGCATCAAACAAAATGGGCGGGATCTGGAACGTCATTCACGAAGAGGCGCATACCCTTGCGGCTCTTTTTGACTCCGGTAAACTCAAAGCAAAAGAAAACACAGAAATCCTTATCGCAGGCCCGTATTTCGGGCACAGGGGCGCAGACTGGAACCGTGGTCTGAACAGGATCACGAATATGGATGGGCTTGCTCCTCTAAGCGCGGACGGGGAACTGAAGAAAAGTCTGAAAACCCTTGAAAACGAAGGCATTAAAGTCTTTACAGGGGAGGAAATGGTAGGGGAAACCAGAATAGGGTACCTGCAGTTTCAGACCTCGGATTTTGGAAAGATTCGCTCATCATACATGGGAAAAGAGATGACTCTTGAAAGCAGAATCAAAGCCGAAGCCTATGAACTTCTGGAGCTTGATTCCCTGAAATACGAAAACTTTCCTAATGGTCCGGAATATACCCATTATCTTTCTCTTTCACACTCGATTTCCGAGCTTAGCCGACTCCTTGTAAGTTCTGCTCCCAGAACTGCAGACACATGGGCAGAAGAAGCAGGTTCGAGTAAAGATCTCATTCCCTGTCCCGGGATTTCCCTTCACTGCCACGAGTTTGGGACATTTTACGCGCCTGCAAGACTTAAAAAACTGGGAATACCGGTAAACAGCGTTGCAACCCTGCACGCCACTCTGCCCGGCAGGGCTGCAGGTTATAATTCAATTCAAAAAAGAAGAAACAATGATAGTATATGGCCTCCGGGCGTGCCTGAAAACCTTGCCTCCCTCGAAGCTCTTGCCCTCTATGCAGATACGGTTACTGCAGTAGGGGAATCAACCCGCCAGGAAGCCAGGCTTTTTTACGGGATTAACGGAATTGTCATAAGAAACGGGATAACCATTGAAGCTGAAAAAATAGATTGGAACAGGAAAGAACTTTGCCTCGCACAAATCAGAAATTTCCTTTCCGAAAATCTGTATAAGTATTACGGAGGGGAAAAAATCGAGCCTGAAAAGATCATTCCTATTTTTACAATCTCACGCATAGAGGTTGAAAATAAAGGATACCCTGACCTTCTTGATTCCCTTGTGGCTCTCGAGCACATAATCAGGAACAGCATCATGGAAGGACATATGGAAGAGAAGATCAAGGTAATTTGCTTCCTTGTAGCTGCAGAAGGCCCGAAAACTAACCTCCCCGAAGGGTTTCCGGTACATCTGCCAAAAGACGTACTTGTAGGAAACGAACTCAGGCTTCAGCAGATGATAGAGGAAAGAGGGCTGGATTTCACGAAAATGGTAAGGGGAAAGCGTTCAGTTGCAGCTGTCCTCTATCCCCAGATCATCTCGACAGAGGACGGAGGGCTGGGCATGGGAGTAAGAGATTTTATGGCAGGCTGCTGTGCCGGGATTTTCCCTTCCCGTTATGACCCGTTCCTGCTCACAGGGCTTGAAGCCGGAAGAGAGGGGACCCCAAGTGTGGTAAGCAGAGTCTGCGGTTTCAGTGATGCTGTAAAAACTATCGAATCCCTGATAGAGGGTCTGGGCGGGGTGATAGTAGTTGATAACATAGACCTTTCCTATTACGAGACAGTCCTTGAATATTCCCTGGCAGTCAGTTACTTTACCAGAAACTTCGTGGATGATAGAGTAAAATACAAATTACTCTGCAGGGAAGCATTCCTTCTCGCAAAGGATATGGGCTGGGAAAAGCCCACGGAACAGTACTATGAATTGATAAGCGGAGCACGCTTCTGCATACAGGAGGGAGATAAAAACTCCGGAAAAAGGTGAAATTCGAAGGGAACTGGTTGAGATAGGCAGGCTGAAAAAAGCAGGTTGAAAGAAAAGGCCGAAAAAAATCAAATTGAGAGGGCCAGGTTGAGGTCAAGATGTCAGAAATCAGAAAGCATTATTTCCTCCATGAATACTGCATAATTGCCGAAGAAAGAGCTAAAAGACCTTCGGATTTTGCGGGAGCAGTCAGAGGTTCCGAAAAAAACGATTCTGAGAACTGTGTCTTCTGCGGGGGAAATGAAGAAAAAACACCTCCTGCAACTGCAGTATACAAAAATGGAGAGGTTTTTGCCGATACAGGGGAAAAAAGAGTACGCAACTGGGATTTTCGCTGTTTTCCAAACCTGTATCCTGCACTTTCTCCTGCCTCATCCTTCCCAGAATCCTTCGGAAAAAAATCTGAAGTAATTCCAGGATTCGGTTTCCATGAAGTAATAGTGGAGTCTCCTGTGCACGGAAAAAAGCTGGAGGACTTTTCCGATACCGAGATCTCAGGACTTATGAAGGTCTACAGGGATAGAGTCTGCCATTACGCGGCTCACGAGAAAATCTCTTATGTATCCCTGTTCAAAAACTCCGGAAAAGCCGCAGGCGCTTCACAGGACCATCCGCACAGCCAGCTCATAGCCCTGCCGGTTTGCCCGCAGGTTATTGAAAAGGAACTGATAGCCATAAGAGATGCACAAAAATGCCCTTACTGCGCTCTCCTTGAAAAAGAAAAAATCTCACCGCGCCTTATCCTTGAAAATAATGATTTCATAGCCTTTGCACCTTACTATTCAACTGTGCCTTTTGAGGTATGGATCCTTCCGAAAAAGCATATAAGTTTTCTTGGGGAACTCAGTTCAGGACTCCTTTTTGCCCTAGGGGAAATTTTAAGAGATATACTCAGGAGTTACGCAAAATTATTTGGAGACCTGCCCTATAACCATATGTTCTATCAGCTTTTTGAAACTACGGAGTACCACCTGAATCTCAGGTTACTACCCCGGCTTTCTACAGCTGCCGGGTTCGAACTTAACACGGGAATTTATATTAATACGGTTTCTCCGGAAAAGGCAGCCTCATACCTGAAGGGGAATGAATGAGATGTCTCATGACAAATTAAGAAGAGAGAATACACAATCGGAGTGAAAGTATTCAGTCCTAAACATGTAGAAAAACCAGAGATATGTTTATGTACAATAAATAAGGAATAAAGTTAGGGAAGTATAGAGATTGTGTCCTTAATACGAAAAATAGTCCGTAACAGACACGTATATTTAGATAAAGCCTGTTATGAACAGAGTACGTGAAGGGTTTAAGAGGGGAATACGTACAGAAGAACTAAATCAGAAAGGCGCAACCCAAGTTTACCAACCTTGAAAACATGTTTTAATCGGGTAAGCTGAAGGGTTTGAACAGAACAGGCTGGGGGAAAAGCCTGTAACTTTTGGAAATCATGATGTCCTTCACTTTGACAAAAAGGAACAAGTGAGTCTATGAAAAAGATTCGAATAGGAATGTTTAGTTGGGAAAGTTTGCATTCAATACGTGTAGGAGGGATTGCACCCCATGTATCAGAACTCTCTGAGGCTCTTGTAGCTGAGGGACATGAGGTTCATCTTTTTACCCGGGGTCATGAAAACAATGATGAAGTGGTCAATGGGGTTCACTACCACAGGATTGCGTGCGACCGGACCGGAGGAATAGTGGAGCAGATGAACAGGATGTGTGACGGCATGTATTGCCGGTTCCTGGACGTCCGGGAGAAGGCAGGAGAGTTTGACATCCTCCACGGACATGACTGGCATCCTGTAAACGTTCTCTGTAGAATTAAAGCCCAGTTCGGGCTGCCTTTTGTCCTGACCTTCCACAGCACGGAATGGGGACGCAACGGAAACAGGCATGGAGACTGGTGGGAGGCAAAAGAGATTTCTCACAGGGAATGGCTTGGAGGCTATGAAGCTTCAGATGTGGTTGTAACCTCTACAGTTTTGAAAGAGGAAGTCCAGCACATATACAGAATTCCTGATTACAAGCTATGGGAGATTCCCAACGGGATAAACGTGGGAAAAATAAAAAGGGAAGTTGATCCCGGAAAGATAAAAAGAAACTACGGAATACATCCCTGCCTCCCTGTAGTACTCTTCACCGGAAGGATGTCCTATCAGAAGGGACCTGACCTGCTTGTTGAAGCTGCAGCAAAAGTCCTGAGGAAAAGGGATGCCCAATTTGTGCTCATAGGAGAAGGAGAGATGCGGTCTCAATGTGAAAACCAGGCTTACAGGCTTGGGATTGGGGATTCCTGCAATTTCCTTGGTTACGCCCCTGACAATACTGTCATAGACTGGTTCAATGCCTGCGACCTTGTCTGTGTTCCAAGTCGGAACGAGCCCTTCGGGATAGTCGTGCTTGAGGCATGGGATGCAAAAAAACCCGTAGTTGCAAGTGATGCAGTCGCCCTTGTGGAGAACTTCAGGACAGGAATTATTGCCCATAAAGAACCTTCTTCCATTGCCTGGGGTCTGAATTACGTACTTGAGGGACTAGGCCGCAACAGGATGGGAGAGAAGGGGTACGATCTCCTGAAAAAGAGATATAACTGGGAAACAATAGCTAAAAAGACCCTTGAAGTATATGAAAGGATTATGGAAAAAACCTGATTGATTGTTAAAACACAGTTGCTTAAAAATTAAGTATTTAAAAGTCTTGAACATTTAAAATTTAGAGTACTGAAAGCCCGGAATACTTGAAAATCTAGAGTACTTAAAAAGTTTGAAGAAAAGTGTAGAGGAAGATCTTATACAATATCTTCCTCGTCATCTTCATCGAATTCTTTATAACTGTCGCTTCCTACCATCGCTGCCGAGATTGAGTCAATCCCGTCAAGCCATTCTGCAACAATTCCGTAAGGGAGCTCAGCCATTACCTCTTCTGGAAGGCTCTGTCCTTTGAGCACGATTGCGCCGCACTGTGCAGTGTAATCAAGAGCAAGTTCAAGGTTATCCGAGGCTTCTGCATCGATTGCTGCTTTTATAAGCTCTTCAATACTCACTCCTTCGTCATAATCGCCCATAACATAGGATTCAAAGGCGACAAGCGCCCCCATCAAAGAGGTCTGTACTGAATCAATCATAAGGTCGATATCCTCAGAAATGGGTTCGACCTCGGAAAGCACGATATCTCTGATCTCCTCAAGAATCTCTAAAGCCTGTTCTTTGGAGAGCATATCTTTTTCAAAGCGAGCGGTTACTTTCAGGCAGGCAAGTATCACATCGTCGACCATGTTGACGAATACGGCACTTTCTTTGCCAGCATCTTCTTCGGACTCTTTGATTTGAAAACCGCTTTCCCTTGCCCGTCCGAGCCAGTTTTCCCAGCGCTTTTGGGTATAAAATTCATAGGGGGGGACCTGGTTCATTTCATGTTCAGGCACTTATAACACCGCTTATAAACTTTATTTATTAATTAATAATCAGTCTTACTATTACTAAAAGGTGTTTGTTTATGTTCACCATGCAAGTTTTACCTTTTTCAAGGAATTGCTGGCTTCACATTTTGAATCAAGGCTTTCAAGGACCTCTACAATTTTGCATTTGTCCCCTTTTAAAAGCCCTTCCGGGTGGCAGATCTCATACTCACCGCATTCTTTCTTGCCACATTTGGCGGGCTCATACATAATTTTTGCCCCTTCAACTGCTTTTCTGGACTCCACGTTTGTAGTAATAGGAGCCCTGCTGACATCGACGGCAAGAACCCCGCTGTCGTGCAGGAAACATTCGTGTATATCTTTACTTCTGATTCTCACGACTCTATACCTGCGTCCGGGTTCAAGGTTAAGGCAGGTGTTCTTCAAGCGGCACTTCTTGCATTCAGGCATTTCACCCTTGAATATGAACTCCAGCCCTTCCCTTGCCAGCCGTGATCCGATGAGTGTTATTTTGGTATCGCTTTCTGTCATAATAGTTCTTCCATTTAAATTTTTTTCGGGTATTTTTGAGTTTTCAGGATACCTGAAGTTATTCCCAAACATTTTGAATTTAGTATTGAATCTGGACCTGAAATAAGGCATTTAAAGTTAGATTATCCTGAAGTTAAACGCATTATTAAATTAAATTCATTTAACATTCCGAATGAGCGATTGATTATGATTAAACGCGAATCCTGCATTAAGAGATTCCAATTATTAGTTTCAATTATTGATAGCATCCAATTTCATGACTTTTTCAAACAGTTGCTGATTTCCTTTTTCAGCCTGAGTTAAAACAACTTCTCAACTTATGACCTTTGTGATTCTTGCAACCTTCTCAGCTGCCGAAGGAGTAAGTCCGTTTCCAAGAATCGTGTAACGGTCCGGACGGATACTGTGTGCATGTAAGAGAGCTTCGACTATATATTTATCTTCTATGCCCAGTTCTGCTGCAGTTGTAGGAGCCCCGATCTTTTTTAAAGCATCCCTTATCTCCTGCCAGTTTCCTCCGTGCAGGTACATCATCAAAATTGTACCAACTCCACACTGTTCTCCATGAAGTGCAGGCTTTGGAGCAATCCTGTCAAGGGCATGACTGAACATATGTTCGGACCCAGAAGCCGGCCTTGAAGAGCCTGCAATACTCATTGCAACCCCATTCGAGACCAGGGCTTTTACCACAAGCCTTACAGAGGTCTCATGCTCAGGTTTTATGGAGTCAGCATATTCGATAATTACCCGGGCAGCCATGCGTGAAAGGGCTGCAGCATATTCCCCGAAGTATTCATTCCTGAGCCTGCTTGCGAGTTCCCAGTCCAGAACTGCCGTGTAATTGGAAATTATGTCACCGCAGCCCGCTGCAAGAAAACGGAAAGGAGCTGCTGAGATAACTTCCGTATCCGCAATCACCGCAATAGGAGCCTGAGCCTGTACGGAGGCGTTTCTCCCGTTGTCCATTATTGAGGCGCGAGAAGACGCTATCCCATCATGGGAAGCTGCCGTAGGCACGCTAATAAAAGGAAGCTCAAGCCTTGTCGAAGCAAGTTTCGCAAGATCAATTGATCTGCCGCTCCCGACACCGAGGAGAAAACTGGCATCTATTTCAAGAGCTTTTTCCGTAATTTTCTCGACTTCTTCCATTGTGGCCCTGCAGGTAAGTATCGCCTCCGCACTGTCTCCCATACCCTCAAGGAGTTTACAGACTCTCCTGCCTGCAACATCCCTTGTAGTGCCTCCGGTTACTATCAGCGCATTTCCTTTCAGTTTAAGGTCCCTGCAGACATCTCCTACCTCTTCAAGCACGCCATGCCCGATAAGTACATCTCTCGGGAACTGCATCCATTTTGCGCTGTTCTTGTTAAGAGTCAATTTCATACCCGCATGAATTTTGATCGTGATAAAGATACGCTAAATGCTTCATTTCAATATATTGAATTTTGATATACTCAATTTCATAAACACGACATAAATTATCCAGCCAGCAGTTAGCTTGCTTACTGGAGATTAACATCTAGACTGTTATTGCAAATATCTATAATTATCAGGTATTTAACACCAGCAGATACCTGTACTGGAGACTGACACTGAAGACGATAATACCTGAAGAAAACATCGACAACTTATGAAATACAGTATACATAGTTTAATAGGAGAATTTAATTCATTAACTTAATTCTCAGAAGAAACAAAAAGAAGTGTTCCGGATCCTTTCAGCTTACACCTTTCATATTTGTTTTCGTCTATTTGATTTTTGTCCGGATCATGTCAGGTTTCTGTGCCTGCCTGAAGTTAAGTATGGAAACTTCTCTTACATTGACGCTTCTCCAGGGTAATTTACTTAAACCAATTCTCTCTCTATTGATAAGTCTATTAAATCTTACCTTTTAACATGCACAATTACAGAGAATAAATATAATAACATAGAAATATAAGATCACTATAATATAAGATCTATATAAGACCTTTATAATATGTTTGTTTTTCCTGAAGTAGAGCTTCGAGAAGGCAAAGAAATATCTGTAATTAAACCGAACACCGTTCACTGTTGAGTTCGCTACATTTACAGTTCAGAAATAAATTTGTTTCAAATATATAAGCCAGTACACGGATTCAGCTATGTACAGTAAGAACCAGTTGTATTAGGTTATTGCCGTTTTGAATGAGTGATAAGATGAGTTATTTAATTGAAAAAATTTCACAATTTATCAATACCTACTATCTGGACCCCATAAGGGGCGATGAAGGGTATAACCTTGTAAACACGTTTACCTGGGCAGTGATACTGGGCATCTGTATTTTTGGGATATTCAGGCTCCTTGAAAAGCTGGAAGTAAAGATAACGCCCAGGTTCATTCTCTCGATCCTGCCTTTCGTGCTTGCAGGTTCTTCTCTACGCGTGCTTGAAGACTCTCCTGCCGGCATCTTTCACCCTCCTTTCAGCTATTTACTTATAACCCCGAACATTTATTTCCTGGTTTTCGGAATAACTGTTGTTTGCCTCTGGCTCTCAATAAGGATTCAAAAGGCAGGGCTTGTAAAGGATTATCATCCGGTTTTTGCAGGCTTCGGGCTGGCATGGTTCTTATTAAACCTTGGGACTCTGCTGTACTTCGAGAACATTGTGGTCGCTTACATTCCGGTTTTTGTAATAGGAGCAGGGATAGGACTAACGTTTATATTTTATCTGATTGCCCTCCATTTTAAATCCTCGATTTTTACCGATCCTCTAAACCTTTCCATCCTGCTCGCCCATATGCTGGATGCTTCTTCAACGTATATAGGAATAGATAAACTCGGGTACTTTGAAAAACACGTGCTTCCTTCTTATCTTATTAAACTTACGGATACTGCACTGGTTATGTATCCATTGAAGATAGTTATCTTCGTAGGAGTTCTTTACGCACTTGATACCCAGTTTGAGAAAGATGAGGAATCAACCAACCTGAAAATGCTGATTAAAATGGTTATTTTGATCCTCGGACTTTCTCCGGCAACCCGGAACACAATCCGAATGATGCTGGGAATCTGAAAGAGTAGTAAACAGATGCCTCAGCTGAGGTTAAGATTCAATGTATCAGGTTTTTATTGGGGATAAACATGGAAAGAGAGGAAGACCATTATTTACGGGAGAAAAACGGAGAAGTAAGGACAGAAACTCCTGATTGGGAAAGGGAGGAAAAAATATATGCTTCAGAGGAAAATTCCTTTTTAGCCGACAGCAGAAAAACAGAATCCCGGCCGGGAACAGGTACCTCAAGAGCATCCGGATTTACCAGCTACCTGCGTTTTATCTGGCCATATGTTCTTTTTATTACCTTTGTGTTTTTCGGAGCTCTGGTTGCAGGCTATACTTCATCGGCAAATTTTCCGGAGATGGCTGATACACTGATGGAAGGGTTCAGCTCCAGGTTTGCGCCCCTCCTTGCCCTGCCTCCGATATTCATTATGCTTGGAATATTTCTTAACAATGCCTTTGTGAGCCTACTCTTTCTTGTGCTCGGGCTTGTCTTTGGCATCCTTCCGGTACTGTTTATCGCCTTCAATGGATATATTGTAGGAGTTATCTCACACATCGTAGCCCAGGAAAGAGGCCTGCTTTTTATCTTCCTTGCCCTTCTTCCTCACGGGGTATTGGAACTGCCCATGGTCTTCCTGTCAGCTGGAATCGGACTCAGGCTCGGACATCAGGTTTTCGCTGCCCTCATAGGCAGGCCCACTGAGATAAAAAAAGAATTTAAGGAAGGACTGCAATTTTACTTTCGCTGGATTTTGCCTCTCCTCTTTCTGGCGGCTGTAGTTGAGACCTTTATTACACCTTTGATTCTAAGTTTCCTCTAAAAATCAGATAAAACGGAGGCTGCCCTGAGAGGCAAACCAGCTCCCGGCCTACCCTCCATTATATAAATGATTACTTCTATTAGAAAGGGTTTTAATAGGTAAAGCTGTTAATGGGGAAAAATCCAATTAAAACTTTTGTTTAACAGACCTGGCAAGCTACTGGCAGGACTTGCATTTCAGGAATATCATCTCAATACAGGTTAGAGTCACGCATGACCATACCTGATCACCATCTCACGGAAGTATTAATACCTCGAAAAAGCTGAGAGACATCACATATGATTGACAGGAAAGAAATAAAGGAAATTGTTGAAGGCTATTACGCGCATGTTGATAAGATTAAGATAGGGACAATTGCCTCTCATTCTGGACTCGACATCTGCGACGGAGCAGTTGAAGAAGAGTTCAGAACCCTTGCAGTCTGCCAGGCCGGAAGGGAGAAAACTTACACTGAGTACTTCAGAGCTCAGAGAGACCCTTACGGGAAAATAAAGAGAGGAATTGTCGATGAGGCAGTTGTATATAAGAAGTATAATGAAATCCTTCTGCCCCAGAACCAGCAGAAACTGGTTGACGAGAAAGTGCTTTTTATTCCTAACCGCTCTTTTACCTCCTACTGCAGCATAGATGAGATAGAAGATAATTTCAGAGTGCCCATGGTAGGGAGCAGGAACCTCCTCAGGAGCGAAGAGAGAAGCGAACAGCAGAGCTATTACTGGATTCTTGAAAAAGCAGGGCTTCCGTTCCCTGAGAAGATAGAATCTCCCGAGGAGATTAACGAACTCGTAATGGTAAAGCTTCCTCATGCAGTAAAGAAACTCGAGAGGGGGTTTTTCACGGCCTCAAGCTATAAGGAATATGTGGAAAAATCCGAAGCCCTTATTAAGCAGGGAGTGATTACGCGCGAAGCTCTTGAAAATGCCAGAATCGAGCGGTATATCATAGGACCCGTGTTCAACCTTGATATGTTCTACTCCCCGATCGAGCCGAAAATGAGCAAGCTGGAGCTCCTTGGTGTTGACTGGCGTTTTGAGACCAGCCTTGACGGACATGTAAGGCTTCCTGCCCCCCAGCAAATGGCTCTTGCCCCTCACCAGCTTACCCCGGAATATACGGTCTGCGGGCACAACTCGGCAACTCTTCGCGAGTCCCTCCTTGAAAAGGTATTCGAAATGGGAGAAAAGTACGTAAAAGCCACTCAGGAACATTATGCACCTGGAATTATAGGACCTTTCTGCCTCCAGACCTGCGTGGACAAAGACCTGAATTTTTATATTTATGATGTCGCCCCGAGAGTGGGCGGCGGGACCAATGTGCATATGTCTGTCGGGCATTCATACGGCAATTCCCTCTGGAGAAGGCCGATGAGTACGGGCAGAAGACTAGCCTTTGAGATCAGACGCGCTCTTGAGCTCGAGAAACTCGATATGATCGTCACATAAATTTATTAAGGCTTTCCGGCATTAGTAATATGAATTGTGCAGGATACCGTAAACTTTAAAAGGATCCCCTGAATCTGCCAGATTCAAGCCGTAACTAAAAATTTAGTGATAGATATTGTCTGGCTTTTCAGTTTGAAAATACCGAACTGCCCGGGGAAGGGGTTCGGGCTCATTTAAAGCCCGTTAAAGTAAAATCCCGCTTTGAGTTACAATTACAACAAACCAAGGATCACATAGTAAGAATTAAAAATCAGATCAGGTTTAGAATTGAGGTCTGAAAACCCGAGGGAAGAAAGCAGTTAAAAATCCTGAAGGTGCAGATTTCGGAGAAATACCTGCCTTATATCAGATTATCTTCACTCTACTGGAGGAAATTACAACTTGAGTCAGCCCTGTGTTAATATCGGCATGGTAGGCCATGTCGACCATGGAAAAACCACACTTGTTAGAGCTTTATCCGGCGTGTGGACGGATACGCATAGCGAAGAAGTAAAAAGAGGAATTTCGATAAGATTGGGGTACGCCGATTCCCCATTCATGAAATGCCCGAAATGTCCTGAACCCCAGTGTTATACTGTGGAGAAGACCTGCCCCAATTGCGGAGAAACAACAGAAGAGCACAGGACAGTTTCTTTTGTAGATGCCCCAGGACACGAGACCCTGATGGCAACCATGCTTTCCGGTGCTGCAATTATGGATGGGGCAGTGCTTGTAATTGCCGCAAACGAAGACTGCCCGCAGCCCCAGACAAAGGAACACCTTATGGCTCTGGACATAATAGGAATTGAAAACATCGTCATTGTCCAGAACAAAATCGATCTTGTATCAAGGGAGCGCCTTATCGAGCACTACCACCAGATAAAAGAATTTGTCAAAGGCACGGTTGCCGAAAATGCGCCTATAATCCCGATTTCTGCCCAGCAGAATATTAATATCGATATTCTCATCGATGCTCTGGAAACCCAGATCCCGACTCCGGTTCATAAAATTGACAAGCCTGCTAGCATGCTTATTGCCCGGTCTTTTGACATTAACAAACCCGGAGCTTCAATTGATGAGATCCGCGGTGGAGTTATCGGAGGCACACTCACTGAAGGCGTACTTCATCCGGGAGACGAGCTTGAGATAAGACCAGGAATAAAGGTCACAACAGAAGGCACCACCAGATGGATTCCCATTCTGACAACGGTCTCATCGATTTTTGCAGGAGCAACAAAGGTAGAAGAAGCAACTCCTGGAGGGCTCCTTGCCGTAGGAACTTATCTTGACCCTACCCTGACAAAGGGTGACTCTTTAACAGGACAGATGGCAGGCGCCCCGGGAACTCTTCCAGAAACAAGGCATCAATTTGTCATGGAACTCCACCTTCTCGAGAGAGTAGTGGGAGTTACAAGGGAAGAGAAGATCAATGAAATCAAGACCAGTGAACCCCTTATGCTTAACATAGGAACCGCAACGACTGTAGGTGTGGTCACAAGTGCCCGGAAAAATGAAGCCCAGGTGGCACTCAAGCGCCCGATAAGTGCAGCCGTCGGGTCAAGGGTTGCGATCAGCAGGAGAATTGATTCCCGCTGGCGGCTCATTGGAGTAGGGGTAATAAAAAGTTGAAAATCATAATCGATACTAACGGATTCATGATCCCTGTCCAGTTCGGAGTGGATATTTTCGAAGAACTGAAAAGGCTGGGCTTTAATGAATTCTATGTACCTGAAGCTGTTGTATTCGAGATCGAAAAACTCATAAAGCGGGAAAAAGGTTCAAACAGGACAGCCGCAAAGGTTGCCAGGTCCATGATGGAAAGGTGCAGACGGATCGCAGGCATCGGACCTGCGGATGATGTGATTCTCAGGCTCGCCAGAGAGATGGAAGCGGCTGTTCTGACAAATGATATAGGGTTAAAACGCAGGCTTGCCGAAAGCGGGATCCAGACCGTATCCCTGCGCCAAAAAAACAAACTGGATTTTGTTTGAAAACCCACCGGACATTTCCGGGCAGCAGTTCCATTGATTAAGTTTACGGGTGATTAGCAGATGTATAAATTAATGAAACTCGTTGATACTGTTCGCATTCCTCCCACCCTTCTCGGGGAAGAAGTGATGCCTACCATTAAAAATGCATTAAGGGAAAAACTTGAAGGGCAGGTTGACAAAAAACTTGGCTCTCTCGTTGCTGTTTACAATATTGACGAGGTAGGAGAAGGGCATATCCTCGTCGGAGACGGGGCTGTGTACTATGATGTGACATTCGAAGCAGTAATGTTTTATCCAGAGCTCCAGGAGATTATTGAAGGGGAAGTTGTAGAAGCTGTCGGCTTCGGAGTCTTCGTAGGAATGGGACCAATGGACGGGCTGCTCCATGTCAGCCAGATCACTGACGATTTTATTTCATATGATGCGAAAAATGCAAGGCTTGTTACTAAAAACGGAGGCAAGTCAATTACCGAAGGAGACCATGTAAGAGCCAGAATTATTGCGGTCAGCATCAATGAGAGGGAACCAAAAGAAAGCAAAATAGGACTTACGATGCGACAGACTGCCCTTGGAAGACTGCAGTGGCTCGAAGAAGCCCGCAGAAAGAAGCAGTCCCAGGCAGTCTCAGGTGAAGAGACAGCCTGAATAAAAAAGAAGGCAAAAAAGAGGATTTGCAATGCCAGAAAAAGTCTGTAGACACTGCCTGAGGGTCCTGGAAGGTCAAACGTGTCCTGTTTGCGGAACTTCGGACCTCGCAGAAGAATGGAGTGGACTTGTTATCATCCTTGACACAGAACGCTCGGAGATCGCAAAAAAACTTGGGGTTGACATCCCGGACAGATTTGCTTTGAAGGTGCGCTGAGTTGAGTGTTCATATCGAACTTCCGAGAGAACTTCGTCCACTTATGAAAAAACCCCTTGGAACTCTATACAGGGGAAAGGGCAGGGACACGGTAGAGAAGTTTGCAGGGGAGCTTTCAAGCCCCACAAAACTTATATCCGTAGGGGATGTTACTACCTTCCACCTGCTCGAAGCCGGGATTATTCCGGACATCTGTATTGTGGATGACCGCACTAAAAGGAAACCGGTGTCCAGCAATGTTTCGGCCCGGAACAGGGACAAGGTTTACGAAGAAGTTTCGGTTGACAACCCTGCAGGAATTATTACCGATGAGCTTATTAGAACCCTTTGTGAAGCGTTTGCCTCGGAAAAGCTCCTTCGCATCTTTGTAAGAGGAGAAGAGGATCTGGCAACCCTTCCGGTAATTCTTCTGGCTCCAATTGGGGCTGTTGTCCTTTACGGACAGCCCGATGAGGGCGTGGTCTTTGTAGAGGTCACCAAGAAAAAGAAAGAAGAGATAAGGGCTCTTTTTGAGAAGCTTATCAGCAAAAATCAAAATAATGAATTGGATAAAATACGGAGAATTCTAGATGGACATAAAAATCCTTAAAGATAAAAAGAATTCACTTTTAAACAGAAGGGAACTGGATTTCATTGTGAAATATGAAGGTTCGACTCCTTCCAGAAGTGATGTCAGGAACAAACTTGCTGCAATGTTAAACGCCCCCCTTGAACTGCTGGTCGTCCAGAGGATCAAGACCGAATACGGAATGCAGGAAAGCAAGGGCTATGCAAAGCTCTACGAAGATGCAGACCGCATGAAGCAGGTAGAACAGGCATACATCCTGAAGAGGAACGCTGTCCCTGGATCAGAGACTGAGGGAGAAGAGGCTTAAGCCTTACTGAGGTGTACAAACATGGCAGTAAAAGATTATTACAAAGTCCAGGGCGACTCCGTAACCAGACTCAAACAGTTCTGTCCCAGATGCGGACCCGGCGTATTCCTTGCCGAACACAAAAACCGCCTTGCCTGCGGAAAGTGCGGCTACACCGAATTCAAGAAATAACCCTCTCGGGAAATCATAGCTCATTTTTCAGCCCGGATCGCAGGAGTTTTTCCTGCGGCTCCTTTCACTATCTTCATTTTCCAAGGAAAATCTCTCAAGTGCTCTGACATTTCTTTGAAACTTATCAAGTTTTTTGTTATAGATGTTGCAGATTCTATTCAGTTTTTTGCATAAACTGTTGCAGATCTCCTTTCCATTATTATATGTTTCCATATCCTATTTTTTACTTTATTAGATCCCATCAAACAAAATGTTATGACTATTTTTATGCAATAGTTTAACTATCTTGTATACTATTTTCTATTATAAGTAATACCTATGACATACATACTCCACAAAAGTATAGTCCGGAAGCTAAAAGATGCTGTCTGGAAAGGAGAGGGATAAAGCATGTCCGAGGAAAGCAAGAAAATAAAAATTACCAGAGTAAAGAATATTCGAGTAAAAAGCCTTAAAATAAAGGGTCTGAGACCGAAACCTCTTATTATAAAGAACCTGACATTAAAAGATGTCAGAAAGGTAAAGAGGTAACATGTCAGAGAAAAACGCGAGAACGAAAATTATCACAATAAAAGACACGAAAATTAAAAACCTGAAAATAAAGGGACTGAGGCCAAAACCTCTTGTTATCAGAAACCTGACCTTAAAAAACGTAAGGCTGATATTTAAACTCCCACAGGAAAAACTGAAAAAGAAGGAGTAATGGCACTAAATTTTTAGGTGTCAGTCTTTATTGTTTTTTTGCTGACTTTTATTTATTTTTTACAACTTTTTCAAGAATTCCTGTTTTCTTTTTCCTTCTTTTCACTTTCTTTTTTCTTTTCTTTTATTTCTTTCGATAGGACATCAGACAGGCTTGATTAAATTTTTATTAACCGTAAACTAAAAACAGTTTTTAGGCTAAAGGAAACTGAGCTTATAGGGTAGGGAAGGTCTAAACAATTAAATCAGTAACTCTTTTCTGCAATCGTATTTATATCTGAGAGCATATATAATTCCATACAAATATTTTTAGAAGATAAAGCCAGAGGTCTTATGCAATCTCTTTACGCCAGAGCCTGGTACAGTAAAGCCCTTGCTCTTTTGAACCTGAAAAATCCGATCGGATCAGAGAAGAATTTTGAAAAGGCTCTTGAAGCGTTTGATTCCCTGCTTGAGATTTACCCTCAGGACACAATTGCCTGGCAGTACAGGGGAAATATACTGCGATACCTGGATCGGCCAGAGGAAGCCCTGGAGGCTTTTGAAAAAGCTCTTGCTTTTGATCCGGATAACGTTCCAGCTCGTTACTTTAAGGGGCTTACGCTCGGGTATTTGAACCTTCCTGAACAGGCTCTGGAGGCTTTCGGAGGAGTGCTTGAAAGGGATTTGCAGCATGCTGGGGCTCTTTATTACAGCGGACTTGCCTTGAACCAGCTTGGAAGGCATGTTGAGGCAGTCTCAGCCCTTTCACAAGCTCTAAAAATAAAACCTGAGAACCCCGGGGCCTGGTATTATAGAGGAGTATCCCTCTACGTTCTGGAAAAGAGTTCAGAGGCTCTTGAAGCATTTGAAAAGACACTTGCGCTTGAACCCTCACACGCAGGAGCATGGGAGGGTAAGGCGAAAGCATACCTTTCTCTGGGCAGAAGAAGGGAAGCTCTCAGAGCATGCGAGAAAGCTCTTGAACTTGAACCCTCTTCTGCAGGCGCATGGGAGACTCAGGGCAAAATTCTGGAGGGTATCGGAAGAAGAGAAGAAGCTCTTGGAGCTTTTGAGAAAAGCCTTATTCTTGAGCCCATGAATGCAGGGAACAGGATAGAAAAAGGCAGACTTCTCGGAAGCCTTGGAAGGTATGAAGAAGCACTTCAGGCGTTTGAAAGCGTACTTCAGACGAACAGTTCTCTTACCGAAGCAAAAATCAACAGGGGAAAAGCCCTGCTTGCCCTTGGGAAATACCAGCAGGCGCTGGACTATTTCAGCAAAACTCTCAACGAAAACCCTGAGAATTCGGAAGGCTGGGGAGGGATGGGCAGCTGCTTCCTTGCCCTTGGGAGCTATTATAAAGCGATGCAGGCTTACGAAAAAGCCCTCTCCTCAGGGCCTGAAAACAGCTGTACCCTGAGCGGAATTGGAGAAATCTATTATGAACTTGGGGATTTTTCCAGAGCTCTGGAAGCCTTTGAACAGGCTCTGAGGCTTGATATCGAAAATACCTTTGCCTGGAACGGCAAGGGAAATACTCTCTGTAAACTAGGGAGATATATGGAGGCTCTGGAGGCTTATGAAAATCTCCTTACACTTGATTATGAGAGCCTGCCCGCCCGGTACAATAAAGGAATTGTCCTGTCCGGGCTTAAAAACAGGCAAAAAGATTCGGAAGAATCCCTCGAAAATCAGATCCAGACAGCTTTTAAAAAATACCTTGAGCTGTCCGGAAAGCTTCCAGAGGATAAAATCGGGGCTGAGGGCTGGAAACACAGGGGGCTTGCTTTTGCCGAACTTGGAGAATATAAAGAAGCAATTAAAGCTTTTGACAGGGCAGCAAAACACAGACCGGATGATATATCACCCCTGGTTTACGGAGGAATAGCCCTGATATGCCTTGAAAAATATGAAGAAGCTCTGGAAATCCTTTTACAGGCAGAAGAAATCTTTTACGCAACCATAGGGACAGAAAGAAATGGAGAAAATAGCAAAGAAGAAAAAACCGAAAAGTTCTGGACTCATAACCCTGCCGTAAATAAACACATGCTGGAAAAGCTCAGGACAGCTAAAGGTTTTGCCCTTGCCGCTCTTGGCAGATACGAAGATGCCCTGAAAGCCTTTGAGAGTGCCAGAAAACTTTCGGGAAATGGAAAGATCTCCTGCTTTGGGAAAGGCATTATTTTTGCAAACTGCGGAGAATGGAAAAAAGCCCTTGAAGCATTTGACAGTGTTCTTATCTTCAATCCGGAAGACACCCTGGCTTCAGTAATGAAAGCCTTTGCCCTGATAAGGCTTCAGGACTTTGAGGGGGCTGCCGGAATTCTTGAGAAGTTAGCAGTAAAGGAGACAGACACCGATCTTTCCTCCTGCCTGCTGGGTTTTGCCTGTTCCAGGCAGGGGAATATTGAGAAAGCTCTGCAGGCTTATAGAAAAGCGATTGAAGTAAACCCGAAGAATATCCACGCAAGAAACGGGCTCGCAGAACTTTACTTCAAACTGGGTAACAGCAGAGGGGCTTTAAAAGAGCTTGAGGCTTCGATTTCAGCGGATCCAGAAAATGCGTATTCAAGAAGCCTGAAAGGCAGAGTAGAGCTTGAAGAACAGGCATGTGAAGACGCACTCGAGTCATTCAGGCGGGTTCTTACCCTGGACACGGAAGACCAGAGATTCCTGCTCTGGGACGCATATGCCAGGTATATGTTTGCAGAAGCTTCTTTTGAGGAGGACAGTGCACGTTTCAGGTACACTCTCCTTGCAGCTGCCGGAAAACTTGAAAAGGCAGCCATTTGCCGTGAACCCGGAGACAGTGAATTGAGGGCTTATGCCCTGTATTTCCTGGGGCTTTTCTATTGCAAAGTCCATTACTTCCGAAAAGCTTCCGAAAGGCTCGAAGAATGCCTGAAGCTTGAAAACTCCAGAAAAGTAAAACAGCCTGCAGCTCTGCTTCTCAAAAATATCCATGCAAGACGTCCCAGAAATGCCTGGTGGGAATGGTGGCTTGCTCCGGGAGCACACAGTGTTATAAAAAAAGCAGGATTCGGGTTAATCTTGTTTTTAATTTTCAGCATACTGCTGTCTCACCCTGCGGCTTCGACCCTGCCTTTAATATCCTGGCCTGCAGCTACTATAAGCCAGATTTTCTACCCGGCTGGCGAAAACAGCTCCTCGTGGGCGCTTTACGGAAAGGAATACTTAATCTCAGTCCTGCTTCTGTCTTCCATTCTGGTCCTTCCCGGGTTCAGTTCAGACATCACTGAAGATGGAGAACTTGAACTTGAGACACTTACCCCTCCGTCTCCAGATTTTGATATACCTGTATCCGTTCTGGAAGAGTTTACGGAAAGGCTTGAAAAGAGCCTTTTCTCTCCCGAACCTATGAGAGAAAGCATAGAAAAACTTGGAAAATTCTGAAGGGAAATTATGAAACCTTAAAAGAAAAATACTCAAAAATTCTTCACGGGTATCAGAGAGTATCAAAAAGCAAATGTATTTAACTCTCTCCGGTATTATCCGAAGGCAGTGACAGCAAGCACAGGAAAAGGACTGAAAAGGAGACCTGAAGCCTTGAAAAACACATTCATCCTTGGAATCGAAGGCACTGCCTGGAACCTGAGTGCCGCAGTCGTGACCGAGACCGAGATTATTGCCGAGGTTACGGAAACCTATAAACCCGAAAAAGGCGGAATTCACCCAAGAGAAGCCGCACAGCACCATGCAAAGTATGCAGCAAGTGTTATCAAAAGACTCCTTGAAGAAGCAAAAGAAAAAGGAGTAGAGCCTTCAGACATTGACGGCATAGCTTTTTCGCAGGGACCAGGACTCGGACCCTGCCTCAGGACCGTTGCAACAGCAGCAAGGATGCTCTCTCTGTCCCTCGGAATCCCCCTGGTAGGGGTTAACCACTGCATCGCCCATATAGAGATAGGGATCTGGAGAACTCCTGCAAAAGACCCTGTTGTCCTCTATGTAAGCGGGGCAAACTCCCAGGTTATCTCGTATATGGAAGGAAGATACAGGGTCTTTGGAGAAACTCTGGATATCGGGCTTGGAAATGCCCTTGATAAGTTTGCTCGCGGAGCAGGCCTGCCTCATCCGGGAGGACCTAAAATTGAGGCATGTGCAAAAGACGCGACGAAATATATCCCTCTCCCGTACGTGATTAAAGGAATGGACCTCTCATTTTCCGGTCTCTCCACAGCTGCAAGCGAAGCCCTGAGAAAAAATTCTCTTGAAGACGTCTGCTATTCTTACCAGGAAACAGCCTTTGCAATGGTTGTGGAAGTTGCAGAACGCGCCCTTGCCCATACAGGAAAAAAAGAGGTACTGCTTGCAGGGGGAGTTGGCGCAAATACCAGGCTTCGAGAAATGTTAGATGAAATGTGCGAAGCCAGAGGTGCAAAATTCTACGTGCCTGAAAAGCGCTTCATGGGCGATAACGGGACAATGATTGCATACACAGGGCTCCTGATGTATAAATCAGGAAATATACTTACCCTGGAAGATTCGCGCGTAAACCCGAGTTTCAGGACCGATGATGTAAAAGTGACCTGGATAAAGGAAGAAGAGATGAAAAAGGTCCCTGAAATTTCCCCTGAGGCTTTCTTCAGGATGCCACCCGGAGAAATTCTGGACAACGGAGCTGAAGCTGTTGTTTATCTTGAAGAGGGGCTCGAAGGAAAGAAGGCACTTGTTAAGGAAAGAGTCCCAAAGGCTTACAGGCATAAAGAAATAGATGAGAGGATAAGGAGAGAAAGGAACAGGACAGAAGCCCGCCTTATTTCTGAAGCCAGGCGTGCAGGGGTACCAACGCCAATCATCTACGATGTCGAGGAATTCAAGCTCAAAATGCAGTTCATAGAAGGAGTTCCTATAAAATACCTTATAACCCCTGAGCTTTCGGAAAAGGTTGGAGAGCTTGTAGGCAAACTTCATAGCTCAGGCATAGTACACGGAGACCTTACCACCTCAAACCTCCTGCTGGCAGGAGAGAGGCTTTACCTGATCGACTTCGGGCTTGCTTACTTTGACAAAAGCCTGGAAGCCAGAGGTGTGGACGTCCATGTGCTTTTCCAGACTTTTGAGAGCACTCACCGCGACTATGAAGCTCTTGCCAAAGCTTTCGAAAAAGGGTATGCAAGTACTTTTATAGATTCAGAGGATGTACTCAGGCGAGTTGAAGAGATAAAAAAGAGGGCTCGCTATGCATAAGATAGTTTTTGTTACGGGAAATAAAGGCAAGTTTGCCGAAATAAAGGATATTCTCAAAACTTTCGGTATCGAAGTAATCCAGAATAAAGATGGCTATCCTGAACTCCAGGAAGATGAACTTGAACCTATAGCGGCTCACGGAGCACAGTACATTGCAAATAAACTGAACATGCCTGTAATGGTAGACGACTCCGGAATCTTCATAAACGCCCTTAACGGTTTTCCCGGTCCTTATTCCCGTTTTATCGAAGATAAACTCGGAAACCCCAAAGTGCTGAAACTGATGGAGGGAGAAGAAGACAGGTCAGCATACTTCAAAACCGTGATCGGATACTGTGAGCCTGGACAGGAGCCTCTGGTCTTCCCTGGAGTCGTGGAAGGGAAAATCGCATATGAAGAAAGAGGCACAGGCGGTTTCGGTTACGACCCTATTTTCGAGTACAACGGCATGACCTTCGGAGAACTAGGAGATGAAGAGAAAAATAAGGTTTCCCACAGGCGCAGGGCTGTAGATAATTTTCTGGAATGGTTTACAGGCAGGGCTTAAAACCCTGAATAGATAGCCTGTATTTTGCGTCTTCAGAAGCTACCCGTGAAGGCTGCTTACTTAACCATTTTCTTTTTTCACTCCGCTTCATTCTTCCAGTTTGTGCTTGAGCATATCAAGGGCTACACTGAGCTGATTCAGACCCAGTTTCAGAGCTACCGTGATAATTTTATTATTTGAAGTATTGCAAAACTGCCGCTTGATTGCAAACAGATCCATTATGCACTGCTGATCAAGGACAAGAGGCCCGTCAAGCAAATCTTTTGAAGTAGTCTTACCTTTCATTTCGATTTTCTTAAGGTGAGATTTTTGCATATTCTCCAGTTGCTCAGCCTTTGACCCATTCTCTGACCTTGCAGCCCTTTCCGCAACTTTAGATTCTTCAGGTTTCTGCCCGTGAAAGTATTCCATTTGCTGGAGGCAGTGTGTAAGACAAACATTTCTAATAAATTCTTCGACTTCCATTTCACTCATAGCTGCATATTTTTTTATTTCCTCAAGCTGCTCTTCAGAAAAAGGGATACATAACAGATTTTCATCACATTCTTCGCTTATCCCAAACCCTCCTTTACTTTTCGATAGATTCTATTTTATTTCATTTTTTTTGAATTTTCGTTTGTATTTCCTTCTGGGCTTTATCTGTTGATCATTATTTTATTCAACTTTTTTGCTATCACTTTACTCAGCTTTCTTTAATCAGTTGTCTCCTGTTATCCTTTAACTGTTCTTTATCTTCAAGTTTTCCTTTTGGTTTCTGGCTGCCAGAAAACTTCTCCCCCAGTTAAGTAAAATTTTTTATTATGTCAGTATCATTTACAATTATATGAAAAAATTTAATTCCGACACTGTAGCCGCAGATACGATTCCCCTTAAACTTGTAGTATATCTTGCGCTTCTGGCTGCAGTAGTGCTCCTTCTTGCCCATTTATGGAGCATAACCTCACCGGTCATTCAGGATGCGGAAATAAAAGCTCAGATCGAAACCGCTTCTCTTTCCCTTCTCTCGATTCAGAGAGGGTATGCACGGGACCCGGCGGACAGGAACAGTCCTGAAGGAAGTATGTGCACCCTGACCTTTTCTCTTCCGCCGTCTGTCAGGTACATCAGTTTCGGGGTGGACCCGGACAGGGAATGCAACGGCAACCTGACCGACTCAGAATGGGTCACCGAGAGTAATACCATCATTTACCAGTATAAAAGCGGGGTGAAAAAAAGAGTACTGGTTGAAGGAAACCCAGTCCATTTCATAAAAGGCACACAGAACTCAGAAGGTATGTGGGTCCCAGCTGGAAGTCAGGAGGGTAATGAAACATCTTCAGCTCTTGAAAACACGGCAGTGATAATAGAAGATCCTGTTTCAGGCGAGTTCCTGTTCGAAATGGTCTCCTGCAATGGGACAAAGTATATAATGTCCCGGTTCTGAAAAAAAGTAAAAAATAGGGACAGCCGGAAAGAATAAGGAAAAATCAGGATAGTCATGCCAGCAGATCTGCAGACCCGGAAAACTGGAAAAAATCAGGAGTAAGAAATCAGCAGTGCTCTTGCCGGGGCACCGTCGCAACCCTCAACTTTCAGGGGCAAGCAAAGGAAAAAATAAATTCCTGCTTCTACTGAACTCAGGTCAAGGCATTCCACTATGTTCACGTTATTTGAAAGCAGTATGTGGTGGACAGGCAGGCTTTCTGAAGAGAGACTGTCAACGGAAAAGCTGTCAATTCCGACTGTTTTGAACCCCTGCCGGAAAATCCAGGCTGCAGCACCTGCATCAAGATAAACGGAATTTTCAGGTGACTCCTCAGGTTCCATTCTTTTATCGCTTTCTCCTGATTGAAGATTTGAGGTCTCAGAATTTTTTTCTTTCCTGAAAGAAGATTTTTGTGTTTTCACAAGGAGAATAGAAACACTTTCACTAATTTTCTGGCCATTATAAGCCTTATTAAGGATAGAGTCTGTCAACACCCCATTGATTCGGGAAAAATCCAGAACAACCGCCTGACCCATAAGGCTTTCAATATTTAAATTGTCAACAGTGGGTCCATCTTTCAGGACATGAGAGGGTGCGTCAACATGCGTGCCCGTATGGCTTCCGAAAACCAGCTTGGATACTGCAAACCCGTCCTTTTCGAGAGTGCAGATATTTTCAACCGAAGGCTCGGGATCTCCTGGAAAGATAGGAGTAGAAGGAGAAATGGGTACTGTAATATCTATGATTTTTTTCTTAAATGGTGCTTTTTTCGGGGCAAACATCTTATTCCGACCTTATCCTGATTTTTCCGATTCTATTTCGTCTCTGACTTCACTCTAATTTCGTTTTAATTTAATTCTAGCTTCACTCTGATTTCGTCCCTGTTTCGTTCTTACTTTGTTCTCACTTCAGTCCATGTAGATGATGGATCTATTAGTACATTCATCGATGCATTTCATACAGAGGTTACATTTTTCAGGATCGATTTTCGCAAGCTCGTTTTCCTCATAAATAGCTCCAACAGGACATACATCCCTGCATTTTCCGCATCTTTTACAGCCGAAGACAACAACATACCCATTCGTATCTGACATCAGTGAACCTTTGGAACCGGATAGATATATTAATTTCTGAACCGGACCTGAAGAAATTCCTTCTTATTGAGTTCCTCTCATCAAGGTCCTGGGAAAGCATAAGGAAACAAGCCTTATATAGGACAAAAGAATATGCAGTCTCAGGTATGGAAAAACTCACCAAGGATCAGACAGGCTCTTTTTGCAGTTACCTTTCGGAAGGTTGCAGACTCTGCCAGCAGGGTGCCAAAATGGTGCTCTTTGTAACCGGGCTCTGCCCTAAAAACTGTTTTTACTGCCCGCTTTCCAACGAAAGGCGTGGAAAGGATATTATTTTTGCAAACGAAAGGCCTGTAAAAAGCGATGAGGATTTGCTAAAAGAAGCCGAGCTTATGGACGCCCTCGGGACAGGGATTACTGGCGGAGAGCCTTTACTTAAGGTAGAGAGAGTCGTGTACTACATCCGCCTTCTTAAGGCCTCTTTCGGGAAAAGTCACCATATTCATCTTTATACCTCTCTTGCTCCTGATAGGTGGACCCTTGAAAAACTTGCAAAAGCAGGTCTTGATGAGATTCGCTTCCATCCGCCGCAGTCAGTCTGGGGAGAACTCAGGCACAGCCCTTACTCAGCTGCCTTGCAAAATGCAAAAGAACTGGGAATGGAAACCGGAATCGAAATACCTTCTCTCGAAGGTGCTGAGAAGGTTGCAGCTTTTGCAGAGGAAATGGGGATTTTCCTCAACCTTAATGAACTGGAATTTTCAGATAATAACTCTGAAGCGCTTCTGGAGAGCGGATTTTCCCTGGAATCAGACACCTCGTGTGCTGCTGCCGGTTCCTGCGTCCATGCTGAAAATGCTTATCGTGCCTGTAAAAGGATTCATTTCTGTTCTTCAACCTATAAAGACGCAGTCCAGCTGCGCAAAAGGTTTCAGAGAATTGCAAAAAACACAGCAAGAGAATTTGATGAGATTACAGAAGATGGTACTCTTATCTATGGAGTTATCAATGGAGGGGACCAGACACTTGCAGAAGAGATCCTCAGGGAGGTAGAAGTCCCTGATGAACTTTTTGAAGTTAAAGAAGGAAAAATCGAGGTAGCCTGGTGGGTGCTTGAAGACCTCAAAGACGGGCTTAAAGAAGAGCTTGAACCATTTGGTACAAAGCTTTTCATTATCGAAAGACATCCTTTTGAAGATGGGCTGCTTGTAGAGCTTATTCCTTTATGAACATATCTGTCCTGACTTATACCATTATTCTTTTAAAGAAAATAATTCAATATCTATTCAACGAACCCAGCGACGATCAAAATATTATAGAAGATAGATCAATAGGATTTAAGAACTTTAATCTTCTATCTGGATCAGATACGAAAGATTCTGAATACTCTTAAGTTCTCCTCGTATGGAAAAACACGCTATATCTGAAAAAGGGTTTCTCATGCCATATCCGGTTGTACATGTTCTGTTCTTTCTGTTTTGTGTCGGCGCAGTAGCTTTATATGCTGTAATTGGACCGCTCTCTCGAAGAGAACTTTCACCCAGGGATACAAGAAAGCTGTTATTGCTGGTATTTGTAGGCGGATTAAGCACGCTGCTCCCGGATATAATGGCTGTATATAATTTTCTGGTAAACGACAATTTAGGGCATTCCCTGGTTGGCTCGATCCCGACACATTCGTTTCTGTTCAGTTCCACTGCAATTCTTTTCGGAATGTTTGTCGGATATGCTGCATACAGGGAACTCAGTAAAGCATTCTATATGGCAATCTTTGCAGGATCTGCTTTCGTCACCCACCTGCTGTTAGACGATATTGCAGAAGGAGGCTGTGCTTACCTCTATCCCCTGTACAGTAAACCTATTAGCGTATTCTCAATAATGGATACCGGGTTCGCAGATGCTGGCGGCCTGTTTAATTATTTAATAATATCTTTTGTATCTGTATTCTGCGTTTTCATTGTTATATTAATGGCACTATTCGCTTTGAATAAATTCGGATTTGAGTTCATTTACAGGACTGAAAAATGATCCTGCATTCAGAAAAGTCTCCAGCTCCTGTATGCATGTTGAGAGGACTGGAAAAATAGATAAAAGTAAATTGACGAAAAAAAAGAATGAATGAAAGTTAAGAAAAATTAAAGATCCGTGAAATCAGGTTTGAAGTTCGCCTACGCCGTCAAGCTTCTTAATAACTCTAGCCGGATAACCAAGAGCAAGGCTGTTAGGAGAAATATCCCGGGTAACTACGGATCCGATGCCTATGATGGAATTTTCTCCGATCTCGACTCCCTGAGTGATTATACATCCGGGATTTACAGAAACCCCGCGTCCGATTTTTATGGGAGCTATGGTTCTCGGATAAGCCTGTCTTGTGGTCAGGCTGCCTCTTGTATGGGCAGATAGTATACATCGATCACCGATTTCTGCATAATCTCCTACTGTGATCATCTCGGGATGGATCCTGTCGAAAACGACATCATAACCGATATACACATTTTCCCCGATGTTCACGCCTCGCATTTTGTGCAGTTTTGCTCTCCAGGAAGGAACAGGCACGCACGAGGCGAGACGTTCCAGAGCCCAGTTTCTAAGATATTTTATTCCGAAGATAAGTTTATTGCTGTGATAATGACCAGCCACTTCGCGGTAAGTTACTTTATCTCTGTTTGATACTACGGCAGTCACGGTAATACCCCCCGTTTTGCAGTGGAAAACACCTGCCACTTATATCTATTATTTCCTACGGAAAAATTATATTTATTATGTTGATATTGTTGCCTTTCAAGAAGAAAAACATCTTGAGAGAAAGTATCTCTTAAAAGAAGATATCTCTTAAAAGAAGATATCTCTTAAAGAAAAAACACTCAATAGTTTTTCTGGCAGGTCCTACAAGACCCATATTTAGTTTAAGAACCTGCTCTATGTGGATCACCGTTCTAGATAAAAGACCGGGGGGGCAGCCCGTATATATTCTGTGGTATCTTTTACCCGGTCAATGTGTTTCCAGGCTTTTTCTATAGTATCTCTGGGAAGGCCAGTGTTCTTTTCAGTTATCTCTAAAGACAGTTTATGTTCCTGAGCATACAGAAGCTGGTCTATAACATGCATAGGCATACGCCAGTAGAACTCTTCATCAGTCGTATAATGGCTCCAGGTGTCGGCACTTGGTGGGCGCTTTATTATTTCTTCATTCACCTTAAGGTGTTTTGCCAGAGCATAGATCTGAGTCTTATAGCAGTCAGCCAGAGGTTCGAGGTCCACGCCGCCGTCTCCATATTTCACAAACTGACCCAGAACAAGTTCGGTCTTGTTGGTTGTGCCGCAAACAACATAGTTCAGCTTTTCAGCGTGCATATACTGAACTACCATTCTTGACCGCTGTTTGACCCCCTGGAGCCCGATCAGTTCCAGATAGTCATTTGCTTTCAACCTGTACCTGGCAACTGTTTCTCCATCCTTTATCAGCCTGAGATACGGAACATTAAGCAGACCCTGATTAAGGAAATCAGGCAGTACGAGCGAGGTTTTGTGTACTCTTGGATCATATTCCGGGCAGGTCCTTTTTATAATCTGCTCTTTTTTGTTATAGATGTCAAGTGCCTCAAGGATTGGAGAAATAGGAACTTCCTCATACGAAACTCCCAGGTTTTCGCAGATTTCTGCCCCAAGAGTCTTACTTGAAGGAGCCGACTCTTTTTCAGGAAGGAGGAGTCCGTATACGTTTTCTTTGCCGAACTCCTGTACGCATAATGTAAGGGCTACAGCTGAATCTACCCCTCCCGAAACTCCCAAAACGACTCCTTTTTTCTTAAAAACAGTGACCTGATCTCTTATAAAATCCTTGAGTTTTTCAGCAAGCTTATCAGTATCTCTGTTCAGTTCATTAAGAATATGCACATTGCTGTAATCCATCGAACACCCAGAACCATTCTCTGGTAACTGCTGCTCAAGATTACTTTCTGCAGTCTTCGCTGCGCTATTTTCGGTTGTCTGCATAAACTAGTCCCCTAATTGATTATTTGGATAAATTATTTCTTTGTGAATCAGTTATAAATTTAAACTGCCAATAGCTGTTTATTGGATTTAATGATTCTTTACTAACACTACCTGTAAGATAGTTCCTGTTGAGTTTAATTGCTTAAACTTTAACCAGAACTTACTTTGGCTTATATTTTGGTTTAATTTATTTTGGTTTAATTTATTTCAATCTTAAGCTTCTCTGCAGATTCCTTTATCAGTGGCTGTGAGAGTTCCTGGTTGAGTTTCTCGAGTCCTTCTTCCCTTGACATTTCCCCGCTTCGGACAAGCCCTGCTATATCAAAGGCGTATGGATGGAAGCCGTACTTTTCCAGATGGTTATAACATGCAAAAGAATTCAATGTGCAGTTAGTCGAATTGCTGTCATTGAGAGCAGGAGGCTTCCACCCCAGGCCAACTACCGTCTCAAGTACGGTATCCTCGCTGTATTCCCACAGGCAAAGCGGGTGAAGAATGGACGGAGCGATCTCCCCTATATTTTTAATGACCTCGTTTTTGATAAGGAACCGCTCATCCGTATCATCAACCCCTATTTTTTGAAGCTGCTTTTCAAACAGGTTCCTTGACCATTGTATAAAATTAGCTGAAAGATTAATTATGGGATTGGGGGATTGTCCTGCTGTAAAAGCAAACACGATAAAAGGCGCTTTCTGAACTATTGCCTGTTCCATCAGTTTCTGTTTGATTATGCTGATACAGATATTGCAGATGTCACTTGCTCTGTATTTAGCAAACTTCGGGAACGCATCATAGGATTCGGCTGCCTTTCTGAAGAGCTCGTACAGGTTCTCTTTTTCCATTGTCAGCTTAAAATAGTCACAACCCGCAATCTCACACATTTTTTTTGCATTTATTACGGCATAATCCGAAGTGAACCCGTTATCAAACTGGACAGCAAGTACTTTCAGGAAGGGGTAGTCTTTTTTAAGTTTATAAAGTGTGTATGAAGAATCTTTTCCGCCTGAAAGTGCAAATATCACATCATAGTTGCCCCTGCCACTGTATTCTTTAAAGAGTCCTTCAATCCTGTTAAGATACTGTTCTTTTTCCTGTGAAGAAAGAGGAACATATGTCTCACAGAAATGGCAGAGACCGCTTTCTTCTTTGATTTCTATGCCTGGAATATCCGAATCCAGGACACACTTCTTACATACTAGCTTTGACATGCTGATACTCCTCTATAATGGACCTGTTGGAGATTTTCCCATTCTCGCTCAGCGGAAGATGGTCAATGAAGAGGATCTCTCTGGGGTACAGGTAGCCTGGCAGGTTCTTCCTGCAAAAAGCAAAAATTTTATCGACTTCAGTTCCCTGGTTTGGTATGATCATGAGGCTGATTGCATTGCCCATAAGTTCATGGGATACGGGTACAATAAAAACACTGGAAACCTCATTATTCATCTCGATTTCTTTTTCGATTTCCCTTGGATTAACCCGGTGGTCACCTATTTTAATGAGGTCATCCCTGCGTCCAAGCAGCCTGATATACCCGCCTGGCAGTTTCTGCGCCAGATCTCCTGTATGCAGCCACCCGTCAATGACTCTGTTTTCAGTTGCAGCATCATCGTTCAGGTAACCTAACAGGATATTATCCCCTCTGGCAACAAGCTCGCCTGTGACGCCGGACTCTACCGCCCTGTTTTCAGAATCAAAGACCTCCAGTGTAACCCCGGGGATTGCCTTTCCTATCGTATCGATAAATTCGTCCACATCTTCTGCTGGCAGGTAGGCAAGCCGTGCTGTAGCCTCGGTCTGACCGTACATTGGCAAAATTTGCGTATTAGGACTTAACTCCCTTATACTCCGTACAATAGCCCGGTCCATAGCTCCGCCTGCAGACGCAGCGGTCCTGACGTTTGCAAAAGCTTTTTTGAACCTTTCAGGGTATTTGAGAAGTATACGATAGGTGCTTGGCACTCCATAGAATATGGATACTCCGGATTCGATAAGACTGAAAACAGAGCTTATGAAATTCATTGTTCCGATATTTATTGAGCCTCCAGTCATCAGATGGGAATTAATTATCGAATTCCCGAAGGCATGATGGGGGGAGATTACCAGTGCAGCTTTATCTTTCGGAATTATACTGAGAATCTCGACTATCGATCTTGCGTTTGATATCAGATTTTTGTCGCTTAACATGACTCCTTTAGGGGTTCCTGTTGTGCCTGAGGTGTAAAGCACCAGTCTCAGTTCGGGGTTGTTTCTTTCGAGTATCACTTTTTTTCTGAGAGTCTCAACTTCAGTATCATCCGAAACAACGATCAGAGTCAAAAAACGCTCAAAAAATCCATCTCCAAACCTTAAGTACTGCTTTTTCGTTACGATTATGCCATTAATGCATGCAGCATCAAGGATTCTCTCAAGACTTAAACCCGGTAATTCAATAGGGAGGGGGATTGCGATATTGTCTGACCGATATACTGCCATAAGTATTTTTATGTATTGTATTCCGGACTCAGCCAGTATTGCAAATTTACAATGTTTAAAGTCAGTTAGAGATGAGGCGATGAGATTTACATCCTCATCAAGGCAACTGTAAGAGATGGACTTTTTACCCTCTTCGAGGGCAATCTGGTTAGGAATTTTTCTGGCGTGTTCAGTGATATAAGCATCAATTCTCATGCCCCTCACTTCGCCAGTCTGGTTATCAGGTTGGTAATCCCCTGTAAGGAATCGAAATTCTCCGGAGTCAGCATATCTTCAGGAATTTCGATAGAATATGTTTCACAGATATAATCTATCAATTCCAGTAAACCGATAGAGTCTATGATCCCGCTCTGGGTGAGAGAATCGCTATCATTAAGAGTCATTTCTCTCTCCATGAAAGAATTGTTCTTCAAATAATCGATTATGTTATTTTTTATCTGTTCCATATAATCTTACCCCTTACTTAAACTAGATTATATTAAATCATTAATTGAAAGTAACACACACTTTTTACCTATGTTAGCTGAAAGCCCCAAGGTAAATATGTAATACGACTATATAAATAATTTGAGATTATGACATTATATATCAAAATGTGTTGAAAAATAAGGAGAGAAGGAGATATGTATAATCAGATAACAGTACCTGAATGACGCACATTCAGCAATCAGTACGTCAACTACTCGCGACTGAAGTCGCAAGCATGGATATACCTATTTAAGATAGATTATCCGTATGGATGGTTGACAAACATCCCTGAGATTCTAAGATATACCTGGAATCTCGTGTTCTATGTTCTATGTTGCGAGCACCATTCAAATCTGCATTTAACTCAAACCCACAAGCTTCACAGTGGAATCTTAGTCCTTTTATATTATTTTTAGAGATGTGGTTACATCTATTACAAGTTTGAGATGTGTATTCAGGATTAACATACTCAACTAAAATCCCTACTTGTTTAGCTTTATAATCAACGAAGCTCTGTAATTGTCTGAAAGCCCAACTGTTATGTAAATAACGTTGTTTCTTTCTGAGTTTTCCATTAGTATTCTCTCGAATGTCAGTTAGATCTTCAAGACCAATTACAGATACCTTTTCCTGAACTGCAAATTTAACAATAGCTTTAGAGATGCAATGGTTAACATCTTTCATAAAACGTTGCTCTTTACCTGCTAAGCGTTTTAACACTCTTTTAGCTGATAAAGTTCCCTTAGATTGTAACCTTGCTCTCATTTTAGAATAGATATTACGCTTGTTTTTTATTTCTCCACCTGCAAAAAACTTACATTTTTTGTCAGTAGTAGAAGCAACAGCAAGATAGTTAATTCCAACATCTACACCCATAAAAGTAGATGCTTCTTCTATGGAAGGTTCTTCTATTTCCTGAGAAACTGTTAGATGGAAATAGTAATCTCCGTTATCATGTTTTACAACTTTAGATGCTGCAAACTTCCAAGGTTCTTTAAAATATTGTTTAGCATAATCATAATTTTGGATTTTGTAATTTTTTCGACCAGAACTAAACGTAGTTATACTAACCGAATCTTCCGTTATTGTATAATCTCTTTTATAAGAAAGAGTCATAGAAGATGGAGTATATTCCAATTTCTGCCATTTAGTCTTTTTAATTTTTATTTGTCAACTAAACCATAGTCAATACTTTAAACTATAGTCAATATCTCAAGCCGGCTTATACTAATAGTATGAGGATTCGAGTCAGTAACGATAGAGAAGATATATTTATTGTTTAATGTATAATTTGAATACCAGGCATTATTGAAATCAGGTTCTTTGTAAAGAGAGGAAAGCATGCCTTTGTTAGAAAATTTACAATAAGCTTCTTTTAAAGTCCACATCTTTAAAAAGTTAGTATCGCTTACTGAGTCTCCTGTGTATGAAGATGTTGTTTGAAGATATTTTAAAGTATTTTTTAGCGCAAGAGGTCTTTTAGCTTCGATATCAATACCAACCCTGGTTTTTGATACTGCAAGAGCTACAATGTCTTCTGAGTAGGAAATACAGATATGCAGCTCTTCATGGTTGAGTATATGGACTTCTCCGTACCTGTCTTTATAAGTAGAGATATCCAGAATAGACTCAAGTTTAAGGAGACAACGTAGAATGTGTTTCAAAACAGTCCTGGAGACAATAAATCTTTTTTTGAAATATAATGTTTGAAGTTTTTCCAGATCTTCTTTTTCGGTATTATTGAGATACTCCGTACTGAGCGTATCATAATTATCCAGATCAATAAGAAAGATCAGAATATCATTCTCTTCCCACAGGTGAAGTATATTTTTGAGAGGAATCGAAGAGACCAATAAATTTCCGGCGTACATACAGTTCCATCTATATATTACAGTCAGTAAATATCAATCTGCCTCTGGAGCAGCTCATTTTTTAAATCTATTCTTAAATCCCTTTATTCCAGAGGAGTTTGAACACTGTTTGAATACTTCTACCAGTATAAAATCAGAATTTCTACAGTATAAAATTAGATAGTCCCAAGTTAGACAGTTTCAGATTTTTTTTTCTTTTAAATATCTTTACTAAAAAATATAAAGCAATATTTCTAAAACAAAAGAATGATTTATTATCAGTTTTCCTCTTAAAAAACGACAGGATCTGGTATTTTCGGCATCGGCCGCCGGACCTATAAGATATCTGTAGATCCAGAGAATACTTAAATATAAATATTTAAAAAAAAGTAATCCTAAAATATATAAACGATAAGGATATAGGGTATTCGATTCTTAGAACCCCTTCAAGGGAGTCGCACCTGTTTGGAAATAACAACCAGCACAGGATGAATGTAATAAAAAGAACATAATACAAATTTATCATTAAAACTGAGGTGTCCGAAACTGCAGACTGCGGAAGAAAGGGTAAGAGCGAGATTGATAAAGTATCTCGGCAGGGACGAAAACGGGATACGCAAGGTTGTGCTCAATCTCTTCCTGACCGGAGACAAGTTCACCACCGGTGAAGTTTATGACTTCCTCGACAAAGGAGATTTCGAGGTAAGCTACCGGGGAGTGTCAGCCATGGTCGGGCTTATGAATACGAGGCTTGGAATCCTGAGCATAAATGTCACCGGGGATCACAATGTGTATTCCCTGAAAGAGAATTATAAAAATATTGTCGGCTCTGTTCTTGAGAATTACTGAGCCGCCTTATTGCTGTAAACCCTGTTTTTATGTAATGCGAACTTTCCAGATCTCCTGTTCGATTCTGTTTGTTTAACAGATGAAAGATAGCAAATTAATAAATTACAGGTTTAGAAGCTCTATAAAAAAATTCTTTTTTCTGAAGATGAAAAACAGATATATCGAAGACGAGCATTCCATTAAAAATAGGTATCATTAATGCTTAACTGTTCCTTGGATTTGATAGCCTGGTGTTGCGTCAATCTTCAAAGATTGAATGATTTTGAATATCCGTAATCGATTTTATACGACATATTATTACTGACGCGACACTAGTCTCTAGCCCTATCATACAGGAGTGCCAGCACAATTATCTCAAAAAAATATAAAAATCGTTTTTATACTTAGTTGCGATTCCTATTAATAGATCAAATAGCTTTTCTATTCACATATACTTATTATATATAAACGCACAAAATAGAGTAACACTATCTCAGTTAATTTGGATTATCGTGAAGGAAAATATAAAGTTAAAAATTAGTAAATAAATGTAGTTGATTAAAACTCTCGGTGAAAAAAATTAACTTTTTAAATCTAAGGAAAATTGAACTCCATACCGCAAAAAATGTATACGAACATTTCTGTTACCTATAATATTCCTTCTACCTATTATACTGCCAGGGGGAAAACAGATAGTTAGCCTAAAGATGATGCCGTGGAATAAAGGAGCCTTCCGGGCAGGGCTTCGTTTCATAAAAAACTGGACTTTCAGCGAGTTCTACCATAAATATGAGCAGATGCTTGAAAAAGAGATTCTGAGTTCTGAAATCCCTGAACATATAGCTGTAATTATGGATGGAAACCGCAGATTTGCCGGCCAACTGGGAAGAGCTAGAAGTTTTGGACACGCTATGGGAGCGGAAGTTACTGAGCAGGTTATTGAGTGGTGCTATGAGATAGGAGTAAAACAGCTCACTCTCTATGCCTTTTCCACGGAAAATTTCCAGCGTTCGGAAGAAGAGGTTGATGGGCTCTTTAACCTGATTAATGAGAAATTTCTGAAGCTTTATACCGATAATAGAACCTATGATAAAGAGATGCAAGTCAGGGTTATAGGGGACAGAACAAAGTTACCGGATTTCCTTAAAGATTCCATTGATATGATTGAAAAAGCTACCGAACAACACAGAAAATACAATCTGAACGTGGCTATTGCTTATGGAGGAAGACAGGATATAATGCAGGCTGTAAGGGATATTGCAGTCTGCGTGTCCAGCGGAAGACTTTCTCTTGAGGATGTTAACGAAAACCTGATTTCAAAACACCTCTACCCTGCTCCGGGAGTCTCCGTCCCGAATGTAGATCTGATTATCCGCACGGGAGGAGATGAAAGAGTATCCAATTTCCTGCCATGGCAGGCTAACGGTAGCGAGTGTGCAACTTATTTCTGCGCTCCTTTCTGGCCCGAGTTTAGAAAAATCGACCTTCTTCGTTCAGTCAGAGTATATCAGGCGCGAAAAGAAGAAAAAAAGCGCGAGCACTCATACCGTGTCTCAAAAATTATAAATTTCCTTGGAGTAGGAAAACACGGGGAAAAGAACGAAGAACTGGGGCAGCTTCTACCGTTAAAAAACCGGGAAGTGTCCTGAGGCATTTAAAAATTGTAGAAAAGAGTACCTGAATATTATTAGCAATTAATCTCAGTGTTAACCTGTAATCTTTACATTCAAGTATAAATTCTTTTTTCGTACTGTACAGATTCCATACTTTTTCTTTTTTAAATTGCCCTTCTAACCGGCATTCTGCAAGAAAAATAGCTCCGAAATCACCGTTATATTAATATTCAGGGGAGGACTATGTTAACTGGGGAAAGTTGGCTATATCTGATTTTTCAGTTCCTGGAATCATCAGCATCTTTGAGGACTTATTGCAAGCCCAAGAAAGTAAAAATGTCCAGAAATGTGATCAAGTCTATCCGACAAGATTGCCCAGTAGGGATAAAATATCTCGTAATTACTTATTTGGTTGAGAGGAGCTATTATGGATACTTTTAAAGAATTTAATCCTTATTCGTGTGGAGAATACATTTTAGGGTTCGAAAGGCGGATTTGTATCTTGAAGAAAAGCAGGGGGGATAATACTGGGAAAAGAACAAAGAAAACCTAACCGCCTGATTAATGAAAAAAGTCCTTATCTTCTACAGCATGCCTATAATCCTGTGGACTGGTACTCATGGGGAAAAGAGGCTTTCGAAAAAGCCAGAACAGAAAATAAGCCTGTTTTTCTCTCAATCGGATACTCTACCTGCCACTGGTGTCATGTGATGGCACATGAATCTTTTGAGGACGAAGAAGTTGCAGAGCTCATGAACGATGCTTTTGTTTCCATAAAAGTCGACAGGGAGGAACGGCCTGATATTGATAACATTTACATGACTGTCTGCCAGATCATCCTCGGGAGAGGGGGATGGCCTCTCAATATCATAATGACTCCGGGAAAGAAGCCGTTTTTTGCAGGCACCTACATACCTAAAAAATCCCGTTTCAATCAGACCGGAATGCTGGAACTGGTTCCCAGGATAAAAGAAATCTGGAACCAGCAGTATGAAGATGTGCTTGATTCGGCTGAAAAGATTACATCTACTATCCAGAACATGATTGCAGAGTCTGCAGGGGAGGGGCTCGGGGAAGAGATAATCGAGGAAGCCTACGATGAAATGCTTAATTCGTTTGATGCTGAATACGGAGGTTTTGAAGGAGCTCCAAAGTTCCCGACCCCACATAAGATTTCCTTTTTGCTCCGTTACTGGAGGCGCAGCGGAAACCCTGAAGCGCTTCATATGGTGGAACATACCCTTGATAATATGCGCAGCGGAGGAATCTATGACCATCTTGGCTCGGGTTTCCACCGTTATTCTACGGACAATATGTGGCTTCTGCCTCACTTCGAGAAAATGTTATATGACCAGGCCCTTACCGCAGTTGCATATACAGAAGCCTATCAGGTTACAGGAAAAGACCTGTATAAAGAAACAGCAGAAGGAATCCTTGACTATGTGCTAAGAGACCTGACAGCACCGGAAGGTGGGTTTTACTGTGGCGAGGATGCAGATGTTGAAGGAGAAGAAGGAAAATACTATCTGTGGACAATTGAAGAAGTAAGGAGTATCCTTGGTCCTGAAGATTCCGAACTGATTATTAAAATGTTCAATTTGAGAGAGGGAGGAAACTTTGAAGAAGAAATAAGGGGCAGGAAAACCGGAACAAATCTCTTCTATATGGTCCATTCTCCGGGGTCTCTTGCAGCCGAACTTAAAATTCCCGTAGAAGAAGTTAAAAAGCGGGTGAAGGCTGCCAGAGAGAAACTCCTTAAAGCCAGGTATGAGCGCAAAAGGCCTTCAATGGATGATAAAATCCTTACAGATTGGAACGGGCTTATGATTGCAGCCTTTGCAAAGGGCTTTCAGGTTTTCGGAGAGCAGAAGTATCTGGAAGCCGCAGAAAAAGCTGCGAATTTTATCATTGAAACCCTTTACAATCCCGAAAGCAGGCTGCTTCACCGCTACAGGGAAGGAGCTGCAGGAATCTCAGGAACTTCCGATGATTATGCCTTCCTGATACACGGGCTCCTGGAGCTTTATGAGGCAGGATTCGAACTGCGCTACCTCAAAGCTGCAATTTCCCTGAACAAAGAACTGCTCGAACATTTCTGGGACCCTGTTAATGGCGGACTCTACTTTACAGCCAACGACAGCGAGGCTCTTATCTTCAGAAAAAAGGAGTTCACAGATTCAGCGATACCATCCGGAAACTCAATTGAAATGTTGAACCTTCTGCGTCTCTCCAGGATAATTGCAGACCCTGAGCTCGAAGAAACTGCTGACAGACTCGAACGCGCATTTTCAAAGCTGATCATAAAAGCGCCTTCCGGATATACCCAGTTTCTGTCTGCCCTTGATTTCAGGCTTGGGCCTTCATATGAGGTAATTATTTCAGGAAAGCCCGGAGCTTTTGACACAGAACGTATGCTGGAAGAGATCTGGAATTATTTCGTGCCCAATAAGGTGCTGATTTTCAGGCCAGAAGGAGAAAATCCCGAAATTACTGACCTGGCAAAATACACAAAAGAACAGCTTCCTGTCGAAGGAAAAGCAACTGCATATGTCTGCCAAGATTATGAGTGTCAGCTCCCTACAACCGAAACCAGAGAGATGTTAAAGCTGCTTAATGTTTGAGGGTGCTCAGGCTGAGCAGACCGCAGAAACATTGTAAAAGCCAGATTATTATATTGTAAATTTATTATATTGTGAATGAAAGAAATGGAGGATATGGAAAATGAAAGAGTTTACACTTGAAGAACTTTCAGAGTATAACGGTAAGAATGGCAAGATTTACATTGTATATGATGGCCAGGTATACGATGTATCAGAGAGTTATATGTGGGAAGACGGCACTCATCAGGGACTTCATGACTCCGGCCGGGACCTTACGCAAGAAATGGATGAAGCACCTCACGGTCCGGAAATATTTAAAGACTTTCCCGTTATCGGAACTTTGAAGAAATAAAATAAATTTATGCCAGTGATTTAAAGGTTTCAGGAAGAAGCAGGAAACAACAAATAACGGGAGTTGTAGTATGAAAGATGAGATTGCATCTGCAATTCTCAAGGACCGGAAGAAAACGAAGAGGAAACCCCTGTAAAGAAGATAGGGCTCGAAGAAAAAAATTGCTTGAGCAGCTTAAAGAGTTTTTTGAATCACAGCCCTTTGCCGTCCTGGCGACTCAAAACGGAACAGCACCTTACGCGAGCATTGTTGCCTTCGCCTCGGATGAGAAGCTTAAATATATTCTTTTTTCTACTACGAAAGCAACCAGGAAATACTCAAATCTGTCATCCGTACCTTACGGACTTTTTGCACTCTCCCACAACGGTTTTTCTGAAAATCCGCGTGGAAAAATATATTGTTACCCGGTTCCAGCACGTTGTTGAAGTTTCTGTTTAATGTATTTTCGGCCTGATATTTTTATAATCAGGCACTTTTTCTGTTTCACAGGAAGTGGTATGACATTTACCGGGAGGAGTTCATACCCTTTGCTCACGTAGCCCGTCTTTTTGGAAAAGTGTATAATGAAACCGTTAACCCCGAAGACCCTTATGAATTTGCAGACCTCCTTTCAAGGACTGAAATTCTAATCCCGGCTTAATCGGGATTAAGTATAACTGCGATAAAACCTTATCTTCTTCTCCATGCTCATAGGACTCACAGGTACTCCCGGGACGGGAAAAACTTCAGTTAGCAGGCTCCTTGAAAAACGCAGAGGATGGAAGGTAATCTATCTAAACGACCTGATAAAAGAAGAACACCTCTACACAGAAATTGATGAAGAAAGGAATGCAGTAGTTGCGGATATAGAGCTTATCCGAAGCCGCCTTACTGGAATAATTAATGAAATGGAAAAAGAGTCAACAAACGGGATAGTAATTCTGGAAAGCCATCTTGCTCACCACATAACAGACATCGCAATTGTTCTCAGGGCTTACCCTCCCGAGCTGAAAAAAAGGCTTGAAATGCGCGGATATTCTGAAGAAAAAATTAAAGAAAATGCAGAAGCCGAAGCAATAGATTTGATCCTGGCGGAAGCTTTTGAATGGTGTGACAGAGTTTATGAAGTAAATACGACTGGCAGGACTGCAGAAGAGACTGCTGGAGATGTGGAAAGAATTATAGACCACCTTCTTAGCGGAAAAGAAGAAGAACTGCAGGAATACACACCAGGCTCCCTTGACTGGATTGATTCGGTGCCGTGAAGTTTGGTGTTCTGAAAGAAAGTGTTGCTAAAAAGCTGATAAAAGAGAAACTAAAAAAATCATTGTTTAAAAAGAATTACAAAGAAAAGTTGCTATCACTTGTAGAAACATTCCTGAGCCGGGTTACTCCGTCAAAGCCTTTTATTGCTTCCACAACCGGTTTCGGAACAAGATGCTCCCACTTTTCTCCTTCAATCATCCTTCTTCTGATTTCAGTACCAGAATATCTTTCTCTGATATAAAGGGGAGATTCCTTAACGCAAAATCCGGCTTCCCGGAAAAGTTGAATGACAAGAGGATTGTTCGAGTACACCACGTCAAAGCGAGGAGTTCTGGATACGACGTGGTGAACCCAGATAGAGTTATACCTGACATCTTCGATAGGAAGGACGTAATGACGGATAGGAAGGTGCTCAAGCGCATTATAGAGCATAAGAACCCTTTCCCCTGCAGTAAACGGGTCGGTGGCTTCATGGCTTTTCTGGGCACTTCCTATGCCTATGACCAGTTCATCCACCTCTTCTGCAATCCGCGTAATTACGGCATGGTGTCCGAAGTGATACGGCTGGAAACGTCCTATATAAAAAGCTCGTGTCATTCGGATCCAACCTCGAATATGTACCGGGTTCCTCTTTCGAATTGAGTTTCAAATTTTAAATGAATTTCTGATTTCAGATCGTTTCATTGCGGATCCCGGTCTCAAAGCTGAATTCCTTGCAGACTTCCAGGAAGTGTTCCGCATTGTTCTTGCGCTTCATTTCGATAAGCTTTCCGACAAGTTCGAGACCCGGTTTGGGGTCTTCCATAATCTCCATCTCATCACGGACCTTATCGAAATACTTTTCCCCGATTTCAGTCCTTATGAAAACAGAGTTCCATCCGTCAGGAGCTCCGACCGAGCCTACAGAGATATCGGCAAAGACAGAGGTATAGTCACAGCAGTGATGGCAGGGGTTTCTTGCATATTTTGCAACATCCTTGATCGGCACAGAGTGGACTTCTCCATCCTTTGTGTAGACCCAGAATTTACCTTTTGTGAATTCCATCTTCAAGATGTCCTGGACATTGACCTTCATAATCTCGGGAATAATCTTATGAAGCATTACCTCATGGTGGAAACTTTCCATGCAGAGCAGGCCGATAATGAGCACAATCTTTTCGTTTACGTTCTCCCGGATCAGCCTTGAAGCATGGGCCTGGCAGGGTACCCCGACAACTGCAATTCGGTCGTACTTTTCGAAGGCTTCTCTGAGAGCTGCTACTACGGGGTCAGAGGTATATTTTGTCCCTCTTGTCCTTTCAACGTCTTCTGCACTTGTCAGAAGAACGACTTCAGGCTCCCAGTTCTCGTTTCGGGTAATCCCTACAGCACAGTCGATTTCACCCTTCTTGAAAAGAGTTTTGAGAATCCCGCTTGTTACGCCTCCGTCCTGGCTGCCGATGTTGTCTTTGGATTTTGCGGCAAAGAACGTGCGGACATTTGAAAGCTCGTCTCCGATGAAACCGTCAACTACAGGACAGATCCTGCTACAGGTTAAGCAACCTTCACAGACCTGGTATCCAGCTCCTTTTACATACAGGCTCAGATCGTTCGGATCTCGAATTTCTGCCGCCTTCTTTACGGAAACAGCCCCAATGGGACATACGGCCTCGCATGCCCCACAGGCTGCGCATACGTCATGTTCAATGACTTCTGCAATCTTTGGTGGCAATCAGTTACCTCCAATGCCTCGATAAGCTTGCCTTACTGGCAAGGTTTTTTTAAAAGTATAACGGAATAAATTAAAAAAATTATTGCAGGATGTAATGAAATTACATCTTTGCAATGATCTCTTTACCTATAAGCTTTATTGCTTTTTCTTTGTCAGGACCGATAGGGGATCCGGCGACAATCTGGGTTACTCCAATTGCCTCAAGGTCTTTAATTCTCTTCATGCAGTCCTCTGGAGTTCCGCAGATTGCAAAGGCTTCGATCATCTGGTGGGTAACAAGTCCGCCCATGAGAGCTCCGAAGTCTCCCTTGGCAATAGCTTCACCGATCTGCTTCTTGGCGTCGACTGGAATGCCGTGCCTTTCAAGGACAAGGTCAGGAGAACCTGCAACAATAAAGGCGACGACTACTTTTGCAGCATTAACAGCTTTTGCGGGATCTTTGTCAATTGAGAAACAGGCATATGCAGTGACATCGACTTCACTTGGGTCACGGCCTGCTTTTTCGGCACCCTTGCGGATCTGTTCCACAGCGACTTCAAAGTCCTTCGGGTGGGAAGCATTGATCAGAACACCATCTGCAATTTCACCGGCAAGCTCGAGCATCTTGGGACCCTGGGCACCCATGTAAATGGGGACCTTTCCGGCGTTGAAAGCAAGCTTTGCACCTGCGAACTTAACCATTTCGCCGTCCATGGAGACTTTTTTGCCGTCAATGAAACCTCTGATTGCCTGGATTGCTTCTTTGGTGGTTGCAAGAGGCTTTTCCCAGGCAATACCCATGGCATCGAAAGTTGCCTTGTCTCCGGGACCGAGCCCGAGGACTGCCCTGCCGCCTGAAATTTCAGCAATGGAGGCAATGCTTGATGCTGTAATTGCAGGGTTCCTGGTATAGGAGTTTGTGACACCGGAGCCGATCTTGATGCTGTTGGTGTTCAGAGCGAGAACGGTAAGAGTGGAATATACGTCACGGTTGTTGTAATGGTCAGTGATCCAGACGTAGTCGAATCCCTGCTGTTCTGAGAGCTTTGCGTAATATGCGATCTTTAAGGCAGGATCGCTCGGCACAAATTCGATTCCGAACTTCATCTTTGATTACTCCTTTAACTACTGATTAAGGCTAGATGGGTCCATTTTTATCCCATATAAAAATATAGAGTTCAAATTATAATTAACATCCATTATAGTAGATGTTAATTACAACCTCTAACTAGAATTCACATAACAGTATTTAAGAATCTATATATAATTAACTGTATTAAATGAAATGTATATAAAAGGACTGATAAAACAATTCCTTAGACAGTCCTTACAGCGAAGACCTGCTCAAGGCATGACCCATTCAAAAGAAATAATCAAACCTTATAAATCTTATCCAGAATGAGGTGTTTCCCAGGTCATATTTCAAACGAGAACGATAAGAGACCGGAATAAAAATAATTAGCTAATTTTAGAGGGAGTTTTTCTGCCGGGGTCAGGAAAAGATTTATATTGTAAAAATGTGGAGCATCGAAATCTATAAAATATTTCATGACCAGTAATTGATAAATATTGGGTTTGCTACCAGTGAAAAGAGGAAAAGGAAAATCCTGAAAACCCTGATATAGTGTATGAAAAAAATAAGACAGATTTGAATAGAATGGGAAAATTTATGTTACTTTTTTAAAAATCCTTAAAATTATATACAAAGAATGGTTAATAAGTATGGATGTTGTGAAACTCGGAGCCTGCTCCGGGGATAAAAGGGCAAGGGGAAAGCCCATATCGAGTTTTAAGGAAATTGGAACTAAAAAGGAGGTGAACTGGCTGTGGGTGTATCCAAAAAAGGAGAAAAATACCTCTGCGAGATCTGCGGTAACGAAGTAACCGTAACAAAAGTAGGCGGTGGAACGCTTGTTTGCTGTGGAGAAGAAATGACCCTCATCGAAGAATAATGAAAAAGTCAGAGTTCTCATATAGATTAGTATGTGAGACCAGCTCTGAAAACGTTCGTATAAAACTCGAATAAGAACAAGGTTTTCTGATTTGGAGGGAAAGCAATGAAATGTTATGAATGTGCCCGAGAGGGTAAAAATACAGATGCCGTGGGAATTTGTATCGTATGTGGGAGAGGAGTTTGCAAAGAGCACCTTATCCGTGAGGAGACCCCTGCCTGGGAAGGCAGCTATCCTATTGAACTCAAGTCTGACCAGGAACACATCAAAAGAATTGTCTGTGTCCCCTGCCACGTAGCCCTGAAGGAAAACTGTCTGTTTGATGAAGTTTGTTGAGGTGGTCAAATATGCTGAAATGTTACGATTGCCTTGAAGATAACAAGGACAGCGAAGCTGTAGGTGTATGTATCGTCTGCGGGAAAGGTCTCTGTATGGAGCATATAAAACAGGTAGAGTTTCCCATGAAAGGGGGGTATCCACTGCCTCATGTGACACTTAAAAAAGAACTTCCCAGGATGATGTGCCGCGAGTGTATCGACGCTACTCTTGGAGAGGATATGTGCGTATAATTCCATGCTTGAATTATACGTTGAACTGTAGATGTCTTTCTTTATCCGATATGAGCAGCAGAAAGATAAAAGTCAGAACAGCTATAGAATGATGTTCTCTATCGCAGGCGACATGTATTAAATAGTTAGATCAAATAATAAACATAACAGTTAAAAAATAAAAATGAATAAGGAAAGGAGGCAAACAATTGACAGAGCATAAAGAAGTTGTGGAAAGTATAGGAAAAAAAATGGGATTCAAGCCCCATATCCTTGAAACTCTTGAAGGACTCGACCCTGAATTCCTTGGAAAGTACAGGCGCTGTGACGGAAAACTGCTATCAGATGGAGCGCTGCCCGCAAAGACAAAGATCCTCATGGCTCTTGCAGTTGTTGCATCCAAGCAGTGCGAAGCCTGTACTGTGGCTCAGATGAAAAGTGCCCTGAACCATGGAGTAACAAAAGAAGAAATTATGGAAACAATGGATGTTATCTTCATCACCTCAGGAGCTCCTGCTGTCGCTGCCTGTAGAGAAGCCCTGAAGCTGCTGAAATAAAGGAGCTCATAAAGTTATCCAGAATCGAAGCCTGTTAAACATTTGGCTGTATTCAACTATAAACATAGATGCAGAGAAAGAATAGTATGTATCCAGAGTCCAGATGGGAGGATACTGGGTACATACTCGAAACGCAGAAGGAATAAAAAGTTCGGAGTAAAAACAGATTGCAGGAGATTGGGATCGTGACTACTACTGGAACCGAAGAAAAAGTAAATAAACCGCTGGATCCGGCAAACCTTACAGAAGGAGAGAAAAAGCATATACCAGTTATCGAAGCTCCTGAAACGGTAACTGCAGGCGAGCCTTTTGAAGTTACCATCACGGTTGGCAGTATTCCTCATGTAATGGAAGAAAAACATTTCATAGAATGGATTGAGCTTTATCTTCATAACAAACTCATAGGAAGAAAAGAACTGTCTCCTTCCGGCGAAAAAGCAGCAAAAGTGACTTTCAGGATAGAAGCTGATGAGGCCCTGATAGCCATCAAAGAAATTGAAACATGCAGGGTTCGCGGAGTAAATATCTGCGGCAACTGCGGAGAAAAATCCGTGATTACAAACCTTCATGCAGTAGAGAAATGTAATGTCCATGGTGTCTGGGAATCGTACAGACAGATAGAGGTCATGTCCGGAGAGGAAAAAGAAGAAGGCAAAAAATGCGTATGGAAAGCTTGAAGACAGAAGAGTAACCGGGTGGGGAACTGACAAGTATCTGGGGGAGAGGTAGTGAAAAGATCGGGGCTTCTAAGTCTAATTATAACCGCTCTTTTTACGGGACTGATTCTGTTTATAGGAGCTGCGGAGCCGAGCGGGCCCGGAGATTTTAGATCTGACCAGTTTTTGAAATCCGGCATCTGTTCAAACTGCCATGGAAGCAGTTTTGGGGAATGGGATGGTTCCATGCATTCGAACGCAGACAGTGATTTCTTTTACCAGGCAACACTTCAGGAATATGGTGTAGCTGCAGAAGCGCAGGGGCTTTCTCCGGAATTTTGCTCCCGCTGTCATACCCCTGTAGGAGTGGTTTCAGCCGAAATTCCACCGCTTAACGGTTCTCACCTGAGCGAGGTTTCAAAAGAAGGTGTCCAGTGTGATTTCTGCCATTCAGTTGCCGAAAGCGAAGGAATAGGAAATGCTCCCTTTGTCCTTGAACCCGGAGATATAAAATGGGGAAATAGATCAGATGCAGAATCTTCTTCCCATGAAACAGAAGCGCATGAGTTTTATAACGACTCCGCATACTGCGGCATGTGCCACAACATTTACCATCCGGTAAATAATTTGACTCTCGGAGCTACATATACCGAATGGGAGGAAAGTTCGTACGCTGAAGAAGGGGTGAACTGCCAGGCCTGCCACATGACTCCCGGGATTGTAGGCTTCGAAGAAAACCCCGGAAAAGCTGCCTCAACGGGTCCTGAGAGGGAACACGTGTATACTCACCATTTTGTGGGTGCAAACGCTTTCGTAACAGATGTTATGGGCGAAAGCAGGCACGAAAAAAGGGCTATTGAGTACCTACAGCACGCTGCAGAGCTTGAGGTAACAGCTCCTGATTCGGCAGAACCGGAAGAGAATGTCAAAGTGGAAGTCAAAATCACAAATGTGGGAGCAGGTCACAGAATTCCAACCGGCGTCACCGAAGACAGAGAAATGTGGCTTGAACTTACAGTAAATGATTCCGAAGGCAGGATACTTTATCATTCAGGCGCTCTTGACAGCGAAGGAAAAATCGACCCTGAAACAACAGTATACCATACGGTTTTTGCAGATTCAGAGGGAAAGCCCACAGTTAAGTTATGGGAAGCAGAATCTATTCTTTCTGACAACAGGATAGGCCCGAAAGAATCCGTAATTGAGAATCTTTCATTCATAATGCCTGAAAATGCCTCGAATCCTATCAATACAAAGGCTGTTCTTCACTACAGATCTGCCCCTCAGAAGCATATTGACGAGCTTTTCGGAGAAAGAGCCTATACAGTACCTGTAATTGAAATGGCAACGTACCCTGAAGAAGAAAAAACCTCGACTCCGGGGTTTGGAACAATAGGGGCTATTATCGCCCTCTCTCTGGGTATTGCTTTCAGAAGACGTAAGAGGTAAAAAGAAAGGCAAAAAGAAGACAAAAGTGAAAAATCAGGGTTAAAACCGTTCAGGCATAAGATTATTGCCCTTAAAACAATATCATATAGGAATATTAAAACAGATGCTTGGATTCAAACAGACACCTGATTTGGCAGACTCTTAATTTGTATAAGAAATACAGGAGAGGGGACATGCAGGAGACCGAAACCAAACCGATAAGGATTCTGGGAGTATCGGGAAGTCCCAGGAACATGGCAACCAATTATCTGGTTCAGGAAGCCCTGAAAATTGCAAAGGAGAAGTATGGTGCAGAAACAGAATATTTTTCATCCAAAGGAAAAAAGTTAAACTTCTGCATCCACTGTGATTTCTGCATTAGAAAAAAAGAAGGATGTATTCATAAAGACGATATTTCGGCTGAGTTATACGATAAAATGATCTGGGCAGATGCCTGGATTATAGGCACTCCTGTCTATCAGGGGACCTTGAGTGCCCAGACGAAAACAATCATGGACCGCTGCAGAGCTGTCGTTGCAAAAGACCCTAAGGTCTTTTTGAACAAGGTTGGAATGGGGATCGCAGACGGAGGAGACAGGATAGGCGGGCAGGAGGCTGCTATCCAGACAATTCATACTTTTTACATAATTAATGAGATGATCCCTGTTGGAGGAGGTTCCTTCGGGGCAAACCTGGGAGGGACCTTCTGGTCAAAGGATAAGGGCGCGGAAGGAGTCTCAGAAGATTCGGAAGGCATGCGAAGCCTTAGAAGAACCCTTAAAAAGCTTATCCAGACAGCCCAGTTAGTGAAGAGAGCTACTTCCGTAGAGGAGCCTGAAGCTCAGAAACCGGAACTGCCGAAGGAAGGGGCAAGTAAGCAGTAAATCAGCAAGATTGGAATTGAGGCCAGAATTCAGAAATTCTATTAAAAGTAAGGTAATCACAATAATAAACCATTAACGATTGGATAAAAACTTCAAGGAGGGTGTTATTTTGGTAGAATCGTTAGGCAAACAAGTTAAACGCATAGCATGGGGAATTACAGGTTCTGGAGACCAGATGATTGAGACCTATAGCGTTCTGGTAGACATTAAGGAACGAACAGGTGTTGAAACAATGGTTTTCCTGTCCAAAGAGGGCGAAACCGTTATGAAATGGTATCACCTGTGGGACAAAATTCAGAACGATTTCCCGAACTTCAAAGTAGATGCAGGCCCCAATTCTCCTTTCATTGCAGGCCCACTGCAGATGGGATATTATGATTTCCTGCTCATAGCCCCTGCAACTGCAAATACGGTGGCAAAGATCGTGTACGGAATTGCAGATACTCTTGTCACGAATGCAGTTTCCCAGACAGCAAAAGGAAAAACGCCTATTTTCATCCTGCCTGTAGACCAGAAAAGGGGAACTGTAAAAACTGCCGCACCCAGCGGGAGAGCGTTTGAATTGAGTATGCGCGAAGTGGATGTTACGAACTCGGAAAAACTTGCGCAGATGGAAAATATAACCGTAATTGCCAGTCCCTATGACATTTATGATATATTCGGACTTGAACGGCCTTCTGAAGATATAACCCTGAAAGTTAAAGAACAAAAGAAACGTAAAGCTAAGAAAGAAACTGAGATTCAAAAGGATTAAAAATCAGAGAATTCTGAAAAAAGAAGTTATCGGGGGTAAAAGATATGAAAAGCGCATATCAGGATACAGTAGAAGAAGTAAAAAATCTAAAAGGAATTGAAGAAGCCATAGCTCTGGCAATAGAAAGGGAAAAAGAAGCAAGGGACTTTTACATGCAGCAGGCTGCCTTAATGGAAAACCCAAAATTTAAGGAACTTTATGAGCATCTTGCAGGCGAGGAAGTAAAGCATCTAGGTTATCTCGAAGGATATCGCGATAAGAAAGAACTGCCCACGATTAGTACGGAGGTCCCCAGTGGGCAGTCTTTCAGTCCTGAGTTCGATCCAGCCCGGACAAAAGGGGGAGAGATCACCCTTGGAGATGCAGGCATTCTTCTCGCAGCCATGAGGCATGAAAGAAAAAGTGAAGACTTTTATTCAGAGCTGGCAAAAAGAGCCGAAGACGAAAATCAGAGAAATTTCTTCCAGATGCTGTCAAAGTATGAAAGAGGTCACTATGAGATAATTGACAGCTACCTTGAAGATGTCACTCAGTTCCGCATGCAGACTTGAAAAATATATAGGTCTGTAAAAATAAGAAAAACAGAAAAAGAGAACTGGAGAAATGCGGAAAACTTGGAGAGTAACTTGCACCTGTTTCAAAAGGGTAATGACAAAACTCTCTACGACTTTTCGTTTATTTTTTTCTAAATACCTTTGAGCAGCGTAGACAAAAAATATTTTCCTTGCTGAAAAAAACTTTTTAGTTTTCGAATCGTTTTTAAATACCGCAATATAGGATTCCTCCACCAGTAATTCGGGAGTTAAAAATTTCTAGTTAATTTTGTTTTTTTGAAAACATTCTGTAGTTTCTCAGATGATTTTAGGAGATATTTTCAGGCGTAATAGCCACATAAATTTTGAAACCTACAGTCCCAGCACTCTGCCAAAAAATACTTTCACCCTACTTGGCTGAAATTAATAAATACAGAAGTAGTTTTTGGGAATAGAGGTGAATACAATGGAAGAGATATTCAAAGGACTTGTTGAACGTGCTCAGTACTATGAGCAGTTTGAAAGTTTCAGATATACAGACATTTCCGAAAAATTTGGGGATATATCGGGAATGAACCTGAAGATGAAAGTTTCAGTATCAAACGTGTAAGACTGTAAATGAATTAATAATTTTGAACAGTGTGTCTGGAACTACACATCAGGATAGTAAAAGCTGCAAAATCTCTAAACAGGCGGAATGTTGAGATTCACTTCTCAACAAAAAAATCATAAGAAAATGGAAAAAATAAAGAAAAAAATAGAAAAACTAAAGCATAACTAACAAATAAAACAGAGATAACAGACCGAAAAATTTACAAGACGAAATAAGGGAAAAACGTAAATTAGATTAAGAAGAAGTAAGGAGAAAAGCATAAAAATAAAAAGGGAGTGAGGGGAAAAAATCAAATTATTAACGAGCGTAGAAAAAGACAAAAATAAAATGGGCAGGGAAAGTTTCTTCAAATAAATGAAGGAAAAAAATATGAAAATGGAAGCTTGAGATCATTTCTCAACTTTTTCCATATCAGCCTGAAGATCCTGACCTAGCTCCACGTTATAGAAGTCTCCGCTGGCAGGAAGTTCCATAAAAAATGCACTGGTAATATCCAGGGCAGCATCTCCGCTTTCCATCTCAAGATCCAGGACGTGCCCGCCTGCGCTTCTATCCTCTGTAATAAAGTGAAGGTGATATCCCGGCACGTTTACACCTTTCACATATTCAGGAGTCCTGAACCCTACCAATGTGCCGCTTATATTTTCAAATTCAAAGACAGACTGGGTGGATACCGCATCCGCCAGTTTCGGATAAGGTTTTTCCTGTCTGGGTACACTCCGTGCTTTTATGTAAGAGAAATCTCCGTCAACCCGAACTGCGTAAAAGAGATTTTCTGAAGGCAGGTTAAGATCAAGAAAGGCTTCAAGCTCGGTAAGGTTTGCAGGCTCCTCAAGCCGGAAACTTTCATCGGCTTCAAAGTAAGTGACAGTGGCAAAAGGAGTTGTCATTTCTCCGGATACAGGATAGGCAATTCCATCTGTTTTTATTTGGTAGTAACTGCCATTGAGGGCGAGCATTTCACCTTCGAGCCCGTCAAAGGTTCCTATACCAAAGTCTCCATGGGTTTCAAGTTCTGCAACAGGTAGAACCCCATCGTAAACTCCCTGGAGCAGGGCGTCGATTGTTGAGACTTGGTAGAGTACTTCAGAGTCGTTCCCGCAAATACCTGAGCCAGAGTCCTCAATACTCTCAATATTGCCCGATTTTTCGGAAAAGTTACCAGTGAAACCAGTGCAGCCGGAAAAGAAAGTAACTGATAAAAGAATTAAGAAGATTATAAGATTTTTTTTGTTCATTCACGTTCCTCACAGAATTCTTCTAAAAAATTATTATTGCTGGCACTATAAATCTTTTTAGTAGAATTGAGGAGAAACTCACAAATATTTATAAGACATGAAGCTGAAGTACTGTATGGGAAAGGGAACATTATGGAAGAATACTTTGAATATCTTGTTGAGAGAGCACAGTACTATGAACACTTTGAATTTTTTAGAGAAGATGTTCAGAAAGTTCAGGTGGGATTGAACAGGAGTGAGCAATTCCAGAAAGAAACCACAGTTGTTGAGCTTGTATTGGAGCAGAAGCAGGAAAGTAAAAATTAAGAAACAAAAGAAAATCAATAACCCAGTACCGGAAAATGAATCTGGAGAGCCTGCGAAGGACAGAAACAGTCATCTTCCAAGGCTCTAAATTTTTTAAAATCTTTTGATATGAATTATTCAGATTACTGTTTAAGGTTCTGCGTTACATATTTCGCAACCTTATGACCGACTTCCGCCGTGCTTGCCCCGCCTCCAAGGTCAGGGGTTATGATCTTCTTCTGAAGAACACAGGCTATTGCATCATCAATAAGCAGAGCTTCAGGTTTACCCATCCATTCGAGCAGCATTTTCACGCAGAGGATTGCCGCAATAGGGTTTGAAACTCCTTTTCCTGCAATGTCAGGCGCACTCCCATGCACAGGCTCAAAAAAAGCGTATTTTTTCCCTATATTGGCGCTCGGGACAAGTCCAAGGCTTCCGACAAGGGCTGCACACATATCGCTAAGGATATCCCCGAAAAGGTTCGTGGTAACCACAACATCGTACTTTTCAGGGTGCATCATAAGGCTGTAAGCCATGGAATCTACCAGCATATCTCCATACTCAACCCCATAAGCGTCTGCAGTTTGCCTGCAAACATCAAGGAAAAGTTTGTCTGACTTCAGGACATTGGATTTATGGACAATGGTCAGTTTATTGGATCTCTTTTTTGCAAGTTCGCAGGCAAATTCTGCAATCCTCTCAGATCCTTTTCGGGTAACTACTCTTTTCGTCCAGGAAAAATCAGGGCCTATTTCCTCAATCCCTGAGTACAGCCCTTCGGTATTTTCCCTGATAATAATAAAATCGAAATCATTTCTCCCGGTAACACCTACTATTCCGGGGAGGGGTTTTACAGGCCGAATATTGGCATAGAGGTCGAGCTCTTTACGGATAGTGAGGAGCACACTTTTATAACTCGGATCAGGCACTGTGGTGACTGCCCCGAAAAGCACTGCATCACAGCTCTTTATGGTTTCTATGTCTTCTTCTGACATTGCAGTGCCTGTGCTTTTCCACCTTGCATAGCCGAGTTCCAGAGGCACTTTTTCAAGCTCAAGCCCGAAAGCGTCCAGAACTTCAACAGCTGCAGGAATGACCTCTCTGCCAATCCCATCTCCTTTGATTACCGCGAGTTTCATGGTACTGGATGTATGGCTGGAGGTATATGAATCTGGCGTAACTTTTTCAGATTCTCAACATATTTTTCAGATCCAGAGCAGGTGTTCGGCAAGGATTTTTACACCAAGCCCGATAAGGATGAGCCCGCCGAGGATCTCAACTTCGTGCTCAAAGAAATGACCTATCCGGTATCCCAGAATTGCCCCGCAAAAAGACATGACAAAAGTTACACAGCCTATAATAATAACGGGTCCAAGAATAGGTGTCCCCAGAAAAGCAAAGCTTATCCCCACTGCAAGGGCGTCTATGCTTGTTGCAACTGCTAAAAGGAAAAGCACGGAGTAATTAAGTGAATTTACCTTCCCATCCGGATCCCCGTAAAGAGCTTCGTAAATCATTTTACCCCCGATAAAAGCAAGAAGCCCGAACGCAATCCAGGGAGCATAATCTGAAACAAAACCGCTTACCGTACTTCCTCCAATCCAGCCCAGTACCGGCATAAGAGCCTGAAAGCTCCCGAAAAAAACAGCCAGCTTAAGGGCATCGCTTACCCTGAAAGGCCGAACTGTAGTGCCGCTTGACATGGAAACTGCAAAAGCATCCATTGCAAGCCCGAGCCCTAAAAGGAAATTTGTTAGAAAAGGCATCGAAAAGTTATTCCACCTTCATTTTACATGAGTTTCGAACAATAAGTAACCTGGTACTTAAAGGTTTTCTGGCTGCATTACTGATTTTGTAATGAACTGTCTTTATTCCTGAGTCTGTTTACAAGATTTCTGATAGCTTCTGCAACCTGGTATTCCGACGCTCCCCAGTGGACAACAGCCCCTTCAAAACCTGAAATATTTACAACCCCTGACTTTTCTGACCTGCAACAGCGCGTAATGAAGGCTTTTGAAGGTACGACTATTTCCGATTTAAAAGGACAGATGTTTATGAAGGAGTATTCAAGTTCCGGAAAACGCATCTCAAAAAGAGTTTTTGAAATCTCACACCCTATAAGCAGATGCCCGTCTTCGGTAAGAATATCAGAGTCAAGGCATTTCCCTTCAAGCCCTGATGCACTGCATGGAAAAACAGTTCTTTCCCCTTCAAAACGCCTGAGGTCAATTATCTTTTCAGTAAACCGAACCTGAAGGTCCCCGAAAATCCCGCTGGCTTCAAGCCTCCTCACGACCTGGGAAAGCCAGGCAGGCTCAGGGGGTGCGACATCAAGAATTTCTATTTCGAGAATACCGGAGGGATCAGGCTCATGAACAATTGTAACATGTCTATCTACGCCAGTAAAAATAACAGTGCTTACTTTGCCCTTGCAAAGTTTTAATGCGGTTTCAATCAGGAGGGTACGGTCTTTTATATTTAGTTCTCTGTCGTATCTGACAACTTCTTCTCCTGAAGCAATCAGCTCGAGAGCTTCAACCTTTCTGAGAAGTCCGTCTCCGCTCTTAATAACATGGTAAACTGCATATTCAGAGCTACCTGTTTCGTGATTTTCTCTTTCTTCGATCAGGTACTCCGTAAGGAAATAAATTAGCTCTTCAGTGCCTGCAGGGAGGGCTTTTGTTACTCCCACATGTTTGTACTCATCTGGAAAAATCATAAGTATCGGCTATTTGTGCTGTTAATTGGTAGATCTCACAGATTTATTGATCAGGTAGTATAGGTGATATAGGTAAGACTTGATTAATTTCGTTACTAAATGATCAGTTAAATTGACTCTTCTTTCTGCTGACTCTGAACTTTTTTCCTATGCCCAACAAGCCCGCCGTCCGTAAGCATATCTAGCAGGAAGTCTGGCAACTTGTTCCCTTTAAATACACCTTTTCCGAAAACTCTGACTTCACCTTTGAGCAGATCAACTTCAATCTCGTCTCCTTCCTCGCATTCAATGTCAGCTTCCATCAGGGGTAGCCCAACGTTAATTGCGTTTCTAAAAAATATCCTTGCAAAAGACTTTGCTACAACACAGGCTATTCCTGCATGCTTTAAAGCAAGAGGAGCCTGTTCTCTTGAGGAACCGCAGCCAAAATTGTCCCCTGCAACAATAATATCCCCGGGATTTGCCTTTTTTGCAAACTCAGGGTCAATGCCTTCCATAGCATGAGCTGCAAAAACCTGCATATCCTTTGTCCGCAGGTACTTTCCCGGGATGATTAAATCGGTATCTATATCGTTTCCGAATTTCCAGACTCGGCCTTTGATAGGGTTTTCCATCACACATCACCTGTGAAGTAGGTTTTTTAATAGTATATTTAGGTAGCGGATATAAAATAAAAAAGTAAAGAAAGAATAAAAATAAGAAGGAAAAGAAGATGTGCAGCAGAAACTGGAACTTAAACCTGCTTCTTTGGATTAAATCTCCAGTTTCTTGCCTTCATCAGACCTTTACTTCCTCTCCTTTTAACACAGCTTCTTCATTGACCCTTACTTCCCTGGTAGTGTTCCCATAGCTTACGACATAGGGACCTGCAGGAGCAGTATCGAACTGAGTTTCCCCTGAGATGGGACCTTCGGTTGAGTAAGGCACGGTGAACTCATACCTGCCTTCAGAGTCGGAAGTTGTTGACTGGGAGTACTCAAAGGTCCTTCCCTGACCCGTTAAAATTGTAGTCTTTATATTGACGGTCTCGTTAGGAGAAGCCGTTCCTGTGACTTTTGCACCCTTAACGTACTCGAAAATCTTGACATAACCGGTATCAACCTCAGGGATACTACTTCCGTGAAGAAGGTTATAGACCTGTTTATAAACAGATTCCTGAGTCTGATAAGCCCAGGTTTCGTGGACAAGACGGTACTGTTTAAGACCGTTTCCATCAAGAATGTGCAGTCTGGACTCCATTGAATCGAAGTAACGCATGGAAGGAAGGTATGTGTAGCTGCTGCCTGTCCAGTAAGGCTGGTAGTATCCTGCGGTATCAAGAGTCCATTCTGGCATTGCCATGAATATAGTAGTAGCCATTTTTCCATCGGATACGATATAACGCGCTCCGGCTTTATCCGGGTCAGGGTGAACAGCTTCAAGCACTGCAGTTGCCTCTTCTTCTGACTGGGCAGTAAAAAAGGTTGCAGCCCCTGGCTGGTTCTCTTCATTTATGCTTCCTCTTCGCCCTCCGATTCCAGCCTGGAAAGGATTCGCATTGGGCATCCTGTGCCCGAGGGTTTCTATGTAATGGCCGTAATCCCACCACGACATGACTCCATATGCAGTATCAGGGTAATCGAAAAGCTCTCCATCTTCAGGAGCCTCATAAATAGCGTTGTAATCCATGCCAGGGTCAGGAGTATACGACTGAAGCCACAGACAGGCTTCTATCCAGGTACTGTCTGGATCATTCGAACCGGTTGATTGCTCCAGAGCAGCTCCATATACCGGA